>NZMW01000003.1 GCA_002694685.1 Balneola sp.
CGATCTACTTTCACATTAATGAAAGCATCGTTCATGAGCTCAGCAATTTCAGGATCTTCAAAGCTTTCATGAGCCATTACATGACACCAGTGGCAGGTGGCATAACCAATAGAGAGGAATATAGGTTTGTTCTCAGCTTTTGCTTTTTGAAAGGCTTCATCACCCCAGGGATACCAATCCACAGGATTATCGGCATGTTGTTTTAGATAGGGACTTTTCTCGTTTTTGAGTTTATTCGGCATCGAAATCTTTTTTAAATCGCTGACTGTAATCCACAATAAAGCGATCGTATTTAGTCTTCATAATAGGGGAGGTGATGAGGAAGTCGGCAGAGGAACGGTTGCAGGCCATTGGAATATTATAGACGATACTAATACGCTGCAGAGCCTTCACATCTACATCATGAGGCTGGGCTTGTAGCGGATCCCAGAAAAAGATCATCACGTTAATTTCATTTTGCACAATGGCGGTACCGATTTGAAGGTCACCACCTAGCGGCCCGCTCTTAAACGTAAATACCGGAAGTTTTAATTTTTCTGAAACCAAAGAGCCGGTTGTACCGGTACCAAACAGGTTGTGTTCGGAAAGATGTTCGCTGTTGTATTCCGCCCAATCAAGTAAATCAGCTTTACGGTGATCATGAGCGATCAGCGCAATGTTTTTCTTGGGTTTCATGGGTTCAATAGTATCAGCAATGGAAGGATGTAATTTATTAGCAGACATAGTGAGATGTCGGTTGAGTGAGTAATCAATAACCAAAGATGCGAAGTGAAGGGCAATTATGAAAGTGAATTACTAAAGATAACCAACTGGTAACGCTTTTAATGTGAGGGAGACCTTCATTCTGGTTGCTAACTCCAGCTTAGCAACACAGTCCGGGAAGCTCCAGCTTCCCAAGCCTTAGTTTGATACACTGTATACCTAACTGCGTTAATGACTGGAAGCTGGAGCTTCTGGGTGGGCGTCACGAAGGTAGACCTTCGTGACGAGGGAAAGAGAAACGAATGCGCACAGTTTCCGACCTCTTTTGTTTTCTACTTCGCAAGGAGAAAGACTCTTTTAAAACGTTTTGCTAAAAAATGGCATCATGGCAAGAAAAAGCAATTGCATGTCTCCTCCTTGAGAAGGAGGAGATATAGAGGAGGTCGGTGGTGATAGAAGGGAAAGAGTTGTATTTAGTAGTTAATTCGTTTAGCGTTCTACTGAGGGTTGAAATCAAAGACCCCTGACTCAAACTATAACTAAATAACCAATCTCATTGGTGGACGTTCAAGGCGGATTTGCTTCACTTTAAACTCTTCATCGTCGAAACCTTTAAGCTCTTTCATGCTTTCTTTAACGAAGAAGGTATCAGAGTTTTTTTCGAGATAAAGTTGTACATCAGGATGATTAAAAACAGCTTCTGAAACCATAATCTCCTTCTCTGATGCAATATCCACCAAACGGGAGGCGATATTAACTGTTGTACCAAAATAATCGATTCTGCCGTTTAAGTTTACGGCTGTGCAGTCTCCGAAATGGACCCCTGCTTTAATCTTAAAGGCATCGCCCATGGAAGTTGAAGTCGTAAAAATCTGCTGAATACGCTGAATGGCTTTAAGGGCAGAGACGGGTTCCCAAAAGACAGCCATCACCGAGTCGCCAATGGTTTTCACAATACCGCCACGTTCCTCAGCCACAATCTGCTGAATAATTTTAAAATGACCCATTACTCGTCCTATAGCAGATTCATCACCTTCCTGAACATAAAGTTCAGTTGAGTTCATGAGGTCTGTGAAAAGCATGGTTACTTCCGATGCTTTAACCTTGCTGGTTTCCTTAAGAGTTTCATGAGAGAAAAGCTCTCTGAAGTCATGAGAAGAACTGACCTCGCTGGCATAAATGGCTTCTTCCTTCCAGTTAAGCTTATCAATAAAGCACACCGTTTTTTTCGATGAGCGGTTGCTGATAATCAGGTTTGGGTTGGTTGAAATAGTTATTTCCTGCCCATCCAATTCCGTATCTGGAATATGTATTGTAACGTTTTCAAAACCTTCATCCCGCACATGTAATATCAGGTGTCCCTGGTGATTATGGGTTCGGAATAAGTAAGTTCCCTCTTCGAGCTTAACCTGCGGATAACGCTCACTTCCAATCTCGAGCTTTTGCTGAATTACCCGGTGAGGCTTAGAACGTGGTCCGCCGAGGCAGAATTTTTTATCGGCTAATTTCCTAATCAGGGGATGTGGCCTGAAGACAAGATGCATATTGCGATTGAAGTCCATCATGTAGTCATTATCGCAATTTTCGCAAAATAGATGTACTCGGGCTTCCTTCATTTTTCTGAAGGTATGTTGGGGAGATTTACAAGTTGGACAGCATACATCCCAGCTAAAGTCGAGAAGGTTTAACTTTGCTGCATGGAGGAACACATTTAATACAGAATACTTTTTCTCCCCCCAATATTCAGCAAGGGAATAGGGGTGGATGCGCTCCAAGTCTTCATCATCAGCAGAAGTAATGAGGTCCAAGAGACGGTTAACAATTCGTTTTCTCTTACTCGCCTCTAGCAGCTGTTCTTTTATAACTTTGATCTTGCGGTCTGCCCCTCGCACTAATTTATTCTCTTTAGAAAGCTCATAAGGCTTCAGGTTTTGGCTGACACTTTCATCTACCTGATTTATGAAGTTTGTAAGCTTTCGTTTTATCACATAATCAACAAAGGTTTTAACCATAAAAGAAAAGAAGGGATTGGAAGGCTGAACCCAAAGTTTGATACTTAGCTTGGTTCCATTATCCGTTTCAGTCAGCTCTACAAATAATTTCAATTCCTTCAGGATACCTAACTTATAATATCGGCTAACTCCATAGCGGTAGGGTTCTTCCCACGTGTAGGGATCTTCCTGCCAGGTAGCATAAGACTTGAGCTTGTTGTGGCTAAGCTCTAAAAAACCTTTTGGGGTGGTTCGGGAAAGTGAGGTTTGATGAACAGGGGTAGCACCCAACTTTCGAAATATTCGATTGGTATCAGATAGATACGGCCATAATTCAGCCGGTTCTCCAGCAAGGCTGAAGTGCCAATGGTGTAATTGTTGTTGTCCTTCCTTCATGATAAATAACCGAATAACTCTCAGATAAGGTTCGAATCTTGATGTGTGAACTCTTATCTTTACGGATCACATAATAGAGTTTCTGTTATCCTAAATGTTACAAAATTTTAATAGACTATAATAATGGCAAAAGAAAGAACACTGACTATTCTCAAACCTGATTGTGTCCGAAAAGGGCTGATCGGAGAAGTGACAAAAAGAATCCAGGAAGCTGGATTTAAAATCCTGGCAATGAAGCTAACTCGCCTTACCAAAGATACAGCCGGTGGATTTTATGCCGTGCACAAAGAGCGTCCTTTTTATGATGAGCTATGTGAGTTTATGAGCAGCGGAGCTTGCGTGCCTATGATTCTTGAAAAGGAAAATGCAATCGCAGATTTTAGAACATTGATTGGTGCTACTAACCCAGCTGATGCAGATGAAGGTACGATCAGAGCTGACTTTGCAGACAGCGTTGGCGAAAATATTATCCACGGATCTGATTCTGTAGAAAATGGAAAAATCGAAGCCAATTACTTTTTTGCAGAATCTGATGTAGTTGCAAATCAGGCTTAACAAATTACAGTAATCCTACTAAATTAAAGTCCGGCACTAATATAAGTGACGGACTTTTTTTATGAACTGAAGTTTTAACTCTCATTTTCTATGAAGTACACAATCTCAATCCTTTTCATATCCTTGTTTTTTGTGAGTTGTGATGCAAAACAGGAAAAGCCCGCAACAGTCGTAAAGACCGGGGCTGAAGTATTACTGGATAATCATATATCCGAATTAGAAGGCAAGAGAATCGGGCTTGTGATGAATCCCACCTCCAGAGTAGATGGTATCCACATGGTTGATACTTTGATAAGTCTTGGGGTGAATGTGACGGCTCTATTTGCTGCAGAACATGGCTTTAGGGGAAATGCTGGAGCGGGAGAAACCATAGAAGATGGGGTGGATGCTGAAACCGGATTACCTGTTTTTTCTTTATACGGTTCCACAAAAAAGCCTACTCCTGTGATGATGGAGAACATTGATCTACTTCTTTTTGACTTGCCGGATATGGGCGTGCGATTCTATACCTATAGCACAACAATGGGGCTTGTGATGGAGGCTGTTGCAGAGAATAATAAAGAGCTATGGATTTTAGATCGCCCCAATCCCTTGGGGGGCGAATATGTGGCGGGGTGGATTCTGAGAGATGAATTCAAATCTTTCGTTGGAGCTTACCCGATGCCCATTGCGTATGGACTTACCATGGGTGAACTGGCCGATATGGCCATAGGTGAGGGATGGCTGAACTTGACTTCAAAACCAAATTACAAAGTCATCAAAACCTCCGGATGGGCGCGCGATATGCTTTGGCCGGAAACTGGACTCGAATGGATTGCCCCGTCTCCAAACCTTCCAACTTTTGAACACGCTTTTGCCTATCCCGGCACAGTAATCTTGGAAGGGACAAATATTTCAGAGGGGCGGGGGACTTCAGATCCATTTCTGATAATCGGTTCTCCGAAAACCAATTTTGATACCTCAGCCTTAGCAAAACTTGAAAAAAAGCATAGCCTTAATCTTGAAAAGGTTTCGTTCACACCAAAATCTATACCCGGTAAATCTGCATACCCCAAACACGAAGATCAGCAGTGTACCGGTATTAGTATTTCATTTGATGGAGACTACACCCAAACCGATCCGGTACAACTCGGACTAGATCTGCTCATATTCATGAAGGCAAATACCCCTGATTTTGAGATCAAGGCATTTGCCAACAACCTGTATGGTATCAACCTTAAACAAATCATTGAGCAAGGAAGTGAAATTCCGGGGTGGGAAAAAGAAGCGAATCAATTCAAAAAGCAGAGAAAAAAATACTTACTCTACTGATTGTTATTGCTGCCGTTTCCATTCATAACTTACCAAAGCGGCACTTACAGAAGCGTTCAAAGATTCAACATCATGTTCCATGGGGATGTTAATCAGTTCATCACAACGTTTTAAGTTTGATGGATGAATGCCTTCGCCTTCGCTTCCTATAAGAAAAGCTAGTGGTCGTTTTAGGTCTGTTTCCCAGAGGGTTTGTTTTGCACTTCCATCCAATCCTACAATTGAGAATCCCGTTGCCTTTAGGTCTTTAAGGCCTTGATTGATATCGTGAATTCTGATTACAGGAATTCTACCTGCGGTACCTGCTGATGTTTTAAAAACCGTAGCATTTACCGGCGCCTGATTTTGCATGGGAATAATGACTGCCTCAATTCCGGCAGCAGCGGCAGATCTGAGAATGGCTCCAAAGTTGTGGGGATCTTCAATCCCGTGAAGTAAAAGAACTGCAGGATTGTTTGAGAGTATGAGGGTCTCAACCCAGTCAAAAAAGTTGGTGTACTTTGCAGCACTCATCTGCAAAACAAAGCCCTGATCATTCACTTTGCCAACAAGGTTATAGATTTTTGCCCCGGGAACCTTGACTAAGGGGACATCGTTATCAGAAGCAAGTTCAGATATATTTTGATAAGTAGATGGCTTTATATTGTTCTTTATAAACACTTTGTCAACTTCATCCGGCCGATTTTGTAGAGCTTCTTCGACTGGATTCCGTCCGTAGATAAAAAAGTTTTCTGTTTTTGACATAAAAAATTTTAAAGTCGTTTGAGTTTCATTATAATAAATGAGTGTTAGTATACAGGTTAGCTAAAAAATAAAGGACATGTTTGAAGAAGAGAAACATAAAAATTCATTAGTTAGCGATGGGTCAACGCAGCTAAATATAACAAATCGAAACGCCACAGGTATTTCTGATTTTATGGATCGTGTGCATTCCATTAATGGGTTGCATTTTTTATCTGCCATGAGTCAGATTTTTTTAGGTACATCTGTGGTAGCGCTTTCATTAATAAGCAGTATACAGCCAGTATGGTTAGCAACTATAATGACAGTGTTTGGAAGTATTACAACAATGGTCGGTCTATACTTTATGTATAATATTATTACACAAACCGGTGCCTTCGATTCTCTATTGCACAAAGCGATAAAGCGCGTTATTAGCTCACAAAATTAATCTATCGTTAACAACTAGTTTATTTATTCAATAATTAATCTCATTATTGTTGGGAAGGTTATGTGTTCTTTCTGCTAAACAAACTGAGGAAAAATTGAAATTCTATTCTCTTATCATTGTATTATTGTTGGTATATATTCCTGCATCAGCCCAACAAGGAAAAATGAATTTACCCGTCAAACTCTACACAGATAATAATGATGGCTTTGTAATTATCGGTCATCGGGGAGCAAGTGCTTACTATCCTGAGAATACCCTCTCTGCATTTATAGCTGCGTATGAAATGGGAGCTGAGATGGTAGAGCTCGATATCCTTCTAACCAAAGATGGCGTACCTGTAGTTATTCATGATGAAACGCTGGACAGAACCACAAATGGTAAAGGCAAAGTTGCTGATTTTTCATTGGAAGAATTAAAGAAATTGGATGCCGGACTCTGGTTTGGCGAAGCTCATCAAGGTGAACCGATTCCCACACTTGAAGAAGTACTGCAATTCGCAAAAGGCAAGATTGCACTGAATATTGAAATAAAGACAGAAGCTGTTACTGATACACTTAAGAATGGGGTAG
The DNA here is from genome assembly GCA_002694685.1 of Balneola sp. NCBI lineage: Bacteria > Pseudomonadati > Balneolota > Balneolia > Balneolales > Balneolaceae > Balneola > Balneola sp. Next base: position 6,696 of record NZMW01000003.1, read on the forward strand.
AAGAGAAGGCTCTTAATCTGGTTAAAAAGTACGGAATGCAAGACTACGTACTGTTCTCAAGTTTTGATTACCGGGCTATTGCGCATTTAAGGGAGTTAGATGTTGACATCTCAACTGCTTTGTTATATGAAAGGAGTCAGTCGGGGAGTAGCCTTCCTTCTGAGCTAGTAGCTTCTTATCAAGCTAATGCTTTCAATTGCAGCAGGCGCCAATTCTCCAAAAAGTGGGCAAATGATACAAAGGAGCAAGAAATCCCTGTTTTTATTTATACAGTGAATAAAGAAAAGAATATGAAAAAAATGATAAACCGCGGCGCTAGCGGGATTTTTTCTGATAAGCCCGACCTTTTGAAGCAAGTTGTGGATAATATGTGGAAAACAAAGTGACTTTTATCAGTATTCTACATTGAATAGGGATGGTGAACCTCCTATATTTTACATCCATCAACTACACTCACTTCCCGCATGTCCACCAAATATATTTTTGTAACCGGAGGGGTTACGTCGTCACTAGGTAAAGGTATAATCTGTGCTTCTCTCGGGCGCTTATTAGTGGCGCAAGGTCTCAAAGTTACCATTCAAAAACTGGATCCATATATCAATGTTGATCCCGGAACTATGAACCCGTACGAACACGGGGAAGTTTATGTAACCGACGACGGTGCAGAGACAGATCTTGACTTAGGTCACTACGAACGTTTTTTAGATATAAAAACCTCACAGAGTAATAATGTGACGACTGGCCGCATTTACTATGATGTGATTTCAAAAGAACGTCAGGGAGCATATCTCGGAAAGACCGTTCAGGTTATCCCGCACATTACTGATGAGATTCAATCCCATGTACTCAAGCTTGGTCAGTCAGGGAATTATGATGTTGTGATCATCGAAATTGGTGGTACGGTGGGTGATATTGAAAGTCTTCCATACATAGAAGCTGTTCGTCAGCTCAGATATAATGTAGGCCGCCAAAACACACTTTCCATTCATTTAACATTAGTGCCATATTTGGCAGCTGCAGGTGAGTTGAAGACGAAGCCTACTCAACATTCCGTAAAAACATTATCGGAAAGCGGACTTCAACCGGATATCTTGGTTTGTCGTTCTGAGCATAAACTGGATGAAACAATTCGCCGTAAAGTAGCTCAGTTTTGTAATGTAGATCTCGAAGATGTTATTGAATCCCGGGATGCAAAGAGCATCTATGAAGTGCCGTTGCTGATGCGTGAAGAAGGGCTCGATAAACGGGTTATTGAAAAACTAAAGCTGAAAACTGAAGAACCAAATCTCGATAATTGGATTGGTTTTGTTGAAGCTGTTTGTAATCCATCCGGAGATATTAATATTGCTTTGGTTGGTAAATATGTAGAGCATCATGATTCTTACAAATCAATTGTTGAGGCTTTTATTCATGCCGGTGCAGTCAATGATTGCAAAGTGAATGTTAAATGGATTCAATCAGACGACCTCACCAGAGAAAATGTAAAAGAAACGTTTAAAGATATTTCCGGTGTATTGGTGGCACCAGGATTTGGAGGCCGAGGAATTGATGGTAAACTGGCCGCTGTCGAGTACGCCCGTGTAAATAATATTCCATTTTTTGGAATTTGTCTGGGGATGCAATGCGCAGTTATTGAATATGCCCGTGATGTTTGCGGATGGGAAGATTCAAACAGTACTGAGTTTGATGAAAATACAGAGTATCCCATCATCGATATTATGCACGATCAGAAAAATATCGAGAACATGGGTGGAACTATGCGTCTTGGTAAGTACACCTGTAAGCTCAAAGAGGGTACGAAATCACATGCGGCATACGGCACCGATATTGTAGATGAGCGCCATCGTCATCGCTACGAAGTAAATAATAATTTACGATATAAACTTACAGAACACGGAATGGAACTCGCTGGGATGAACCCGGAAAGAGACTTGGTTGAGATTGTAGAAATTCCTGAACACCCGTGGTTTGTAGGAGTTCAATTCCATCCGGAATTACGCAGTACGGTGAATAATCCACAACCGCTGTTTGTTGATTTTGTGAAGGCCAGCTTGAAGTATGCAAAATCAAACAAGTTGTATAAGTCCCGTAAAAAGTCAGAAGCTGTTCCTGAAAAGTCCTAATGTCCGATTCGTTTTCAAATCGGTTAAGGGTACGGTCTTGTGGCATTTTAGTAGAGGATGAAAAAGTATTACTGATCGAGCTTTTCTCACCAGTCACTAATAAATGGACATGGATTCCACCCGGAGGGGGAGTCGATTTCGGTGAGTCTTTAGAAGATGCATTGATTCGCGAATTCAAGGAAGAAACAAATCTACAGATATCCGTTGGCAAGCGTTTGCATGTAAACGAAGTTATCGTAGGTTCTATACATGCCATTGAATTCTATCACTTAGTGAAACGAGAGGGTGGGGCTTTGAAGCTTGGATCAGACCCCGAAATGACTCCCGACCAGCAGATCTTAAGAGACATCGGTTTTTTCACAAAAGAAGAACTTCAGGAAATAGAGTTAGCACCCGATTTCCTTAAATCTGAGCTTTGGTCTTTAATCTGATGCTGCTTTGTTAAAAGCCTCTTCATTCTTCGGAAGAGAGAAAGAAAACGTACTTCCTTTTCCAACTTCACTTTCTGCCCAAAGCCTGCCATTATTCTTTGAGATGAAGTCTTTACAAAGCATCATGCCAAGACCGGTTCCCTTTTCTTCATTAGTCCCATCAGTCGTATAAAAATTCGACTCTTTAAATAACTGAGTAAGCTTTTCCTCATCAATACCGATTCCACTATCTTTAATATGAAATTCTACTTCCGTCTCTTTTTCTTCGTTCCAAATAGTGACTTCTCCATCATTATGGGTGAATTTCACTGCATTTGATAACAGATTCAGTATTACAAGCCCAACCATATTTTTGTCGGTGTAAACAAAGGCTGAATCCTTAATCTGGTTTACTATACGAATATTCTTTTCTTTGGCTTGTGATGAAATAAGGTTCACGTTTTCATTCACAATGGCTGAAAAATCTAAGGCTTCGGGATGTACATTATATCCTTCAAGTTGACTTTTAGCCCAGTTTAAAAGATTGTTTAGCAGGTTAGAAGTGTATTTGAATCTATCCGCTAAATCAGGAATCATTTGTTGTATATGTTCCTTAGACAAATCGCCCATTTGGCTGAGTGTTAAAAACCCATACAATGAACTTAATGGCCCTCTAAGGTCGTGAGCGATAATAGAGAAGAGGTTGGTCTTAATTTCATTCATCTCCTCCAGGCGTTCTGTTTGTTGCTTGATGTACTCGTTCTTTTCTTTGAGTAGTTCGTTAGCCTTTTTACGAAGGGATGAATTTCGATATTGTAAATAGGCTACAACAATAGCGATAATGAGAAGAGAAAGACTTATGATTATAAAGAAATTACGGTTCGCAACTTCTGTAGCATTTCTAAGGTTTTGCTCTTGTTGAGCTTCTCTGAGATTAAGCTCTCTTTCCCTGAACTCATTTTCAGCTTGCATGCGCCCGACTTCACGACTTATGTCGTTATTAAAAAGACTATCAGAAAGTGAACTGAAAATTTCGTGAAAACTGAGCGCTTCTTCGAACTCATTCCTTTCTTTGTGAACTTGATATAAAGTCTGGGCTGATGTGTGCTTTTCAGGAAGTCCTCCAAACTCATGAGCTATGTCATAAGCCTCTTCAGCAAAAGCTAGTGCCTCCTCTAAATCTCCTAACCGAAGGTAGGTTTTAGAAATACCATTCAAGGATTGGACCTTTTCGAGCTCATTTCCAAGCTCATTGTACTTTTCAATCGAACGTTTAAAGTAACTTTGAGCTCTGCTATAACTTTCTCGCTGGAGATAAATATCGCCAAGTTTAAAAGTAGCCAGACCTATTGCCCGCTGATCAAAATCTCCACCTTTAAAATTTAATACTCTCATAAGCTGTTCTTCAGCATTATCGAGATCTCCAAGCTCATAATAGATGAACCCCAGGTTTACAGGAACAGAGATGGTTGAAGCTTCTAGCGTGCGAAGGGAATCGAGTTGAAGAAAGATATCCAAGGCTTCTTCATAATCTTCAATTTTAAGATAGCTGACACCGATATTGTTGAGATTCTGAAAAGCACCAAGATCTTGATCTAATTCTTTAAACAATTCATAGGCTTCTATAAAATAGCTTAGCCCGGGTTGATAGCTGCCCTGAGCGGCGTATGAAATTCCAACCATTTGATTTAGATAAGCTCGTTCAATTCGAAACTTGTTGATGTCATTATGACCCAGACCTTTTCGGGCTATCTCATAGGTCTTTTGGTAATCCCCGCGGTTGAAGGCGACTGTAGCTAGTAAGTATTGAGCATTAAGAAAGCCTTTTGTGAAATCAATTTGTTGAGATTTCTCTTTTGCTAGTTCAGCATACTTCAGGGTGCTGTCAAATTCTGAATAGCGATAGAACGTAGCTAATTCTAAAAGTGTATTAACACGTGCAGTATCCTCTGTACTGTTACTGCTTTCATAAACCAATAAAATATCTCTGAGGCTATCTGGTGTATTGGATTGACCAAAGCAGGATACGGTTCCGGCAATTATGAAAACAAAAAATAAATATATGTTCTGTAGATGATTCAATGTGCAGTACTACTAAAAATTCAGGTCATAAATAGCTGTATTCAATACCTTTTTCAATGCCTGATAACCAATATTAGGCAACCTTAATTGTCAAAATAAATGAAACCTTCTTTAATGCTTATCAAAAGGCATTGCATTCCTTATATTCAAGAAATTCTAACCAACAAATACCAATGAAAAAATTACTTGTATCGTCTTTTGCACTGTTGATCATAATAATTGCAGGAGCATGTTCAAATTCAGAGAACACAAAAACTTTTGTTAATGTGAATGGCTACACTTTTCAGGGCGATTCGCTGATTACTTTCAGCTCCTTCGTAATTAAAGATGGCAAGGTAAGTCAGCTGGGTGATGACGAAGCAGGTGTTAACTCCGCGGGAGAGGTTGTTGATTTACAAGGTAAGACGGTACTCCCCGGGCTGATTGATGCTCATGGTCACGTAATGGGTTTAGGCTTTCAGGAACTGAATGTGAATGTAGCCGGGATCGAATCCCTTGAAGCTACTCTGGATACCATCAGAGCTTATGCTGAAGCTAATCCGGATTTAGAATGGATTCAGGGTAGAGGCTGGAACCAAACGCTTTGGGAAGAAAATGAATTTCCAACAGCTGCTGACTTAGACCGTGTTGTTCCAGACCGACCTGTATATTTATCCCGGGTTGATGGTCATGCCGGCTGGGTAAATTCAAAAGCTATGGAATTGGCAAACATCAGCAAAGATACGCCCGACCCTCAGGGTGGTAAAGTTATTCGGGATAGAAGTGGTAATGCTACCGGAGTTTTTGTGGATGCAGCAGAGAGTTACATAAATGAAGTGATTCCTGAGCCAACAGAAACGGAGCGAAGACTTGCCCTTGAAGAAGCCCTGAAACAAATGGCAAGTGAAGGTATTACCTCCGCACATGATGCCGGAGTTAGCCCAACTAATTGGGAGATTTACAAAGAGTTTGCTGACAATGGAAAGATGACCACTCGGGTATATGGTATGATTGGTGGTATGGAAGCCTTCCGGGAATTATCTAAAAATGGCCCTATTGATTCTTATGCAAACGATAGGTTAGCATTGAGAAGCGTGAAATTGTATTCAGATGGTGCTTTAGGAAGTCGGGGGGCTGCAATGATTGAGCCTTATTCTGATGATCCCGGTAACCGAGGTCTTCTATTTGCTGATCAGGAAGAGTTTAATAAAATAACAATGGAGACTGCTTCTGCAGGCTATCAAACTAATGTACATGCTATTGGTGACCGAGCTAATCGCGTGATTCTCAATTCTTTTGAGAACATTCGGGAAGAGTTAGGAAATCAGGGATTACGGCACCGGATTGAACATGCTCAAATCGTGTCATTAGAAGATATCCCACGATTTGCAGAATTAGACATTATTGCTTCCATGCAGCCCCGACATGCAACCAGTGATAAAAACATGGCGGAAGATCGGGTTGGGCCTGATCGTATTGAAGGAGGATATGCATGGCAAACATTTTTAGATCAAGGTACTGTAGTTGCTGCGGGATCTGATTTTCCGGTTGAACCATCAAATCCTTTTTGGGGATTATATTCTGCCATAACAAGAATGGATCACCAAGGAAACCCTGAAGGTGGCTGGTATCCTGAGGAGTCGCTAAGCAGAGAACAAGCATTGCGAGCTTTCACTATTGATGCAGCCTACTCCGCTCATCAGGAAGAAGTGATAGGTTCTCTTGAAGAAGGTAAATGGGCTGATTTTGTGGTTATAGACCAGGACTATTTTGAAATACCCGCAAGCGAAATCTGGAAAGTGAATGTATTGGAAACCTGGGTAGCAGGAGAGAAGGTGTTTTCGAAATCTGAATAACACAACTTGTTCCTCCTGATCAGCTTAACCTGATATACAGAACATTTAAAAGCCTCATTTTATAAATGAGGCTTTTTGTTTTTGAAAGGGTTTCAATAATCATATATTATATGTGCGATATATGTAATCAGAAGGAGCTAGAATGTCAGATATGCGAAATCCGTTAAGAGGGAGGGGCGCAACAGATAACCCCGTTAATAGGTTTGAAGGAAATTATATCGACTACGACGTTGATGAAGAAACCGGTGAAAAGCCATCACCCAAAACCCAACTAATCAGGGACGATACCAAGTCGGTCATCACATATAACAAAAGTGAGGACATCAGTTTTAATGCAAGTATTAATCCATATCGGGGCTGTGAACATGGATGTATTTACTGTTATGCACGGCCCTATCATGAATTTTTAGGCTATTCTTCCGGGCTGGATTTTGAGTCTAAGATTGTTGTGAAGTATGATGCACCGCAATTATTAAAAAAGGAACTAAGCTCTCCAAAATGGAAGCCTCAGGTAATAGCGATGAGTGGAGTCACGGATGTATACCAGCCTTTGGAAAAGAAGCTCGAAATAACAAGAGGATGCCTTGAAGTATTGGCTGAATTTCGAAATCCGGTGGGACTGATCACCAAAAATCATCTTATAACCCGTGATATTGATCTGCTTTGTGAGCTTAATGACTATAACTGTGTAAGTGTGACTATTTCAATTACCACCCTCGATAAAGATCTTACCGGGGTGATGGAGCCTCGGACTTCTCGTCCCAATAAAAGACTTGATGCCATTCGAAAGCTCTCTGCCGCAGGTATTCCGGTTGGCGTGAACGTAGCTCCGATTATTCCGGGGCTTACAGATCATGAATGTGCAGAGATTCTGGAAAAAGCGGCAGCAGCAGGTGCCTCATTTGCTGGGTATACCATAGTTCGTTTACCCTATAAGGTGAAAGATATGTTTACAGAGTGGCTTGGGCATCATTATCCCGATCGCAAAAAGAAAGTGCTACGCAAGATATTAGATATCCGCGATGGGAAGTTAAACAGCTACGAGTGGAATGAACGAATGAAAGGGAAGGGCAACTTCTCAAAACAGATATCCGATCTTTTTAAAGTTCAGACGAAACGTTTGGGGCTTAATGAGAAAAAGCGTGTGTTGACTACCGAGCATTTTAAGAAGAGTACGGGATCACAGTTGAAGCTGTTTTAAATTCTATTACAAATAATTAATGTCAATAAAGAAACAATTCGATTTTTCTCTCGTCTATATAAGTGGTTAGTAACTTTTTAAAAATCCGGCGTCTTAGTTCGGGAGCAAAATAGAAAAAGTAGCTTTTTCAAAAATATCGGCTCTCTTATTTTGATGTCGGTTTTTTTATGCCCTTCATTTTTGTGATTTCATCCAATCTTAATATTAGAAGTGTATTTCTAATTTGACATTTGAACACTCGGAAATTACAATTCAGTGCTAATCTAAATCTCTTATAAAGGAGGATTCGATATGAACGAAGAAGCATTTCTTGAAGCTGCAGAGAACGGCGATTTTGAAACTATCCAAGGGTTGCTACAGGATGGACTAAGCGTTAACACTAAAGATGTACACGACCGAACGGCCTTGCTTAAAGCCGCAAAGTATGGACATAAAAAAATAGTAGAACTGTTAATTAAACATGGCGCAGAAGTAGATTATCGTGATAATCGGGGGACTTCGGCTTTATATTGGGCATCAACGAATGGGTACTATGACATTGTACAGTTATTGATAGATAACAGCAGCGATGTGGATGTACATGATGACAGGGGATGGTCGGCAAAAGATCAGGCAATTACCCAGCACCACAGTAACATTGTAGAATTATTAAACGCTGCAGGTGCTCATTAAAGAAAACCGTGATAACTTTTAGGAGATAGCCCCGTCACAAAGTGATGGGGCTTTTTTATTCCTTAGCGTATAAAACAAAAATGGTAGGGCGCTTATTTAAATCGGGCAGCTTTTTCGATTCCCATTCAGAGATATGTTTTGAAATGATTTCCTCACTCGGCAAGGTAATATCGGTAGCGGTGCAAAGCCGTGTTGCTGGAGAACAGGTGTCAATAATATCCTTCAGCAATTCATTATTTCGATAAGGAGCTTCCATAAAAATTTGTGTACGGTCATGTCGTCTGGATTCTCCCTCAAGCTGTTTAACCATAGACTTTCGCTTATTCTGATCAATAGGAAGGTATCCATGGAAGGCAAAAGCTTGTCCATTAAAGCCGGATGCCATCATCGCCAATAAAATTGAGGAAGGCCCGATTAAAGGAACGACATCAATCTTATACTGATGTGCGAGTTTAACCAATCTTGCTCCGGGGTCAGCTATTCCTGGAGCTCCAGCTTCCGATAACACTCCAGCGTTTCTCCCATCTAATAACGGTTTTAGAAAAGAGTGAATTTCCTGATCGGGAGTGTTTTTATTGAGGTGATAGAAATCAATTTCATAAACCGGCACGGTATCTCCGACCCATTGCAGAAAAGTGGTGGCGCTTTTAAGGTTTTCAACCATCAGCACATCCAGTTTTCGTAAAATATCAAGCGTGTATTCCGGAAGTGTATTGTTTTCCGGTGTTTTTCCTAAAGTAGTTGGAATGAGATATAAAGTACCGTTATTCATTAATCGACTCGTTCAATTTCAAATTTTTCGTCATCAGCATTAGCTACTTTTCGCCTGACATATCGATTCACAAAGAATCCGGATATTACCGTCACCACAAGCCCTATAAATGCTACACTCATGTTAAATAAAGAAGTACTCTTTTGGATGTTGAAGGTAGGATAGAGTACAATTTCCTGCATCGCTCCTTTCTGGTAACGAATTGGGATGTTTGCACTTTCCATTAGCTCCTGAGCCATTTGTATAGAGAGGGAGAGCCTTCGCTCTATGGTTTCGCCATCTACTTCAAATTTGATATCGATATAACCGTTGCTTTGTGCCGCAATTTGTTTGACGTCGAAATCAGTGACTTCGGCAAGGTAGGTGGTTCCATTTTCGTAGGTATCAATAGCCCCTTTATGAACCATACCTTGCTGAAATACCAGAAACAGAAGGTATGCAGGAACGACCCAGTAAAAATATAGATAGCGGTATTTATTCATTGTTATCTGCAATTTCTTTTTGGGTGGTTTGATACAAAGCAGGGTCCCAGATTAAACGTTGCTGGAAGTCTTCCTGCATGTGATTGGCCGACATATGTACCCAGAAGCCAACTGGAAGCTGATCAAAAAAGACAGCCTGAACGGAAGTATGACCGTCATAGATAGAAGTGCCAAAGTCAATCCCACCCAGAAGTCCCATGCGGTTATCATAGATAGCACCATAGTCTTCAAAACTACGTGAAATAGGTTCAGAGCCCATGGGCCAGCGAAGCTTTTCTTTGATTTGTTCTGATATCTGTGGACTAATGACTTCATCCCGAAGCAATCGTACCATCAAATCAGCAAGTTGGGCGGTCGTTGCCTGTGGGAAGTGTTCAAGAGCATCTCGCTCCTGCATAAAAGTTAAGGATAGGCGATCATCATCAAACTGGTCTTTGACTTTTTGATTATATGAGGGATCATTGTTCAATCTTCGTGCTTCAGAAATCGATTTCTCGGCAAATTCAGCAAAGCTCATTTCATTTATTCCTGTGGTATCATTTAACTCCGGATTTATAGCTGTATACATTCCGCTGAAAGGAAGAGGCAGAGATGTTTGAGGCATACCAAGGGAGTCGATCAAAGTACGAATGTTTTCTTCCCCCAAACGGAACCATAAATAATCTGCTGAAACCAAGTCGCTGTTTTGAAGCATGGCTAGGACCACATCATCAAGTGGAGTATTTCCATCCTCAAATTCTTCAATCAGTTTATTGTGATTATTTTCACTGATCTCTGGAAGAGCAAACTTTTTGATTTCTTCTAAGCTGATCAATTCTGTTGGATCCAAGATACCGTTGGCAACCTGCCGCTCATATTCCATCACCAAAAAGATATTACCGGTGGCACCTAAAGCCCTCGGAACATCCTCTCTATATGAGATGCCAGAATCAGGATTGTTAACATTGTAGGAAGTGATGGAAACCCACTCAGGATGTTCGCCGATAAATTCGGCCAAACCAGCCAGTGAGTAGGTATTTTCGATGTATTGACTTCCTTCAGCCATCCCTTCTTCATTTTCAAAAAGGGTTTCGAAACCAGAATAATTAAGGCCAATAACCATGGCAAAGACAAAAGCTGCTGCTGCCAAAAAGGTGAGTAAAAACTTAAATGCTCTCTTCAAGAAACGGATTGATTTAATAGATTGAAATTACTCATTAAAGATACAAAGAAGAATAGAGGATATCCTGAGTTTATAGGTGATAAGGGTGAAATTTGATGACCCTGTTAAGAAAGTTAACCATAGTAAAAACCTTACGACCTCTTCTGTCTTTACTGAATCGAGTTCAGCACTGGCTTCCTTAGCAAGGAGAAGGACTCTTTAGCTAAATTTTGAGTAGATGAGAGGGTAGTTTTCTAATGGCGAGATATAAAAGCCTCTCCTTGAGAAGGAGAGGTTTGGAGAGGTCGAAGTGTAAGGCTTTGAGTTAGAAGCTGGCTCTGAATACTTTAGCTCATAATCACATTCCCGCCACAGCTTGCATCATAAGAGCACAAGCCCACGCACCATAAGTACCTAAGGCATAACCTAATACCGCGAGTAATACACCAACCGGTGCAAGTGCAGGGTGGAATGCAGAAGCTACAATCGGTGCCGATGCTGCACCTCCCACGTTAGCCTGGCTTCCTACAGCTACAAAGAAAAAGGGAGCTTTAATCAATTTCCCAACCGTGAGAAGAACAAGGACATGAATGAGAATCCAAACGGCACCAATGACGAAAAAACCGGGAGCGTCCAGCATTGAGGCGATATTCATTTTCATGCCGATTGTCATTACAAGGATGTAGAGAAACAAACTTCCCACTTTAGAAGCACCGGCTCCTTCAAGGTTTCTAACTTTGGTAAAAGAAAGGATAAGCCCACCAGTAGTTGCAACTACTACAATCCAGAAAAAGGAGGAGTCTAAACTCATACGGGATAACTGAGGAGCATTCGCTTTTACCCAAGGCCCCACTGAGTCACCAACAAGGTGTCCTAAGGCGACCACTGAAAATGCTACGGCCGCAATTTTTGTGAAATCAACCAATGACGGAACACGAGCAATATTTGCCTGATAGTCAGCGATTTTATTTTTCAATTGATCGATTGCCGAAGAATCAGCTTTAAACCATTCATCAACTCGGTCAGAGATACCAGCTCCATACAGTAGAAAAGCCAACCAAATGTTAGCTACGATGATATCTACAGTCACCATAGCGCCAAATAAATCGGTGCTAGGTTCAAAAACTTCCAGCATTGCGGTTTGATTAGCACCACCACCAATCCAACTTCCGGCTACAGTTGCTAACCCTCTCCAAACTTCTTCAGGTCCGGTTCCTCCCACAATTTCAGGACTTATTGTTCCCACAATTAATAATGCGATAGGCCCCCCAATCATAATACTTCCGGTTCCGGCCAAGAACATAATGATAGCTTTGGGCCCAAGATTGTAAATACCCTTCAGGTCGATACTCAACGTGAGTAAGACCAAACTAGCTGGCAATAAATATCGGGAAGCCATGTAATAGAGGTTTGATCCTTCCTCTGAAACAATTCCAAATGTTGTTAGCAGAGAAGGAATGAAATAGCACAACAGAAGGGAGGGAACAAATTTATAGAACTTCTTCCATTTGGGATTATCACTGTGAGAAGTAGCGAAAATTCCGGCTAGTATCGCCATCAGAATTCCAAAGGTGACGGCATCATTGGTGATAAGTGCTGAATCCATGAAGAGAGATTTATTCCTGATTTATTTCGATTGAGAATACAAAATTCTTGGGAATGAGTCAGAAACTGTTTTCAAGATCTAGAATAGAAAAAAAGAGTTAAATAGAGCTTTTCTATAAGGGATTGGGTGTGATAGTCTTTATTTTTAGTGTTCTCTCACTCAATACATAAACACATTAAATCAATGATTGTATCCAAATTCGGAGGCACCAGCGTTGGCACATTCGAGGCCATGCAGCGCAGTGCCAATATTGTGGCAGCCGACTCTGACCGTCAGCTGATAGTAATCAGTGCCACATCAGGCACAACGAACGACTTGGTCGCTTTGTCAGCCAATAACATCGATTCGACACAGCGGGAAGAACTGTTGGGGAATATTGAAAAAAGGCATATTGATATTATCGAGCAGTGCAAAGAGCAGGATAAACTCAGGGACATTTTCTATAAAGAGTTTTCTGCATTACGAGAACATCTGGATTTTGTAGGTCGTGATAAGCGCTGGAAAGACCAGCTTTTCGCCTTTGGTGAGTTGATGTCGACTAAAATATTTGTTGAAGTACTGAAAGAAGTAGGCGTAGATGTAGAATGGCTGGATGCTCGTTCGGTAATGAAAACGGATTCCACGTTTGGGAATGCAGATCCGATTCTGGCTTCTATCAAAAAGAAAGCTGATAAGAATATCCAGAAAGGAAAAACCTATCTAACTCAAGGATTTATTGGTTCTGATGTATTTGGCAATACAACAACGCTGGGAAGGGGTGGTAGTGATTTTTCAGCCTCACTTTTTGCGGAAGCGATAGGCGCAGAGACTCTGGAAATCTGGACAGATGTTGCCGGAGTTTATACAACCGACCCCCGAATTGTGCCAGAAGCTTTTCCTATTCAGGAAATTAGTTTTGATGAAGCTGCTGAGCTTTCCGTTTTTGGTGGAAAAGTTCTGCATCCGGCAACACTTAAACCGGCCATAAGGGGAGGAGTGAATGTCCGCGTAGCCTCAAGTACGCATCCGGATTTACCGGGAACGTATGTAGTAAAAGAAGCGGACAATAAACCGCCCATCCGAGCAATTTCTCTCCGTAAAGATCAAACGCTCCTTACGGTGAACAGCCTTGAGATGCTTCATCAGCATGGATTTCTGGCTCATTTATTCAAAACGTTGGCCGAACATAAAATTTCGGTAGATCTGGTAAGTACCAGTGAGGTAAGTGTAGCACTAACATTAGATACCGCAGTAAATGCAGCTAACAAGGTGGAACTGACGGATGATATCATTGAAGAGCTCGAGCGTTTTGCTGAAGTTATTGTAGAAGATGGATTGGCCCTGATTGCTTTAATTGGGAATAATCTCCAGAAAACTTCCGGTATTGGCGGACCGTTATTTACCGCTCTTGAAACATACAATGTGCGTTTGATCTGCCACGGAGCTAGTCCAAATAATCTTTGCTTTCTGGTTGACCATGAGCAGTCGGAAGATGTCGTTCGTATGTTGCACAAAAAATTTATTACTGAATAAAAACCATCAGGTATTTATGAAAATTGCAGTTATTGGAGCAGGAAAAACAGGCGGAAAAGTCGTTGAGCTTTTGGGAGATGAACTTTCCGAAGTTTTTGACGGGGATAATAAGCTCACCGTTGAAAAGCTAAAAGAATCTGACGCTGCCATTATATTCGTTCCCGGTGACGCGGTTTCGGATATTATTGGCACCGTTATTGAATCCGGAATTCCAGCGGCATGGGGAAGTACGGGACATAAGTGGCCGGAAGACTTAGAAGAAAAAGTAAAAGCAAAAAATACCAGGTGGGTTCTCGCTTCTAATTTTAGTTTGGGGATGAATGTGATCCGCAAAAGCATCGAAGCTATTTCAGCCGGTTCAGCTATTTTGAAAGACCCGGAATTTCATATTCACGAAGTGCATCACATTCATAAAAAAGATGCTCCAAGCGGAACAGCACTTTCCTGGAAAGAATGGCTTGATAAAGAAGCAGAGGTCACATCAGCCCGCGAAGGGGATGTAAAAGGAATTCATGAGCTAACCTTGAAAACCGGCACCGAAGAAATCACCCTGAGACACAAAGCATTAGATAGAGCTTTATTTGCTGAAGGAGCAATTTGGGCAGCAAAGCAGCTGGTCAATAATTCGAAGATGGAAGCGGGAATTCGTACCTTTGGGCAGTTATTTGATCAAATTATGGAGGAACAGGAATAATGGAAAATTTTCCACTTTGGACGGCGATTGTCACCCCTATGAATACCGATGGGAGTGTAGATTTCAAAAGCTTTGAAACCATTCTCAAGAAACAGGAAGACGCCGGTAATGGAGTGCTGATTTTAGGAAGCACCGGAGAAGGGTTAAATCTAAATGAAGAAGAAAAACGGGAGATCGTAGAGTTTACGAAAGACCTGGATTTGGTTGTTCCAATGATGGTCGGAATCGGAGGATTTAACCTCCCTGCACAGGTCGATTTCATTCATTTCTGCAATGAAATTGAACCGGATGCCTTACTACTGGTAACTCCTCTATATGCAAAACCTGGAGCCGAAGGACAGTTTGAGTGGTTTTGCGAATTGATGGCGGAAACAGAAATTCCATGCATGCTCTACAATGTTCCTTCCCGAACAGGTGTAAAAATGCACCCAAGCGTTCCGGCACGATTGAATGAAGAGTTTGACCATTTGATGGGAGTGAAGGAAGCCAGCGGAAGCGTAGAAGAGTTTAAGGCTTTTCGCCAGGAAGCTCCTAATGTCAAGTTCTACAGCGGAGATGATGGTATGACGCCGGCTTTCACCAAAGAAGGCGGTGTTGGCTTGGTTTCGGTAGCCTCAAACGTATGGCCAAAAGCAACACACAAATATGTAGACCTTTGTCTTGAAGGGAAGACAGATAATCTATTTCCTCTCTGGAAAAACGCAACGGATGCCTTGTTTAAAGCCCCAAATCCCGTTCCTGTGAAAGTATTACTCAGTACCAAGAACTGGATCGATAATGATACGGTTAGGTTACCATTGTCACTAGGTGATATTTCAGATGAGGTAGAGCAAAACCTTGCTAATTACGATAAAGAAATCACGAGCTGGCTAGAAGAGCAGCACTAATTAAGAATTGAATTAATTAATACATATATAAAATGAGTTACGAAGATATTTTAGATCAATTAGAAGAAGGAACCGTACGAGCAGCCAATAAAACTGAAAATGGCTGGGAGGCGAATATTGAGGTTAAAGAAGCAATTTTGGCTTCTTTTAAAGACGGAGAGAATACTTCTTATGAAGGTATTTATGAAGGATTTGTAGACAAGCACAATTTGCCTCCGCGATTTTTTGGTCCTGAAGATGGCGTTCGATTAGTGCCCGGTGGTTCTTCTGTACGAAGAGGAGCTTACGTTTCTTCAGGAGTGATCATCATGCCACCTGCATACATCAACGTAGGTGCATATGTAGATGAAGGCTCTATGGTTGATAGTCACGCGCTGGTAGGTTCTTGTGCACAGATTGGTAAAAACGTCCACCTCTCTGCAGGTGTTCAAATTGGCGGGGTTTTAGAGCCCGTTGGAATGAACCCAGTAATTATTGAAGATGATTGCTTTATCGGAGCAGGATCTGTGATCGTTGAAGGAATTCTTGTTAAAAAAGGTGCAGTGATTGCTCCTGGTGTTACCCTTTCAAAAGCAGTACCTGTTTACGATACTGTGAATAAAACGGTGCTTGAACGCGGAGCTGATATCCCAGAAAATGCAGTTGTGATTCCAGGAACTCGTCCTGTTAACAACGATTGGGCGAAAGAAAACGGGCTCAGCATGGCTTGCCCAATTATCGTGAAGTACAGAGATGAAGGGAGTAATGCTTCGCTAGAGCTGGAAGAGGCACTTAGATAAGCCTTATTTAAAAATTCAAAGATTATAAAAAGCCTTCTAGTCATACTAGGAGGCTTTTTTTTAACATTTGTAGTTTTCTTCAAGAGATACAATAATATTTTTCGCAGACGTAGCTCATGAATTTAGTTCTTGGAAAAGAATGCTATAGTTCCTAGTAACTTAAAGTATAAACTTTTTGATGTCACCCCAGCTAACCAGTTCAATGCTATTTTTTTGTAGTGCTGATTTGATCTTTTCATCCGTAAAAAAGTCGAAGTCGATTTGTCGCCACTCAGATCCAAAATTAGGGTGATTAACTGTGATTCCCTTCATTTCATCATCATCGAAAGCAGGGTGAATGAGAATGATATTCAAGCCAGCCGATAAATTTTCGATAACATCAGAGTAGTAATTGTTTAGCCCCCCGAATTGAAAATCTTCAAAAGTCGCACAATATGCTTTATCTACCAAGAAGTCTTCTTTTTGAATGGTTTCTTCATAATTAAGGCCAACCATTTTCAATAGGTCTTTGCTCATCAAAACTGGGAGTTTGTACTTATTCCCCAATTGCCGGTATACATCAAAAAAATCAGGACGTGCTCCCACGCTGTACATATGAGAGTCAACGTGGGTTGGTTTTAAACCGAATTTTAAGGCTCTTTTTATTTGGGCGTTGAGCTCTTTTTCAATATCCGATGCAGTAGCATGATTTCTTAAATCTTCTCTGCTTTTAAAGAAGTATCCGTTCTCATCTACTAAACTCGGTACCTCAGAAATAGGCAAAACCGGTCCGAATTTATAAGATTCCCACTCGCAGGTAAGCGTTAAGTGAATTCCATGATCCAGTTGTGAGTTTTCTTTGGCAAAATTCGCCATTTCATAAAACCAGGGACAAGGAACCATTATGCTGTAAGAATTTACTATTCCATTATTGAGTGATTGAATAGTAGCCATGTTCTCAGAATGAGATAGTCCGGCATCGTCAGCATGTATAATTAGCAGTTTGGCTTTCTCTGAAAATCCAAGTTTCTGAGCTAAATTCATTTTATTTAAAGTTCTGATAATTGTGAGCTTTATTTTTTGAAGGAAGAGTCAGGGCATATATTTACTCAAGATCTTCCCACCACTTTGTGAAAGTTTGAGTAGAATCATTAAGGTTTACTTTCTCGCCGATAACCGGAGTAACCAGAGGAATAGGATTCTCCTTATTGAAATTACTCACTTCGTTTAAAGGCTCATCCCAGGGATGCATGGCGAGGACGAATTTAGAAGAGTGAACAGGGAAGAGGCGTTTGGCTTTTAAGTCTTTGGTGGCTTGAATCACTTCTTCCGGAAATAAATGGAGCTCTCGCCAGGCGACATTATATTGGCCGTTGTCAAGGATGGCCAAGTCGATAGGGCCATATTTCTCACCAATCTCAGCAAAGAATGGATCGTAGCCACTATCGCCGCCGAAGTATATTTTTTGTGATGGTGACTCAAATAAATAGGAAGCCCAAAGAGTATTTTTTCGGGTAAATCCACGCCCTGAGAAGTGCCGGGCCGGCAAGGTTCTGATTACAAAACCTGAATCCGGTCTAAGTTCATTGTACCAGTCCTGCTCGGTGATTTGATCTTCAGAATATCCCCAACGCTTAAAATGAGAACCTACTCCAAGCCCGCAAATTACCGTCTTTACTTTGTCCTTAAGGCTTGTGATGGTTTTGTAGTCTAAGTGATCATAATGGTCGTGGCTGATAAACAAATAATCGATTTCGGGGAGATCTTCCGCTGAGTAGATATCGGTTCCCGGAAAAGCCTTAAGCGTTCCGGGAATAGGAGAAGCATTCCCGCTAAAAACAGGGTCTACCAATATTTTCTTGCCGTCCAGCTGTATAAAATAGGATGAATGACCAAACCAGATAAGCACATTTTCATCATCAGAAAGACTCAAAATATCAGTTTTCTGTGATGGTATAGAATTTTTTGGCTCGGTCCGGGGGTGATTATTGAAAAACTGATTATATATAATCCCCAGTGTAGTATAACCTTCGGTTAAGTCTGGGGTAAAGTTGAGATTTTTAAACTGACTTCCTGCATAGTTTTCTGATTGAGCAATATTTTCAAGATTCTTTCCAGATGGAGCTTGACCAAATTGAGGCTGTTTCATAAAGAAAAAAGTGGCAACAGCGAGAATGAGTGCAATACTAATAAAGATGATCATAGTTATTTTTAAAAAAGATAGGAGCCGATTCATAGCATAGAATGAAGATGCATATATAATTCAGTAAAAGTGGCTGAATATAGGCATCCAGCCGTAATTTTATAAGCTGTAGCCATCTTCACTACAAAATATATCTGGCAAATAGAGAAAGATAACATCAGTTTTTAAGAATCAGTACAACCCAATCCTTTCCAGTATTAGAAGGTGGAAGACCAAGATCCTGCTCACTTCCTCCTACAATCTGTTTTATAGAACCGGTTTTAAGTGCGCCCCCGTTTAGCGGGTCATACCAATAAACATTGAAATTGTCGTATGCTGCACTCAGGTCAATGGTTGAATTCGAATATTCAGGAATATATGCAGCATAAATCTCATCAGGTTTGGTCAGGCAAAAGCTTTTTGCTTTGCTTATTAATCCATGATTCGCTTCCATTTCCCAATACGGGAGATACTCATCAAAAAATACTTTTGCATGATTGGTAATCTCCCAAAGTTGATCCCGTTGTCTCCAATCTTCGGTTGTGAGATCGTTCTGTGGGCTGTTGGCGCCAAAATACCATTCTACACCTGCTGACCCTGATAATAAAGTTCCCCACAGCACTAAATGCGTAAGGGTGGGGTGATTTGGGTCGGCAGAGTCTGCTTTAGCACCTGTATGCCACATCCCGATTTCATCCATCGTTACTAGCCATTCATGTCCGGCTTTCTTCGATTTTTCTTTAAGACTCAATACAACCTCTGCAGCACTTTCTCGCTCGTGATGTTGTAACGAAATGCCATCCAAATAGGGGAATCCGAGTAAGTCATCTAATACAGGTGCCCGTAGATCTTCGTCAGGCAACGTGTGAATAACAACGGGATGATTATAAGGATCATTATTTTTGATAAACCTAGCTGCTGCTTTCCGTTGAGCATCCGTTTGGGCTCCGGTTGGTACCCAGGGAGCAGGTCCATTTTCTTCCCCTAAATTCCAGACCAAAGCGTTATGATGTCCAAACCGGGCAATCAGTTCATGAAAGTATAGTTTTCTGTCAGGCCCCATGTCACCGCCATCTAACATGGTTTCGTTTTCGGTTTCCTGCAGAACCACATGCATCATAATTCCTTTCGATTGCATGTGCTGAAATAGAATTTCCCATTGGCTTAATTTACTCACATCAAACCGGGTAAAATCATCAGGGCTTCTGTACATCCATACATCTTTTCCATCCCCCTTTATGTTTAGTGTGAGAAAGTAAACCGCATTCATGCCTTTAGAAGACAGGTAATTGATTGCGCCAATAATTCCTTTTCCTTTTCCATCTTGCCAAGTCGGGTCGCCGAGATTCCAATCCTGTATATGCGGCTCATACCGATGGATTTCTCCCGTTGTTTGGGCTTCACCGTCCTTGTTTAAAATTTCCATACGGTAGGTATTGTCGAAGTCCTCAAAAGCTAAAAAGTTCTCCGGACTATCAGCTCCAACTTTTAAAAAATAATCCCCGGAAGCTTCAAATTTAAAGTAGCCACTATCAGCAATAATCTTTCCCGAAGCTCTGAAATCAGATGAAGTTTTCTGTGATGGGATTACTTCAAATGTACCGGTGCTATTTTGAAGTTTGATTTCCTCTGCTGATTCAATCTCTTGTGATATGGCAATACTGTCACCTTTAAAAAGTGTGGCTTTATACGACCATTCCCCAGTATGTTCAGGATTGAATCTAACTTGCCAAACTGAACCTGAATCCGCACTGGTTTCCGCAGCGTTACCGTCGGCAGCATAAAATCCGCGAATTACTTCGGTCGTTTCTTTGTGCTCAAATTCAACAAGCAGTAAATACTGAAGGAATGGGTTTTCAGTACTGTATTCTGATGTAGCTGGGCCTTCAAATGAAAGGGTATAGGTATGCCACTGCTCAATCTTAGTAATTGAGGATTGCCCAACATTGTAGCCTATTAACACGAAAGCTAATGTAGTAATCAGACTTATTTTTCTAATCTTCATAGAGGAAAGGGAGAATACTTTAGTATATATTGCCCGTTAATGAACTGAAAAATCCCTTCAATATGAAAAACTATTTTCTCGTTTTGTTCCTGCTTGCCAGCACAACTTCACTATTTCAATCCGGTTCCAATTGCGATGATGGGGTGCTGGTAGAAAAAGAAGGAATAGTGATCGTGGAGGCCGAGTCCACAACTCTTTCAGAAGGATGGGAATTACAGGATGAAGTAGCGGGATTCTCCGGAGAAGGCTATCTGACGTGGATGCTGCCCACTAATGTCGAGGCACAAAATCAAGGATTATTGAGTTATTCATTTAAGATTAGTGAACCGGGAAAATACACCGTTAAAATCAGAAATTACCACGATTGTGAAGACTTTACGGAGTGCAATGATATTTTTTTGAAAATGAATGATGGATCGTGGGAGAAGAACTTCAACCACACATTAAGCGAGTGGGACTGGAATTCGCGGCAGGATATTGACCACGTTTTTTCGGATGCTACTTATGACCTTGAAGCAGGAACACATACGCTGCACCTGAGCGGCCGATCTCAGCACTTTAGTATTGACAAGATTGCCATCTTCCGGGAGGGAACTCCTGAAAAAGTGTACCAAACTGCTGAGGCATCTACCTGTGAGAAAGTATCAGAATAGTAATACTAAACGGCCAAAGCTTTATTGGCAACAGCCAATCCCTTCACAAAAGCCTGAATAACAGCCTCAAGTGTATCAGGAGATGCTCCTTTGGAAGTAAATCGATGTCCTTCTTTTTCGAGGGTCAGAGTTACAATTACAAGGGAATCAGTATCAGGACTTAGAATCTCTACTTCGTGATTAATCACTTCAAGAGGAAGGAATCCATCGGTCTCAGCTTTGATAGCTGTCAGGATAGCATCAATAGGACCTACGCCCTGATCCAAAGAAATGACCTCATCCCGGTCTTCAATTTTAAGTTTCACGGCAGCACTTACCAAGCCATGCTTTCGCATTGTAAGTTTATAATCAACAACTTCAACAGGGTGTTTAAGGTCAGCGTCTTCATTATATACCAAAGAACGCAGTACTTTGATTTCTTCCTCTTTAAGTGTTTTCCCTTTGCGGTTTATGTTATGCACGTACTCATCATATAGCTTAGTATGACCTTCATCCATGCTTACATTTTCAAAACCTGCATCACGGGATTGTCCCCAGCTGTTTTTCTGCATATCAATATATCCCGATTCGATATACTGTTGAATGCGCTCCAGGTTTGCCGGAAGTACAGGGGAGGAGAGCGAATACTTAGCTACAATGTGTGAGCTCTTTAATCCAGTTCCTGTGAGTACAAAAAGACATTTTTTGCCTTTAAACTTATCCAGATTATTTTTGAATGTAGCCAGTGGGATAGCACAAGCCGGTTCAGTGAAGTAGCCTTCCTCAACCGTCATCTCTTTCATGGATTCGAGCAACTCATTTTCAGTTGCTGTAAAAGCAAGTCCATCCGTTTCTTCAATACCTCGCAAAACTTTGTAGAAATCAAGGGGGTCTCCAACGGCAACGGCATCTGCCATCGTGTTAACCTGCTCTTTCACAATTTTGTCTTTTTTGAAAATACCTTCCACTACAGGAGAACTTTGCTCTGGCTGAACGGCCACAAAACGGGGTATTTTATCAATCATACCTGAGGCCTTCATTTCCTTGTAGCCCTTATAGATAGCTGCGAAATTGGTTCCGGCACCGATAGGAACAAAGATGTAATCGAAATCGGTATCACCTTGTTCTTGCAGCTCATAGGAAAATGATTTCTGACCTTCCTGACGAAATACATAATCTCCTGCTAAGTAATAATTACCGGACTTGGCAAATTCACGGCAAAGCTTCTCACAAGCCATGAAATCCCCTTTTATTTTGATGATGTTGGCATCGTAAATAGTTGCTTGAGCTAACTTTACTTCCGGGGTCTTTTCCGGAACAAACACAAAACAGGGTATTTTAAAATAACAGGCATAAGCGGCCACAGATGCAGCCATATTTCCGGTAGAAGCCAAACAAATTGCATCCGCTTCTAACTCCAGTGCTTTCTGAACTTCAACATAGCTTCCACGATCTTTGAAACAACCGGTTGGATGTTCAAATTCGAGCTTTGCATAGAGTTCCGCCTCATATCTTTCTGAAAGCCTATTTAGTTTTTTTAGAGAGGTGAAATTATTTTTTAAGGGATCCGGGAGAATCTCTTTCAGGGGATACTGAATATTTTGAGCTGTTTCATTGTATTCAATATCCAACACGCCGCCACATTCTGTGCAGTAAGTACTAGTCTCTCTTTCGTCATTTTCATGGCCACACATAATGCAGCTCATGGTATATCCGGAATTGGTTGCTTTCATGAATAAAAGATTAATGGGATTCGTGCAATTTTGCGACCCCAAAGTTATCAAAAAAATCAGATAAAAGCGCTTTTTTAGCGATTCTGATTACAAAGGAAGAATAATGATTTGTTCGAAGTCAAGGTCGAGTTCTGATAGAACGGGAGCAGCAATTTCTTCAATTTCAGATTCACTATAATCGTTGAGCCCTTCCAGTTTCACGTAAAGAATCTCGTTTTGCTCATCAATAAAAAATTGAGCATCATCTGATTCAAAACTCTCTTTCAGCGTTTGTATTAGAAATTCTACATCTTCAATAAAAGCTTGTAATTCGTCTTCGGTAGGTTCGCTCATTTTGTGTAGGTTCTTAGCTTAGAAATTCAGCCCTAAATCTATGAATAATTATTTGGCAAAACTGTGGGAAATTTCCCGGAAATCAGAACGACTCATTTTGGGGTTGATGTCTGGTACTTCTCTTGACGGGCTCGATATCTGCCTTTGCAAAGCCTCCGGTTCGGGAAGTGAAATATCCATCGAAGTATCTGAATTTACTACAGTGGCGTACACGGACAAGTTGAGAAATAGAATTCTTGGTGTTCAATCCAAAAATCAGATCAACACCAGAGAGCTTACTCTGCTGAATACGGAGCTTGCTTTGGTTTACAGTAATTATGTGCTTGAAGCTTTGGGGAAATGGGGTATTAAGACCGAAGAAATTGATATGATTGCGAGCCACGGCCAAACGGTCTATCATGCTCCTGAGCAAGAAAAAGGAGGTATGAATGCGACGCTTCAAATCGCAGATGGAGATCATATAGCTCAGAAAACGGGAATCATCACAGTCTCGGACTTCCGCCAAAAGCATACGGCCGCAGGCGGACAAGGAGCTCCACTTGCAGGCATTTTTGATGAGGTTTTATTTCGGGAAGAAGCTAAAAACAGAATGCTGCTGAACCTGGGTGGGATTGCTAATTTTACCTGGTTGCCTTCAAAGAAAAGCGGAAAGTCTACGCTGACAGGAGATATCGGACCGGCCAACACGCTCATTAACGAAGCGATGCAGAAGTATTACAATAAGCCCTATGATGATGGAGGGGAAGTGGCAGAATCGGGAACCGTCAATACTGAATTGGTTCGTTATGTGTTGTTGGAACCTTATTTCAGAAAGTCATTCCCCAAAACTACCGGACAAGAAGATTTCCAGCTTGAGTTCATCGAGAACCTGATGGAAGGCCACGGGATTGAGCTCTCAAAGGAAAATTTAGTAGCCTCACTGACAGCCATTACTTCACAAAGTATTACCCGTGCTTTTGATGAGATTCTGGGTGAAAATGAACGAGCAGATTGTTTTGTAAGCGGAGGTGGCCTTCACAATAAAACCCTGATGAAAGATTTGAAAAAGCGAAATCAAAACATTTCATTTATGAACTTTGATGAGCTTGGAATTCCTTCTGATGCCAAAGAAGCGGCTATGATGGGCTTTTTTGCAAATGAATTGATTGCCGGAGAAGGATTTCCAATTCCTGGTGTTACAGAAGAAAAAATTCACTTTGGAAAAATTAGTTTACCACACTAATCCACTCAGCTATGAAATGCACTTCTATCCTGTTTACTTTTTTATTAATTACAAATATCGCCTACTCTCAGAATACCATCACAGGGCAAGTTATTGATGCCGAGACAGGTCAGCCTATACCGTTTGTTAATATTGGGATCGTAGAGCTTTTGAAAGGTACGGTTAGCACTCAGAATGGGGCTTTTACTTTAGGATATAATGGGGAATCGGACGAAGTAAGCTTTTCAGCAATTGGTTTTGAACCTGCTAAAAGAACAGTAAAGGAGTTGCTGGCAAATAGTGCAGTAATGCTTCAGCCTGTTCGATATGAACTTGATGAAATAACGGTTGAGGAAAAAGCCCTGGGAAGAATAAAAGACATGGGTTTTAACCTCAAGAAAAGAGGACATAGTATTGGATTTGGAAGCACACTGCTCGGTACAGAGATAGGTGGACTGATCGATATTGACCGGGAGACTATTATCTATTCAGCGCACTTTATTTTCAATCATACAGGAAATGATTCTTTGTTATTCAGAGTGAATTTATACGAAATGGAGAATGATAAACCCGGCCGGAATCTTATTCCTGAAAATGTGCTTTTTAATCCTCCAAAAGAACCCGGAACGGCTACTGTGGACTTAAGAAAATTTGACTTGGTTACCGATAAATCAGTTCTGCTATCTGTAGAATGGGTAGAAGCTGTTTCTTTAGATAACCAGGAGATTCAGGATATTAGTTTTAGGGCAGATCGGAAAATGCGCAGACCAAATACCTGGTACCGGTCAACGAGTTTAGCTCCCTTTATGAAGATGGATCAATACGTGAAATATAATATTGGTTTTTATCTGACGGCCCAGCAGGTGAAGAAGTAAACTATACTTCAAAACTTTAACCATGATTCTTAGGATTTTAGGATTACCCTGATTAAAAATCTGTGGTCATTAGATAAAACCGCCTTATCCGAGTTCTATCCTTGAGTCTCTTCCAGCGCCCAGGCCAACTCATCAACTATGCGCTTAATTTGTTCATTGGTAATGACGAGTGGCGGTAAAAATCGCACTACAGTTCCATGTGCGGCATTCCCGAGGATGTTATGCTCAAACATTTTATCGATTACAGGTCTGGCCGGGCGGTCGAGCTCTACGCCTAACATCAAACCAAGTCCGCGAATGTCTTTTACAGATGGGTGGTTGCCAACTTTCTCTTTGAGCAAGTTCATCATGAAAGCTCCTTTCTCGGCAGCTTGCTCTACAAGTCCTTCTTCTTCGATAGCATCCAAAGCCGCATTAGCGACATGGCAGGAAAAAGGGTTTCCTCCAAATGTAGTGCCATGATCTCCAAACCCTAACGCTGAGGCGACATCTTCTTTAGCCATAATGGCTCCAATGGGAATTCCTCCGGCTAAAGCTTTGGCGGTTGCTACAATATCCGGCTTCACATCAAAATGCTGGTAGGCATAAAACTTACCGGAGCGACCAATTCCACATTGAACTTCGTCTATTATCATCAGGATATTGAGCTCATCACAAAGCTGACGGGTTTTATGTAGAAACTCGGCATCAATTACATTCACTCCGCCGGAACCCTGAATGGTTTCAAATCCAATAGCGATGGTGTCTTTATTAGCAACAGCCTTCAATGTTTCAAAATCATTAAAAGGAACCTGCTCGAAACCGGTAGGCATAGGGTCAAATCCCTCGCGGTAGCTTTGCATACCCATTGCTATGGTTGTAACAGAACGTCCGTGAAAGCCTTCACTGAGAGTAATGACATTTCCGGTCTTTCCGTGCTTTTTACCCCACTTACGAGCCAATTTTACGCAGGCTTCCATCGATTCAACACCACTGTTGCAAAAGAAAACCCGGTCTAACCCCGATAACTTAGCCAGTTTCTCAGCCAGTAAACTTTGGGGTTCATTATAAAAGAAATTGGATGCATGAAGCATCTTATCGGCTTGCTCTTTGATTGCAGCAACAACTTTTGGGTGAGCATGACCCAGATTGTTTACGGCAAGACCTCCAAAAGCGTCCAGATATTCATTGCCATCGGTATCCCAAACAAGGGCTCCTTTACCATGTGAAAGAGTGACGGGCAGGCGGTTATATACCTGAAAGTGATATTGCTTTTCGAGCTGCTGAGCTTTGTCCATTTTGTTTCGTTATTCGTTAATTCGTTAATGGGTATTCGTAATAGCGGAGAACCTATTAACGATTAACCATTTACGAGATTGAGTCCAATTCGGCCTCTTTCCAAGTCCAAAGTAATAATCTCAAGGCTGATAATATCACCCACGCTAACAACATCATGCGGATCTTCGATCTTTCTGTTCTCAGCCATGTTTGAAATGTGAAGTAAACCGTCTTGCTTAACTCCAATATCTACAAATGCACCAAAATCGACTACGTTTCGCACGGTGCCTTCTAATTTCTGTCCTACTTTCAAATCTTCCATCTTCATCACGTCGGTGCGGAGTAATGGTTTTTGGAGGTTTTCACGGGGGTCACGTCCCGGTTTCTGCAGGTTTTCGATGATGAGTTCCAGAGTAGGAACACCCACACCAATTTGTTCAGCCGTTTCTTTCAGGTTTATGTTTTTGAACTTGGATGCAATCTTATCTTTTTCAGTCGAAAGCTTTTCCAGGTTCACGCTAAATAGATTGCACAGCTTTTCAGCTGCTTCATAGCTCTCGGGGTGAATGGCTGTGTTGTCCAAAGGATTCTTGGATTCGGGAATGCGCATAAATCCGGCTGCCTGCTGAAAGCGAAAATCACCCACTCCGGCAATGCCTTTAATTTGATCACGATCCATAAAAATACCCTGCTCTTCACGATGCTTCACAATGTTGGTAGCTACTCGTTTACTTAAACCCGAGATATGAGAGAGCAAAGGAGCAGAGGCGGTATTCAAATTCACGCCCACTTCATTCACACAACTTTCCACCACATCATCCAGCTTACCTGCCAGCTGATTTTGATTCACATCATGCTGATACAACCCCACACCAATCGATTTTGGATCAATCTTCACGAGTTCTGCTAATGGATCCTGAACTCGGCGGGCAATAGAAATATTTCCTCTTTGTGCAGCATCTAGCTCGGGAAATTCTTCTCTTGCAACAGAAGAAGCTGAATACACCGAGGCACCGGCTTCATTCACAATCATATAGTGAAGCTCTTCTTCCGGATGTTTTTCTTTTCTTTTCTGAAGGAAGTCAGCCACAATCTGCTCCGTTTCGCGACTGGCTGTTCCGTTTCCAATAGCAATCAGACTGACTCCATATTTATCAATCAGCTTTTCAAAAACAGCTTCAGCTTCGGCTACTTTTTTCTGAGGTGGAGTAGGATAGGTAGTAGTGCCTTCCATGTATTTTCCGTGCTGATCGACCACGGCTACTTTACAACCACTTCGGAACGCGGGATCAATTCCCATAACAACTTTATTGTCCAAAGGAGGCTGCATCAACAAATTCCCAAGGTTGGTTGCAAAGGTCTCGATGGCATGTTCATCGGCTTTGTCGGTTAAATCACTCCGAAGCTCTCGTTCAAGAGAAGGAAACAGAAGCCGTTTGTAAGCATCTTCTACGGCATCCTGCAAGCGTTCTGTGAAAATGCTTCGATCATTACTAATCACCAGATCATCAATATTCTCGAGCGTGCGTTCTTCCCAAAGCTCCACATTCACAAACAGGATATTCTCTTTTTCACCCCGATTGATGGCCAAAACCTGATAAGGCTTCATCTTGCTTGCACGATATGAGAATTCATAATAATCCTCATAATTCGTACGGTCTTTTACTGCTGGATTTTTCTTGGTTACGATATTCGCATGACTGGCAAATACCTTTCGCAGCATTTCCCGAACTTCAAGACTTTCGTTAATCCACTCCGCCACAATATCAGTCGCACCGTCAAAGGCATCTTCAACGGTTTCAACTTCTTTTTCTTTATCGAT
This sequence comes from Balneola sp., assembly GCA_002694685.1. NCBI lineage: Bacteria > Pseudomonadati > Balneolota > Balneolia > Balneolales > Balneolaceae > Balneola > Balneola sp. Next base: position 34,911 of record NZMW01000003.1, read on the forward strand.
GTATTCCTTGGCGTACTCAACCGGATCACCGTTTGTAATTTCCTGATCCCAAATTAGCTCAGCCAGAGGCTCCAGTCCTTTTTCTTTGGCTTTGTCGCCGCGGGTCTTGCGCTTCTGTTTGTAAGGAAGGTAGATGTCCTCCAGCGTAGTCAGGTCGGTACAAGCTTTGATCTGTTCTTCCAGTTCAGATGTCAGCTTGTCTTGCTCCCTGATGGCTTTTAAAATGGTTTCTTTTCTGGCTTCCAGCGTTCGCTGTGTTTCCAGTCCATCCCTTACAGCACGGATTTGTTCTTCGTCTAATCCGTCTGTGGCTTCTTTTCGATATCGCGCTAAAAAAGGAACGGTAGCACCTTCATCTAAAAAATTAGCAACGGTGCTGATTTGCTTGGGTGAGAAGTTTAATTGCTTCGCTAAAAAACTAAAAATATGGGTATCGCTCATTGATGATATTCGTTTCAAAATTAGGAAGCTGAAAATAAGAACTCGGAGAGGAAATGTTGAACTTTAAATTGGGAAATTTTGGATTCGTTATTCGTTACTCGTTAATGGTAAATTCGAATAACGAATCAACGAATAACGAAAATAATTCTGTAACCTTTTTAGGTATCATCAGTGTACATAGTTGGAAACAGAAAGCTCGGGAAATTTTACACGGTGGATTCAACTTCGGATAAGGCATTAATGATGAAAGTGAAGAATGGGGACCTTGATAAATTAGGTCTGCTGTTTGAGCGATATAATCGCCCGCTGTTCAGTTTTTTCTACCTGATGTGCAAGGAAGCCGAGCTGTGTGAAGATCTGGTTCAGTCTGTTTTCGAAAGGATCTTAAAATATCGGGAGACCTACACAGGTGATGGTAAATTTACCACCTGGATGTTCAGCATAGCCCGAAATGCTCATATCGATCATTACCGAAAGCAACAGCGAGAAGGAATTCCGGTAGAGATTGATGAAGAAAGGTTGGAGCTGGACGATGAAGAAACCAAAGTTGTTGTCAATAAGCAGGAAAAGAAAGACTTGCTTGAGATGGCACTGGAAAGGTTGGACGAAGACAAGAGAGAGATAGTAATTTTAAGCCGATATGAAGGATTGAAATACAAAGAAATCGCTGACATCCTGGATTCTACAGAAGGAGCGATAAAAGTTAAAATGTTTAGGGCCATGAAAGAGTTAAAAGATTTAGTAAACATGCTAAATGAGGAGTGCAGCAATGAATGAGAAACATGAACAGTTGATTGCCGATTATCTAGCCGGGTCTCTCGATGACGCCGGCAAGACAAAAGTAGAGGAAATGATCGCCAGTGGTGAAATTGACTTTATGGAATTTCGAGAGCTGGAAAAATTACATGAGGATTTGGGTTCAATACCAACCCCGGCGCCTGGCAAGGCAATGAGTGCAAATTTCTATGCTATGCTGGAGGAGGAAAAGAAAAATATTAAACCTTCATGGATTGAGTCGGCAGTAGACCATATCCGCCAAGTATTGGAAGAATTGACTATGCCTCGCCTGGCTTACGGGTTAGTGCTGTTATTTATAGGTGGTTTTATAGGGACACAGCTAAATGGAGGACAGTCTGAAATTGAACAGCTCAGCCAGGAAGTGCAGGATATGCGTGAAATGATGATGGTAAATATGCTGGAAGGCGCTTCGGCGGCAGACAGGCTTAAAGCGGTGACCATTAGCAGTGAATTGACCTCCGTAGATTCTGAAGCTATTCATGCTCTTTTATTTACATTGAATAATGATCCCAGTGTAAACGTACGGGTTCAAGCCATAGAAGCTTTGAAGCGATGGGGGAATAATGAACGGGTTCGCCAGGGATTAGTTAAATCGATTGCTAAGCAGCAATCCCCAATTGTAATCATAGAATTAGCGGATGCCATGTTGGAATTAGAACTTCGCAATTCGGCACCGGAATTCAGAAAGCTTATCGAAGAGAGAACGCTGGATTTCACCGTAAAACAGAAACTTGAAAACAGCATAGCTGCACTATCGTGAGGAAGAGTATGAAAACTGTGATAACGTTTATAATTGTTTTAGCAAGTACAGCTTTATATGCACAAACGACTATTTCATCTCAAAGGGTTCAGGAAGAGATTGAAATGCGAATCCCAGCTTCTGAATTTAACGCTGAAACCTTCTTTCACCTAAAGAACATAAATGGAGATTTGAATGCTGAAGGTTATGATGGAGATGAAATCATCATCACAGGGACAAAGATTATCACAACCAAACCCAGATATAAAGATGACTTTAATCCCGATGAAATTTACCTGGATCGGCTGGACGGTAGGAATAGCATTTTTGTATTTGTCCGTCAGCCTGGGGTCGAAGTGAGAATACAGGGGGATGAGTTACATTATGACTCAAGAAAAAGAAGCAGGAAAAAATATAGCAATGATGATCGTTTGGACTTCGAGTTTAACCTTCAGGCAAAAATACCACGCCATCTAATGGCGGAAATTTCCACTATCAATGGCGGAGAAGTTGTTGTTGAAGGCATGAAGAATGGTGTTGAAGCATTTAATGTAAACGGAAGTGTTTTTGTGAATGATGTAGCGGGTCATGTAAAAGCCAACACGGTAAATGGTAATATCCGTGTAGAGTTTAGTGAAACTCCCTTAGATGACTCTGAATTCAACACGGTAAACGGAACAGTTGAAGTATTTGCACCAAAAAATTTAGCTGCTGTTGTAACCTTCAAGAGTATGCACGGTGAACTATATACCGACTTCGAGAATATTGAATACCTGCCTAACCGGGTAAAAAAGAATAAGGATGGGAAGAACCGGTACAGCATAGAGCAAACAGCTCCAATTCAAATCGGCGAAGGCGGTCCTGAAATGCACTTTCAGCTTTTAAATGGAAGTGCCTACATCAAACAAAGAAAATCATAAAGAATAAATACCATGAATACGTTAATAAAACAGTTCGTTTTTACAGTAATAATCAGCCTTCTTTCCATCCCGGCGCTGGCACAAAATAATCTTGAAATTCCTCTTTCAAACCCCGGGCAACCTGGAAAATTGATTGTGGCGGCTAACTTCTCTGACGAAGTACAGGTGAGAGTACATGACAAAGATAATGTCATCGTTAATTATGATGGTCAAGAAGACGAGGATGATCATGATGCCATGAGAAACGGAATGCGAAGGATTTCAGGCGGTGGAGTCAGTATAGATGTAACCGAAGATAATAACGAAGTACGGGTTAATACCGGCCCTATGCCAAACAGTGATTTAGAGATGATCATCTATGTCCCCAGAAACTTTTCACTGAAGTTAAATACCATTCAAGGGGACGTTATGGTTACCGGCCTAAAAGGAGAGTTAGAAATCAGTGCCGTTAATGGCGATGTAGAGCTCTTGGATATTTCAGGTACGGTTTTAGTGAATAGCGTGAATGGAGATATAGAGATTGATTTCAATGAAGTTGATCCTGATTCCCCAATGTCTTTCACCGGAGTAAATGGTGATATCGATGTGTCACTGCCTGCAAATGCTAAGTTCACGGCAAAAATGAAAACCGAGTGGGGTGAAGTTCTCACTAACTTTGATATGGATATAAACCGCACTCCTTCAAAAACGGAAGAAAATAAAGATGGAGAGTACCGTGTATCTGTGAATAAATGGATCACCGGAAAAGTAAATGGCGGAGGTCCGGAATATTTGTTCAAAACTCTACACGGAGATATTTCAATTCGTAAAAAGTAAAATAATTCAGCAACCTTTTAAGGTTGTGCTCGTCTATATAAAAAATCATAACTGGAGCTGTAAGCCATTTGTACCAATGTGTTTGCAGGGATAGGACTCCTCTCTAAATTCATAATAAACCATGAAAAGTCTATACGCTACAATAGCAATGGTATGTCTATGTGCTAACGTATTTGCACAGAATTCCTATCAAAAAAGTGGAGATACCATCAACGTAAAAACAGATGATGTACGAAGAGGGACAGCACAAAGCCCTGCAATGGAAGCGGTAAGAATTACCGAAGGAAACAAGGTGAATTTAGATGGGTTTCTTAATGAAGATGTCTGGCTTGTTGCTCCCAAAGCAACTCAATTTACCCAACGTGCACCAGACGATGGAAGCACTGCTTCAGAGAGAACAGAAATTCAACTGCTATATACCGATTCATATATTTATGTAGGCATCAGAGCTTATGATTCAGCTCCTGATTCTATTCAGGCTCCTCTGTTTCGCCGCGACGGGAGTGAGGCTAGTGATTGGGTCTATGTAAGTTTTGATAGCTATAACGATAAACGAACCGCTTTCACTTTTGCGATCAATCCAAGGGGAGTGCAAAAAGATGTACTGCACTATGATGATACTAACGAAGATATTTTATGGGATGCCGTTTGGGAGGCAAAGACGAATATAAATGACGAGGGCTGGTCAGCAGAGATGAAAATTCCCCTTTCACAATTGCGCTTTAGTTCTAAAGACATGGTGCAGTCGTGGGGGGTTAATTTTCAAAGAAGAGTTGCCCGAAATGGAGAGGTATCTTTCTGGGCACCAACCTCACAGAATGAGACAGGTATAGTCTCAAAATTTGGAAGATTGAATGGGATTGAAAATTTAAGAGAACCCCGCCGGCTTGAAATAGCACCTTATGTATCAGCAGATTTAACACGTGTTCCATCTTCAAACACCTCAAGTCCTTATATCAGCAGAAACGAATTAGGGGGAAGTATTGGGGGAGATATTAAATATGGCTTAACCACTGATTTAACCCTCACAGCTACAATAAACCCTGATTTTGGTCAGGTAGAAGCTGATCCTGCAGTCATCAATCTATCAGCTAACGAGAATTTCTTTGCCGAACGCCGGCCTTTCTTTCTTGAAGGAAACGATATTTTTCAGTTTGGAAACACTAAAACATTCAGTCGGTTTGGAAATCCAGTAACATTCTATTCAAGACGAATTGGTCGGTCACCTCAGGGAAGTCCGGGACGGGCAGGTATTAATGCTGAATATGTTGACCGACCTGATTTTACGACCATTGCCACCGCTGCAAAAGTAAGTGGAAAAACTCAAAATGGATGGTCATTAGGTTTTTTGGATGCTTATACCCTGAAAGAGGAGGCTAACTTTACCCGGCAAAATGGAACAGAAGGTTCGTTTGCTGTAGAGCCGGCAACTAACTACATGGTGTTTCGGACGAAGAAAGATATCAACGAGGGAAATACTTATTTCGGTGGATTTGCAAGTGCGGTTAATAGAAGTATAGATGGTACTTACTTTGAAGATTATCTGCGGTCTTCGGCCTACCTGGGGGGCGTGGACTTTGAACATAACTTCAATAATCGAAACTGGATTGCGAGTGGTGCATTTTCATACAGTTCGATTAATGGGACGCAAGAAGCTATTCAGTTAGCGCAAACCTCACCGGTTCGGCGTTACAATCGGGTGGATTCTGACGAACTTTTTGTTGATCCCACCGCAACAAATCTCTCCGGATTCGCTACAGAAGTTAGCATTCAAAAACGTGGAGGAGAAGATAATTGGCTAGGGTCACTGACTTATTCGGATGTGTCTCCCGGATATGAAACAAATGACATTGGCTTTCAGAATAGATCAGATTATCGGTCGATAAACGGTGGTGGCGTTTACCGGGAAACGGATCCTAAACGGGTTCAGTATTTTGAACAATGGTTGTTCAAAGGGCTGTCTTGGAATTACGACAATGATGTGATTAGTAATTGGTATGGAATTGGAGCGTTTGTTCGGTTCGACAATCTTTGGACCTTCAATTATAACGCTAATGCATCAGGAAAGAGCTATTCCGATCGAATAACTCGCGGTGGACCGGTTATGGAAGTTGCTAAAAACTGGAATTTCAATATGAACATTAACACGAACCAGAATAAAGATGTCTCTTTTAATTTTGGCACCTATCAGAGACAAGATGTTGCTGGTGAGTTTGATAATGATGTTTGGGTTGGAGTGACATTTCTTCCCACTTCTTTTGTACAGCTATCTATTTCTCCCGAATTCATCTACCAAAGAGATATTGACCAGTATGTAACAAGAGTTGATGATGCCAATGCAACAGACACCTACGGAACCCGATATGTATTCGCAGATATTAAGCAAAGGACTCTGGTGGCTAGCGTCAGACTAAACTGGACTTTTACTCCTACAGTGAGCCTTCAAACATACGTTCGGCCATTTATATCAACAGGTGAGTATTCAAAATTCAAGGAATTTGCCGAACCACGAACTTATAACTTTGATGTTTACGGAAGAGACAAAGGAACGATAACTCAGGCAGAAAACGGCAATTATACCATCGACCCAGACGGCACTGGTAGTTCAGAACCTTTTAGCTTTTCTGATCCCGATTTCAACTTTCGTTCGGTTCAGGGGAATGCTGTATTCAGATGGGAGTATATGCCCGGATCCACCTTATTCCTCGTATGGCAACAACAGCGGAATGATTTTGTTGGAATGGGGAATTTTGATTTAGGCCGAGACCTGGACGGGTTGTTCAGTGCTAAACCCACAAATATTTTCTTAGTGAAATTGAGTTATTGGTTTGGATCTTGATGAGATAAACTACAGCTGCTTTCGGATTACAATAAACACCAAGATCATGGAAGAGTAGCCGATGAAAAAAGGTATAATGAAATCTTTCAGACCAAGAACAAGCATTACACTGATAATAAGAAGCTGGAAGCCAAGGCCAAAAGTAGACACGGCTGTCATCAACCAATTAGGGAAATGGGATGAATCGGCAGCTGTTTTATCCATCATATAGATTGTTTTATCAAAGTAGCCATAGCAGATTTTATATAAGCGAAAAAGGATGTTGACGGTTTTCTGCTTTTCTCCTTTTAGAGCTGTTGGGGTGGAGTCTTCGAAAATTCTGCTGGTTTTGTCTCCGCCGTGAGCATTCCTTAGGATCACATAGTAATAATTATACAATGTGCCTTGTAGCTGTAGGCCGAGAAATGCGAGTACGGTAAGAGTAATATTGGAATCCGTGATATACCACAGAGAAGAGAGTATCAGCATATTAAGGATCACATCAGATACTGAATCAAGATATCGGCCGGTATAGGAAGGAGTTTTTTTGAGCCGGGCCAGTTCACCATCGGCAGCATCCAGAATAGACTTAAACACAAGGAAAAATGCAGCAGCACCATAATATCCATTGACGATACAAAAGATGGCAATAAGCCCAGATACTATAAATCCTAAGGTAACATGAACCGGAGTGAAGGATGTATTTTTCAGAGAATGTGCAATGACCCTTGCTACTGGCCTTCCATAATCGGATAAATCTATAAACTGATAATCTTTAGGTAATTTAGACACTAATACGTATTTGGGAAAGCGTTTCAAGTTTTGGCTAGCTAAATATCAAACACACTTAGCTAGTAGGATATACAAATAGAAGTATACAGGTTTTGTTTTGATGCTAACCTATAGAATTGGCGATGAGTTCCTCCTTTTCCTTTTTTGGATATTGCTTTATCTGATATTCTCTTTTACAGGCCTTTGATCGATTAGCAAGTTCCTCAACATAGACCAGTGATTTAGGTATGTGAGCTCGCAAATAACGAGCTCCCTTTCCCTTTTTGTGTTGATTCCAACGCCTTATAACATGGTTGGTACATCCAGTGTACAGACTTCCATCCATACACCTAATGATGTAAACAAACCAAGTCTTCATATGGATATGAGATTTATTCTGAACGTAATTCTGATTTAACTCCAGCAGAGCTTAGCTAGGTAATCGTAATAAATAAAGAGCAGAAGATTTTATTCTACTGAAGTTTTGCACGTCTTTAGTCCAAACGGCGCATAAAGCGGACAAAAACTGAAAAGACTTGTAAGTACAAATACGCCTGCAAGTACTAATAAAACAATTCCAAGTGTGCCTGTTACCGTTCCCGTAAAGTATAAGGCCACAAAAATGATAGCCAAAACAAACCGAATAATTTTATCAGCGGAACCCATATTCTTTTTCATGATATCCTCATATTTTTATTAGATAAATTTTTGAATCAATAAAACTAAGCCGGTAATAATTAATATACACAGTACACAAACGGCTAGAAGTTTTAGTATTTTCATGCCCATAATAAAACTTATTTATAAAGGTTTCGTGAACTTGTTATTACAATCGAATTGTAATTAAAATATTTATCAAAAAGAGAAATGAATACACAGCATCTTACGGCAGAACAAGTTAAATCAGTTCAAGCCAGTTTTATCAATAAAGTGTACGGCTGGATGGCTCTGGCATTAGCTTTAACCGGCTTTGTTGCTTTAAGAACTGCAGACTCAGGATTTGCGTCCACGGTAGCTCAAAACCAGATTTTATTTTTTGGGATTGCATTGGCAGAAATTGGATTGGTAGTATGGCTGTCGAGCAGAATTAATTCCATGAATGCCAGCATGGCGATTGGACTGTTTTTACTCTATTCGGCTCTTAATGGACTTACGATGTCGATTATATTTCTGATTTATACTTCCGCTTCCATCGCCTCCACGTTTTTTATAACAGCCGGTACATTTGGCGTGATGAGTGCCTATGGTTACTTCACCAAAAAAGATTTGACGAGTATTGGGAATATAGCCTTTATGGGCCTTATAGGTATAATTATCGCCTCAATTGTGAACATATTCTTGCAAAGTTCTATGCTGTATTGGCTAGTGACTTACGCTGGGGTTTTAGTATTTGTAGGGCTTACCGCTTATGACACTCAGAAGATCAAGAAAATGAGCCTTGAAATGGATATTGAATCGGAGGAGGGAAGCAAAGGTGCAATAATGGGAGCCCTTGCACTATATCTTGACTTCATCAACATGTTTATTTTCTTACTTCGAATCTTTGGGCAGCGGAAATAAATGGATTGAAAGTATCGGATAAATTGTATTGCTGAGAAAAAGGCAGAAATGGCTGATTTCAGTACATTATCTAAATCCGATAAAAGCAGAATTGTAGAGATGGCGTGGGAAGACCGTACCCCTTTTGATGCCATCGAATTTCAGTTTGGTCTCAGTGAAGATGAAACCATTCAGCTAATGCGATCCGAAATGAAACGTTCCAGCTTTAAGATGTGGCGGGAACGTGTTTCCGGAAGAGATACCAAACACCGCAAAAAGAGAAAAGAAGAAGTGAATCGATTTGTAAGCCCAAATCAAAACTAGTCCATTTCTTCTAAAATCTTCTCTAATTCTCCTTTATCATAATGCTTGCCGTTTGAAACTACCGAATAGATTTGCTCAGTATTTTTAATATCGGATAATGGATTCGCATTTAGAATAAGTAGATCTGCCTGCTTGCCAATGTTGATACTTCCTGTTTGATCGTAATCACCAAAAAAGAGAGATCCGTTTAATGACGAAGCTTGCAAAGCTTCCAGTGGAGTTAAGCCTGAGCTAACAAATTCCTGCAGTTCTTTGTGTAGAGAAATACCGGGATAAACATAAGAATTGTAGGCTCCGGCATCAGAACCTGCTAATATTTTAATACCAGCCGCCTGCATATCTCCCGTTATTTTCTTGAATAAATCATTGAGCTCTTTTTCAAACTGGATGGCTTCTGCGTCCCGGCGCTGAGCAGAGCGAACTCTTCGCTGATAAGTCTCCTGAATATCTTCCGGAATATATTTCAAGTACTCATCGTCAGTATGATCAACCTCATGAAGAAAGCTTAAGATATTGTCAATGTGCAGGGTTGGGATCACATAAACTTCCTCTTCAACCAATCTTTGATAGAAAACTCTGGCGGTATCTTCATTATAGCTTTCTTTAAGTTCAGCGACTGCAGACCAAAACCCAAGCCTCCCATTATAGACATCGCTGGTGATTTCAAGTTCTCTGTCTGAGGTTCCTTTCAAAACGTAATACAAATGCTCAATGCCATCCAGACCTTCGGAAATGGCATCATCAATAAAGATACTCATTGGCATATGTCCGGTGACGGTAAGTCCTCGTTCTTCGGCTTGACGAATAATCTCGAGGTATGCTTCCCCACTCAAGGTACTTTCGTAGATCTTAACATAATCAACCCCGATAGACTCAAGAGAATCGAGAGCTGCAGATATTTCCTCAGAATTCACCACTTCGATGGAACCTTCCCAGGTGGGGTCGGGGCCATCAATTTTTGGTCCGGATGTGTAGATGTCAGGTCCTTCAAGCGATCCGGCTTCAATCTGTGACTGCCAGTCAAATATCGAAGGGGTTAGATCACCGCCGGCATCTCGCACCGAGGTCACTCCACTTGCTAAGTACATGGGCAGCAAACTTCGGTTTGAAGGTACAAGTTCTTGTCCGCCGCGTAAGTGGATGTGCATATCCCAGAGTCCGGGTATTACATACTTACCCTCCATCGCGATAGTCTCAAATACATCGGGTGATTTTGCTCCATCCTCAAAAATATCTGCTATCTCGTTCTTGTTGATTAGTATAGATTGATTTTCAGAGATGTTGCCGGTCTCAATATCAATGACATTCACGCCGGTAATTAAATATTGATCAGGGTTAGCAGAGTTGGAACAAGCTGAGAAAAATAGAATCAGAGATAAAAACAGGTAATTAGTGATACGCATAATTTGAGCTTTGGCTTATTCTTAATCTTTTAGTGAAATTGTATAACAACCGGCAAGTGATCGGATGGAGTGCGATTATCTTTGATCTCGTTGATCACGGAGTAGCTTTCAACGGTAATATCTTCCGATACAAAAATGTAGTCGATTCGATCCTCAAGAGGATGGGTAGTATCAAATCCATTGAAGGTGCCAATAGGTCCCATAGGTTCTGTTTTGCTGATATCCCTCGAATCTTTGAGATGAGTTGTAAGGAAATTAATAGGATCTGAGCCCGGAATGGCATTAAAATCGCCCATCACCAACATAGGGTAGTTTTGGGAATTCAGATTTTCAGCTCTTTCCCAAATCAGTTTGAGAGCCTCCAATCTGGCTGTGGCTCCTCTGTGATCGAGGTGGGCATTAAATACCCAGAAATGCTCATCACTATCTATGTCTCTTAAAAGAACAAAGGTGCAAACACGGAGATTGGCTGCATCCCAGCCCATAGAGACTTCCTCAGGAGTTTCTGATAACCAAAAAGTACCTTCTTCAAGAAGCTGAAGACTGCTTGTGTTGTAGAAAATAGCCGAGTGTTCACCGGCACTAACGCCGTCTCGTCTGCCAACTCCGGCATAGTCATAGTTACTCAGTGTGCTATCTAAGTAGGAGATTTGTTCCGGTAAACCTTCCTGAGTTCCAAATACGTCAAGCTTTAAGTCCAGGATTTGTGAGGTCACCCATTCCTTTCGGTTCTCCCACTGGTTAATTCCATCGCTTTGCGTATTCATTCTGATATTATAAGTAGCTGCTTTGTAATTTTGTGTTTTGCAGCCTGTAAAGACTAGAAAAATTAAAAGGGTAATTATATATCGCATGGACTCATCTTTTAACTTAAGATACTTGAACTGTCTTAAAATTACTTTTTGCGTATGTAAAAGAGTTTTTCGTAAAAGGGATCGAATGGATTAAAGAAAATGGAATTTAAATCTTATAGCTATTTTAGAAATTCCTTATCTTTTAGATTCGAAAAAATTCTCCGTAAAAATCGGAAAGAAAAAGTTAATGAGTAAAGCAGTTGATAAGGACAATCAGGGATTTTGGGATCGTATGGGGATCGGGTTATCCGGACTTTGCGCTATTCACTGTTTACTGGTTCCGGTATTTGTTTCTTTAATTCCTCTCTGGCCGGCTATTGAAGAATTTCATGAATATACTCACCTGATATTTTTCCTTGCTATAGCACCGGCAGTCATTTTGTCCATAAAAAACCGTAAAGATTTAAAAGCTATTTCCGGGTATTTGTTTGTAGGTCTCGCCATTATTTTTGTTGCCTGGTATTTTAATCATCAGCTTGGTGATTACGGCGAGGCAGGTGTGACATTAGTCGGCAGCTCATTACTCATCAGGGGGCACTGGTTAAATTATAAAACTAAGATTGGGCGTTAGTTCAGGTTCTGTTCCAGAAGTTTTATTACTTCCATTGCGCATCCCCAGCTTAAGGTTACCCCGGCACCTCCGTGCCCATAGTTATGAATGACAAGTTTGTCGTGAATGACTTCGGGTTCAAGTCTTAACCCATCTTCTTTTTTTCTTATGTATCGATATCCAACTTTGGATTTCAGTTTTGACAATTCATCAATTTTATTGACACCAAAAGTGTGTTCAATAATTTCAGTGTTGATCGCTAAAATTTGTTTTGGGACTTCCAGGTTTCCAATAGTTACGGTAGGTTGAATAGATTGCTCTCCGTTCCAGTTTCCGCTTTCGTCTAGTCGACCTGCTTGTCTGCTTCCGCCAAAAATCCAACCGTCACTGCGTGGATAGAAATAGACATCTTGAAGGCTGCCATTCTCACTTTTATAAACTTCTTGACCAGGCGAAAAGTTATAAGAGACCAACTCCCCATCTGGATTTCGAAGCTTTGTTTTTCCGGGAATACGTAATAAGTGTCCGCGGTGAATGAGCTGATTTGGGTCATTCATCAATTCCACAGCACCAAGTCCGGAGCAGTTGATGACATACTGAAATGGGAGTGTTGAAATATCCTCTGATCTCAGATCCCTGATTTCTAACCTGATATTACCCCCCAGTATTTTATCAATCAAAGCTGGGAAATAGAGACTCCAATCCGCGAAAAAGCAATTAAACTTCCATCCGGATGATATCTCAATTGATGGATGTGAAGGATGGAAAGAGTTCCTAAAAGCCGGGAAATTTTGAAACTCCCTCATTAAACCTGCATAGGATGGAAGTGAAGTTTCAGAAGCAAATAACTCAAAATGCTGATGGATATTCAGCCCCGGAAACCCTTCATTAAACAGCTTTTGAAAATGATTTTGACTATTAATAAACAGAGCGTCTAATCTTTCCGAAGAAACAGAATGAGGAATTACTGAAGCCGCAGGATAAAGGCTTGCAAATGCAGGGTCAGCCTGTGCTTTCCTTGGATCGGCTTTACTGATGATAGTAACATCCCAACCCTTTCGCTCAAGTAAGAGGGCGGTAGTTAAACCGGAAACACCGCTTCCAATGATGCATATATTTTTTTTAGAACTCATACCAAAATATAAAGGCTTAGAAGTTGGAATAAATTAATTTTAAGGAGTCTTAAGTTGTTGTTTCAAGTAGCTAATTTTGGTAATTTTAGTAAACTTTAGGACAGGCTTTAGTGTATAAATTAATATCATCTGTATTACTACTGGTAATCTTGTCGGGCATAATATCTTGCAATTTGCTCACCGTGGATGAAGAAGCTTCAAACTACCCGTCGGTGTTTCCTCAACTGGAGTTTTCTGAACTTCGGGAAATGAATGAAACGTACCAATCTGAGAATAGCGAACACATTTGCTCCACGCTGAATATGTACGGTTTTACAGGTTATAGTGAAATATTTTTTGAGAATGGAGTTAATCCCTGTGAAAACCGGGAAGTGCTAAGGGTTGAAATGACAAACCCTGATACCGTGCAAGCAGCAGCTAAGAAATCTCTTTTACAGAATGAAAAATACACGGGTGTTTCTGATACTTCCCAACTGAAATTAAAAGGGATGGAGTCTATCCAAGGGTGCATTGTTTGTTCCGGCCCCGACCAGTACAGTGGAATCATTGAGTGGAAACTGGTTTTTGAAAATCAGTATATCGATTCCGTCAAAGTTATTGATACCGAAATCACGGTGATAATGGATGCGGAAGGAGTAAATCAAATTTGGGGAAATTGGTATCCTGATTTTAAAGTACCCGATTTTGTAAACTTTGGATACGAAGAAGTTCAGGAAGGTATGGTTGGTTGGCAAATTGATATGAGGCCTTACACCGGCGAGGAAGAAATTTATACAGTACAGGCAGAAGATCTGTCTGATCAACCATATAAAGTTCACTTACCGGTAGAGGTTGATAGCGAAAGACAGCTAGAACTGAGGACTTGTTGGGCAATTCCAATTTCACAAGATAGATCAGGTTTTGATGGTTGGATAGCATATATAGATATTGAAGAGGGCTTTTTAGTAGATATAGAAGCTCAGTAAAATGGAGAGGTTTAGTATTTATGCTGACTCTAAATTTTGCAGAGTTAAATAATTAGTAACATATTTGAGGTTAGATACTCTTAACTTAGATAGGTAGCTACATTTTAAAGTTTAAAGGATAATAGTTTGACAGAATCGACAAAAAAAATACTGATCGTTGAAGATGATATGATCATCTCTTTAGTTGTTGAAAACATGATAAAAAAATTAGGCTACACTCTGGTTGGCAAAGCAGCTTCGGGAGAAGAAGCCATTGACCTGGCCAAAGAACACAAGCCTGATATTGTGTTGATGGACATCCGTTTAAAAGGAGAGATGGATGGTATTGAAGCAGTTACTCAGATTAGGGAGCATATTAAGACGGACGTTATTTACCTAACCGGAAATTCGGATAAGGTGAATTATGAGCGTGCAAAGGCTACTGAATGTATTGACCTGATTTCGAAACCATTTACTATTGGTGAACTAACCCGTTCTTTAGAACTAGTTGCCTGATAATTTTTTGCATCTTTATTGGGTTTAAACCGTAGGCTACTCCGATAAAATTAACGGGCATATGCTATGAGTACAAAATTTAAAAATCTGAGAAATGATTTAGAGGACCTTGAACAAGAAGGTCAGTTTGATGTAAACGAAAGCTCATCTGTTAGAGGCGGTAAATCAAACTCAAAGCTTGCAAATTATATTCTTCTATTCGCCTTTTTAGCCACGCTTACTTTCTACGCAGGTTCAAAAATAAATTTCGATAGCCTGACCTGGAATCCAATTGAAAACATTGTTCAGGAACTCAATCAGCCTAATGAATCACTCTTAACAGGTATGGGTGAATGGATGGAGGAGATGGGATATGGAACCCTGACAAGAGAAGAGCTTATCGCATTACGTCAGGAAGGAGTTACCGCAACCTATACCTCTCAAATCAGAGATGCCGGCTATACCGATGTAACTCTTGATCAACTGGTTGAACTTTCGGATGCTGGCGTAAGTGCCACTTTTACCCGAATGATGAAGGAATTAGGTTATGAACTGAGTATCCCTGATTTGATAGATCTTGAGAGAGCAGGTGTCACGGCTTATTTCACAAGTAACATGCTGGACCTTGGTTACACAATGGAAGATCTGTCGAAAGAAAACCTGATTCGCCTCGGAAATATTGGAGTAACCCACTCTCTTGCTGAACGCCTTATCGAAGAGCAGGAAGTGCGCCCAACAATAGATGAGTTAATTCGGTATCGTATTAGTAACCAATAACTTACAAGGTTTTCCGGAACATTTATTTCTTTAAAACCTTTATAAGTAGTGAATAGACACAACAAAACTACTTATAATGAAAAAATTACTATCAATATTTACCTTATTAACTCTTTCAGCGCTCTTTACGCAGGCTACTGCACAGGAGTATTTAATAGAAAATTCATCTGGGATTGGTCCAAAAATTGGCTTTTATAAAGCCCCTGATGCTGAAGACGGTGCTATGTTTATCGGACTTCAGTCCAGAACAAAAGGACAGTATGTTGGCGCTGAATTTTCTCTGGAATATAGAGGTGAACAAAGCTATTCAACCACTGGTGGCGAAGTAACAGTATCTCAAGTGCCCGTTACAGGTTCTTTGATGGTATTTGCCCCGCTAGCTGAAAACTTTGCACCCTATGGATTAGCTGGATTAGGAGCTTATTATACGATCTATGATTATGACGGTGGTTTTACAAATCCCGGTGATGATACTGACGTTAACTTGGGCTATCACTTAGGTTTTGGTGCTGATGTAGCGCTATCGGAATCAGCTGCACTGAATGTTGATTACAGATATTTGTTTCTTGACGGAAATAATGACGGTTTTTCTGATAATGAATTCAGTGGGAATGTAATTTCAGCTGGACTCACATTTTATTTCTAGTCAAAACTATCCTATTTTAAGAATCCTGTACTTTAAAGGTGCGGGATTTTTTTGTTTAAATCACTCAGTAAACATCACTCACTCATACTCAATTTCAATTCATACTTATGTCGGAACTTGTATTACCTGAAGTAGAACTCAATATTTATTCACCTAAGGATCCCACAGAAATAACCGTTGTGGAGAACTATGTGTGTACCAAGGAAAGCAGCCCTAATTTTGTCCGTCACGTCACCTTCGATGTTTCAGGAACAGAACTGGAAGGAAGGGTAAGGGCAGGACAGTCAATTGGGATTTTACCTCCCGGAGAAAACGAGAAAGGAAGGCCGCACAAGCTCAGGTTGTACTCTGTATCGTCTCCAACAAAAGGAGAGGGTGGTAAGTTGAATTTAATTTCTACGACCGTTAAACGGACCATTGAAGAATTGGATGGTAAATTATACACCGGAATTGCTTCTAATTATCTGGCTGATCTGAAGCCGGGTGATAAAGTGAAAGCGACAGGCCCTAGCGGCAAGCGGTTTTTGTTGCCTGAAAATGAAAAGAGTTTCAACTACGTGTTCTTTGCGACTGGAACTGGAATTGCACCTTTTCGGGCGTTCATAAAAGAACTGTATGAGGAGAATGATTATGACGGTCACATTGCTCTTGTATTTGGCTGTGCATATCGGACGGACCTTATCTACGCTGATCTCTTTAAGGAAATGGATGAGAAGCATGAGAACTTTCACTATATAACATGTGTGTCTAGAGAAGCTCGCCGCTCTGATGGGACAAAGAAATATGTTCAAAGTTCAATTATGGATTGTGCTCCACAGCTCGATCCTATTCTAAGCCAAGAAAATACCCTGCTCTATATTTGTGGGTTGAAAGGCATGGAGACAGGAATCTATCAAAACTTGGCAATTAAAGGGTTTTCAGAGTATCTGGTTCTAAAATCTGATTATGCAGAAATAGATCCTGCCGAATGGGACTGGGAAGAGATGCGCCGAAATGTTAAACCTGGTGACCGGACGTTCGAAGAAGTTTATTAATCACTTCCATGTGTTTTTGTTACTCCCCCTGAGACGATAAATCGCATGAAGTTGGTTGGATCTGTTTTTATCAGGGTTACTTTATCTTTTGGGACGATATATAAGTTTCCTGAAAAATTATAGGAGTGAGGGCAGTAGACCGCTACTTCTCCATCAAGGCCGAAGTGAGCCAGAGATTCCTGAGTGATAAATCCGAATCTTTTCATTCCTGCAGGTTCACTGAATTCAACATAAACCGGTTTGGTGAATTTCTTTTTATCACCAACAAAGGCCTCTGTCAAATCCTTTAAGGACGAGTACACAATGTTAACGAAAGGCGTTTTTGTTAAAAGTCTTTCGAAAAAGTGAACTACCGGTTTAAGAAATGTTTGGGTAAGAATGAATCCGACGACCGTAACCACAATGAAGCCTGTAACGATTCCTAGTCCTGGTATTTCTAGATCAAACCAGCTATAGAAAAGGCTGTTAAATAAGCTATTCATCCAGATAACAAATGCGTATACCAAATAAATAGTAGCGCTTAAAGGCAGGATGATTAACATACCCCGCAGAAAGTAATTCAGAATTGTTTTCATGATAGGTAGATGATTTTGGCTTTAACTGAATCTAAAGGTAAATCCCGAAAGATGTAGGTAGATCAACTTTATAAAAATAGCCTTCATTAAGTGAGTCATTCCTCAAGGACTTCAGAAATAACTATTCAACGATTAGGCAGCTTAACAACAGACTACTCTAATTCAATTTTGTCAATGAGGAGGCGAAAGGATTGTGGCTTCTTGTTTCCTATTAAAAACCCAATCTCTTCAATGGTTTGGAAGTTAAAGTTATCCCTGTTCAATCGATTTCCCCTGTAAATAGGATAGAGCTCATTTAGAGAGATTTCTACTTCTTGCCACTTACCATTGGTTTCAAAATAGGTAACGTAGGATTGATAAGCTCTGCGGTTATGCTTTACACGAAACTGATACTTCTCTCCATTTCCCTTCAGGCGAATAATGATTTTCTGTTCAGGTTTAACATCTAATGCACGTAATGGCAAACGGACTGAAGAAAATCCGCCGTTATTCTCAAGGGACACTTCACCCTCAAAAAGTCCATGCCCCTCCGGTGATATTTTCATGTTTCCGTCGGATCTTCCTCCCATCACAACATCATCAACAATGCTCCACCTGTTGGGGTTGGAGTCAGTATTAAAGTCGAAAATTACTTTGGGATTAAAAGCCATCATTAAGAATAAAAAACCAGCTATATACTTCATAAGTGTTCCTTTTTAGTACACAAGTAAAAGTATTCATGCTGCTGATTAGTTCCTTTAGTTAACCTTTATGTTTCCTGATTTGAGCTGTTCATAATTTCAAACCAGTTGATGTTTCGGGTTAAATACATCACCACCGACAAAACCACAAACAAACCGAGACTGCCGAGAAGTAAGGCGAAATCTTGAAGCTGAAGTAGAATATAGAGGTATCCATATAAGATGATTAACACTCCTGCTATAACCCCTGTTTTAAGCTTATCAGATAGTATGCTGTACGAATAGATGGTAATCAATGAAATGATGGCAGTGGAGGCAATGATGTATGCAAAGCTAAACACCACATATTCAGAAATAGATAAAAGAAGGGTATAGAAGATCAATAGCGCAAAACCTATTAAAAGATATTGCAGGGGGTGGATGATATTCTTGCTGAGCAGCTCAATCATGAAGAAAGTCAAGAATGTGAGCGAGATAAACATGATGGCATATTTTGCAGTACGCATCGTCTTCTGATACTCATCAACCCCGAGCAGGAGGTCTACACCAAAGGTAGAATTCGAGATTTCCTGGTTGGCTCCGGTCCACTGTTGAGGGAAGTTTCTATTCAGGTGAAGTACTTTCCAATTAGCCTCAAAACCGGCTTCGCTCACCTCCCGATCTACAGGAAGAAAATTACCTGTAAAGCTTGGGTTAGCCCATATCGAGGAAAGTTCGACTGCAGTTTGTTTTCCAACAGGGGAGAATCGCATTCCTGTACTTCCGTTTAGGTTTAGTTCAAAACTGAAAGAGTATGGTTCGCCCGGTTGAATGTCCGGAGCAATTGAAATACCTGACTGTAAAACATCATTCGTTTCGATTCCGGGATTAGCTAGCAATGCTTCGCCTTCCCAGTTTATGGTCACAAAGTCTTTGATCCCGGTCATATCAGAAATGCCAAATGAAACAAAGGCATTTTCAGGCAGGAAGTCTTCTTCGGGGATTTTGAATCCATCTAAATCAATAGCAGGGAAATTACCGGAGACAGATAATTTGCTGTTATAAACAATGACCTCGTAAATACCTCGATAACGAACTTCAGGAAGTACTTCGCCTTCTATATTCAGGTTTTCAGGTAGAAAGTGTGCATACCGGATAGTTTGCTCAACATCATCTTCACCTTTAAAATAATATTTGTAGGGAATAGTAATGATTGGGCCTACAAGATCCTGTTCACTTCCCCATTTCTGACTGATTTCATCAGCTACCAAATCACGCCGATCTTCCCTTTCTGAAATCAAATTCTGTATTAGCAATGCAGGAATCAGGAGAATAAGAGTCAGAAAAGCTATGATAAATAATCGGGTTCCTAGTGAGTGCTTTAAATTCTTCATGATCTTGAATTTATTTATTTAGTTGTGGTATGTGCTTTATTCTGTTCTCCGATAGCGTGTCTGAAAAATAATCCGGATGTCGCAAAGAGTATTACAAAGAAGGTGTTGAGCACAAATACACCTGATACACCGGCCGCTCCCCATGAGATAACTTCTGGTGGCCATAAAATCAATGCAAAAACAGGTACAAGGGCTTGAGCAAGAGCTGTGGCAAACATTACATAAGCCATTCCTTGAGTCCTTAGCCAGGCTATAAGGGCTCCAATAATTTCAATTGCTATGACACCAAGATACATCAGGTTGGCAGGATTACCCTCATTCCCAATAAAGCCAACGGCTCCATTAATCCAAAGAACGAAGAAAGGTCCGACTAGAGCCAATCCCAGCCCAATTCGATAACTCCAGCTTTTTCTGTTTTTGGTTATTAAGAGATAACTGAAACCAGTGCCAAAAATTAAGCCGCCCATGAAAATGAAGTCGCTAAGCGTCCATACCACTTCGGTGGTAAATTGCATCGCAATTAAAGGGATCAGAAGGAGGAGTCCCGTCAAAGCGGCCAATAGTGCGGTAGATCTATAGAAATGTTGGTTCGTGTTCATAATGTTTGTTTAGTTGTATTTACGGAAAGTACTTTGAATTACAAAGTGTAGTTATAAAAAAATTTAGGCCGGTTGGTTTTTATTCTTTTTGATAATGATTAAAAGCCAAATAGATCCTGTAACAATCATTCCTAGTGGGACAGCACCTGGTTCATCTTCAACCACAATCATAAAGACTAATAATAAAACGCCAATAATGATTGTGAGTAAAGATAAAAACCGTTGTGTATTCTTCTTATTTGAGATTCTTGAAGTCATGATTTTTTCGCATTTATGATTTTTTCCATTAGGCTGAGGTAGTCATCAAAAGCAGCTTTACCTTCGGCAGTCATTTCATATTTAGTATTGGGTTTATTGTCAATGAAAGACTTTTCAACGGAAACAAACCCTTCCTTTTCCAATTTTTTGATATGAGTGGCAAGGTTTCCATCAGTCACGCCGAGAAATTCCTTTAACGCACTGAAATCCAGAGAGTCATTAACAGCCAAGGCAGACATGATTCCCAGTCTTACCCTGCTTTCGAATGCTTTATGTAAGTCATCGAATGATAGTTTCAATTTAGATCACCGCTCAAACCTGAAGTACATGTAAATCCCATAGATCAGATGGATAACGCCGAACCCAATGGTCCAAAACAGAATGCCAAACTCAATAAACCAGATATTCATCAGGCCTAAAAGTATCTGAGCAAAGCCCATGAACTTCACTTCTTTGATGGTGTAGCTGCCGGCGTTATATAAGGCAAGTCCGTAAAATATAAGCATGAACGGAGCTGCTAAACCAATCAGCCCTTTGACTATAAACATCAAAACTAAAGCACCTCCAACTGAAAGCGGAACAGCCATGCTAGCCAGAAGTCTTCGGGAAGTAGCATTCCAGACCTGTTCACCTTTATCACTCGCTTTTCTTCGGGAGAAGAGTACTGCTGTAATCAATGCCAGAACTAAAATTCCTAAAGCCAGTAGTACAACCGGAGTGAGGTTTGAGAATGAATACTGAACTGCATCCGGATTAAATTCCAGGACGGCGTAGGCAACATAAGCTCCTGCAAGGGCATAAATGCCCGCCATGATTCCTGCCCACCCTGAGAGGGATAAAAATTTTGAAGAGCGCTCCATCATGGAACGGATCTCTGCAATGTCTTGGATATAATCTTGTTGTTCTTTCATGCAAAGTACTTTTAAATACAAAGTTAGTTTTTATAAAGATACTCTGCAAGTCTTGAGAGAATTATTTTTTTGAAGGATTATGAATCAGAGCTCGGGGTATGCGTTCCCAAGCTGGAGCTTGGGAACGAGTAAGAGAATATTTCTAAGTCTTAAATTAAACTTCCCAGCCTTTTCGGTAGGTACGTCCAACGAACTGATTGGCTTGTTTGAGATTTGTAATCTCGGTGTTCTCGCCATCCCAGAGTAGTTTCTTGCGTCCGTAGTATTCCAGGCGTCCTTCACTATTTTCTCTTCGCAGTAAATAGCTGCGAATAGCAAGATTCCCCATCAGCACGGTTTCGGTCATGGGGCCAGCGTAGTCAAAAGAGGAGGTAAGCTCTCTGTGTTCTTTGCTGTCAAAACCGGCTTTGCAGGCATCAATCCATTTTCGGTGATGTCCGTATTCAGGTTCTTCATTTTCTTCTGTTTCAGGACCAAATTCAGTGGTTCCGTCATTCAGGTACAGTTTGGGCATTAATGGAGAACTGTCGTTGATGTTTGTGGATATCACTCCGTTTTCACCAATTATCAAAACACCATTTGCGCTGTTATTTCCGCCCATATCATGATCGGCTGGGATGATTTCCGGGCGAGATGGCTTAATGCCACCATCACTCCAGGTCATTGTAACAGGGGATTGAGTTTTATCAGTGGCCTCATAATGCATGGTAATAAAGGAGGAAGCCGGACAACCTTCAGGATGATAGTCTGGAGTCCACATTTCGGTATAAATGGTACCAACACTGCATTCGGCATCAGTTGGGTAGGTAAGCCCTAAAGTCCGGTACGGAATATCAATCAGGTGACAGCCGACATCCCCCAAAGCTCCTGTGCCATAATCCCACCAACCCCTCCAATTGAAAGGGTGTAAGTTTGGAGTGTATGGGCGCATTTCAGCAGGACCCAGCCATAGATCCCAATCCAGTGCATCGGGTTTTTGGCTTGGATCCGGTTCAGGCATAGCAAAACCCTGAGGCCAAACGGGGCGATTAGTCCATACATTCACTTCTGAAATCTTTCCTAACTTTCCGGAATCAATCCAGCCCTGTACCATATTAAGCAGAGGGTTCGATGCTCCCTGATTTCCCATTTGAGTTACTATTTTCTTTTCCCGTGCCATTTCTGTTAAAAGCCGGGCTTCCCTGATATTGTGCGTCATGGGCTTTTGGACATACACATGAATTCCAAGCTCCATGGCATATTTGGCAGCCGGAGCGTGATTATGATCCGGCGTTGAAATGGTAACAGCATCCAGGTCGGGTTCGGCCTCCAGCATTTCCCTATAATCACTGTATCTTTTGGCTTCAGGAAATGCTTCCACTGATCGCTGAGCAGAGCCTGAGAAATCCACATCACACAGAGCAGCTACACGTTCTCTTCCATTCACGGAAGCATGTTGTATATCACTGGATCCTTTTCCACCTGCCCCAATCGCTGCTATATTCAGCTGATCGCTCGGTGCGGTAAAACCAACTCCACCTAACACATGGCGGGGGACAAAAAGGAAGGAAGTTGCGATAGCACTTTTTTTAAGAAAGGATTTACGGGTTATTGAGCCGGTTTCTTTTTTATCATTCTTCATAGCTGAAAGGCGATTTTGGATTACCAAATAATTGGCAATCAGTTGGTTAAAGGAATATGACGGGAATATTCAACAATCCGCCCAATTTTAAAAATGGAAATAGGGTGCTTTCATCTGATAGCAGAGTCTCTTATAAGCTAGTCGATGACTTGCCTTTTCTTTAAGTCGTATTTGTCGCCTGAGCGCAGAAAGTAGAACAAGTCATCGGAGGGGAGTTGTTTGTCGCTGCTTCCTTCACGTGACCAAAAACCTCCATCATACATAATCACATAACTGCTGCCAATCACCTCAAAGGTATTACCGGTTACCACAACGGCTGTACTTTCATCGATGCTCATCCCCAGCAGTTCAGGTTTATTTTCGAGGATATTGAACATATCGAAGTGGCGGTTACGGGCAATCACGTGCTGATCGATTGCAATATTTTTAACAAAGCCAAAGCCTTCTTCATGGTCACCCATCATAATTTGGTTGGTTTGAGTATCCCCACGAGCCAGGTAAGATCCCTGAATAGTTGCCCCGGCTGAAGACCCGCCAATTACTCCGCCCTTATTTAATACTTCCCAGAACATGTCCTCGGTTTTGGTTCCGGCATATGCATCTACAAGTCTCCATTGGCGACCACCGCTAAACCAAACCGCTGTTGCCTCTTCCAGCTGCTCCGCAAATACATCGGTATCTGCAACTTTAGGGTTGTTAGTGTGCAGGACGGTTACCCTGCCGGCCCCGGCTTCACGAAATACTCCGGCTCCCCCATAATTCTCGCCATAGGTATCTCTGCCACCGGCTGATGGGATCACAACGATATGTGCATTTTCCCCGCCGGCCAATTCAACAAACTTGTCTACGATACTCGCATCTAAACGCCCGCCTCCAACAATAACCAGCGTGCCGTTATCAGGGCCGGTAGTGGTAGATGATTGTGCAAATAGGGAAGAAGGAATGCCCGCAAGCAAAGCTATTATAAAGAAGACAGTGATTTTCATAAGAGATCAAATAAGTTCAGATTCAGGAATACAAGCTGATAAATATTTCTTGAAATCGGAAATAGTGTTTAGGACAGCAGTTCTATTTAAAACTTGGAACCCCGAATCCATGTGTCCGATCGAGCCCAGCTTTTCTCGAATGCTTGTTGGGTTGAATCGTTTTGGGCATTCATAGCTTTTTCCGCTTCAAGGAGTCCGTAAAGTGACCAGCCATTATTAGGATGATTCTCTAATTCCTTTTTAAAGGTATCGGCTGCATTATCAGGTTGATCCATTTCTAAATATAGAGCTCCCAGCCAGTGGCGGGGAGAAAAGGGCAGAGGTTCGGGCTCATCATAATCCAGATTATCATAAAACATTACACCTTCTTGAAAAGACATAAGTGCTGCGCCAAGGTCTCCTTCCGCCCAATGAATTTCTCCTTCCAAAATTCCTTTAACTGTTCCCAGTAAATTTTCTGCGCTATGGAATCGGAATCTGCCATCCGAATTTTCCGCTAGTTTTTGAAGCTCTTTCAGCTGGTTCTCAGCTTTTTTGATATCATTCATTTTGAGAGCCGCATAGCCTTGGGAGAAATGCCATATTCCTAAAGCTACATCACCGTTCGGTTTTGTTGAGATGGCAGGAATTTCATCGAACCGCCCAAACCGAACCAAGGTTAACACATGGTACATGTTATTACCGGTAAGCTTGGCGTAATCTTTACCGGCTTGAGTGGCAAGTCCGCCCTGCCCATCCATACTGGCTGCAAAAAGAAGCATGTGCAGGTTGTGGGAAGGATAGATCGCAAAGCCTTTGCCCACGGCCGCTTTTTGATCGGAATGCCAAGCCTGAATATTGGCATGAACGGCATCATTCCATCTACCAACTTCATTCCAGGTGTGAGAGGGCATGTGATTAATGTGACTGGCTCCGGGAATTGAATTTCCGATGAACTCCGCACAAGGTTCAGCCAACTCCGGTTTTTGGGTAGATTCTGTTGCGTGAATATATAAGTGACAAGCACCGGGGTGCTTGATGTCTCTTTCCAGAATTCCTTCCAAAACGCCATGCAGAAATTGAACATCCGGGTCGTTCACATCCCGGGTTCCACGCCGTGGTTCCAGTAGAAATAAAGCTTCAGCATACAGGGTTCCGATATCTGAATCATCGGGATAGTTTTCATAGACTTCCTTCATAGCATCAGCGTAGGCAGAATCCAGCGCAGAGCGATTGGAGTTCTCGTAATCTTCCACATATCGAACAGCTGTCGCTTCAATAATAGCTCGCTCTTTTTCGGTGGCTGAAATTTTTGAAAGTCGAAGAGCTTCCTGAATAGCCGCGTACGCTCTGGGTGCTTCGGAATCTCGCATTCCCCCATTTAGGTAAGGTCCCCAGGTCCAAGCTTCGCCCCACCAGCAAATAGCACATTCGGGATCTTTTTGTCGGGATACATAAAACGATCGGGCGGCATCGCCTTTGGCAAAGGCATACATCATTTGATAACCCTGATTGAAATAGGCCTGAGCTTCTTCGTTGTTTGAGGAAATATCCCGGGTGAAGTCACCGAGGGCTTCTTCATACAAAGGCATGGGTTCAGAGAAATCGTCAGGATAATCAATCTGAGCAAAAAGATTGCCGGTACATAATAGCAGAGCAGGAAGAGTTAAAGAGAAAGCTTTCATCAGGTGGATCTGTTTCTTGAGATAAAAGAATAGATACGCGAAAGGGAGGGTGGAGTCAAGGGGAGATAAATAGTTATTTAGTCTGGAAAATTTCAGCTTTTAGAGAATTAGCATTTTGTAGTTTACTCTAACTCTCCTGTTCATTTTGTCTTGATACAAAATGAACCAAAAGATCAAGGCGGATTAAAAAAAGCTAAAGCTGATTCCATTCAGCTAAAATAAATCTATGCTCCATAGCCGGGCCTGCTTGTAATTCAAGTATGATGCGGTGTGATTTATTTTTTAACGCTTCATTCCATCATCTTCTTTACGCTCTTTTTTCTAAGGCCAGAGAAATATCAAGCGTGGCAGATTGGCATTGGTTTAGCACGGAGCGAGAGGTGGAATAGATGAGTTCTAAAGCTTACTAAACCAATCAACAAATAACGATTAACGAATCCTAAACCACAGATGAGTTCAACTCATATTTTTCCTATCTTCAAGGCTCTGTAAAATCAACACTCACACATCAAGTTTAATGTCTCACAAGACTTCTGCCCAGATACGTCAGGAATTTTTTGATTTCTTTGCTGAAAAAGAACACGCTATTGTAGATAGTGCTCCTGTAGTACCCAAAAATGATCCCACGCTGCTTTTCACCAACGCGGGGATGAATCAGTTCAAATCTATATTTCTGGGAGAAGAAGATGCGCTTAAGCATGAGGGAAAGAATTGGAATCGAGCCGCCGATACCCAAAAGTGTATTCGCGTAAGCGGGAAGCACAACGATCTGGAAGAAGTAGGACATGACACCTACCATCATACGCTTTTTGAGATGCTGGGAAACTGGTCATTTGGCGACTATTTCAAAAAGGAAGCCATTGGCTGGGCCTGGGAATTACTGGTGGATGAATGGGGATTAGAACCCGACCGTCTCTACGCTACCGTTTTTGGTGGAGACGAAGAAGATGGACTTCCGGTGGATGAAGAAGCCATCGAGCTTTGGAAAAGTGAAACGAGTATTGATCACGATCACATTTTAAAGTGTGGCAAAAAAGATAATTTCTGGGAAATGGGCGAAACCGGTCCGTGTGGACCGTGCTCGGAAGTGCATATCGATTTACGTCCCGATGAAGACCGCAAGAAGAAGCCCGGCGCTGACTTGGTGAATATGGATGACCCCCGGGTGATGGAAATCTGGAACCTTGTATTTATTCAGTTCAATAGAAAACCAGATTCTAGTCTCGAAAAACTCCCCGCACAGCACGTTGATACCGGAATGGGTTTCGAACGAATTTGTGCTGTCCTTCAGAATAAAACATCGAATTACGACACGGATGTATTCACCCCGGTAATTAATAAAATTGCCGATTTAGCTGGAATCACATACGGGAAGGAAGAGGAAAAAGACATTGCCATGCGGGTTATTGCTGATCATATCCGTGCAGTGACGTTCTCCATTGCCGATGGAGCTTCACCAGGAAATGATGGTCGTGGATACGTGATTCGGCGAATTCTACGCCGTGCTATTCGGTACGGCTGGGATGTGCTGGATTTCAAAGAGCCGTTTTTCTACAAGTTGGTGGAAGTATTGGCTGATCAGTTTGAGGATGTGTTTCCTGAGATCACAGCACAACAGGAGTACATTGTGAATGTGATTCGCTCAGAAGAGAAGAGTTTCCTGAAAACATTGGGGCAAGGAATCGAGCTGTTCAATGAAATGGTGGAAGGCAAGGATAAAATTTCCGGCGAAGATGCGTTCAAACTTCATGATACCTATGGTTTCCCAATCGACCTGACCGAGCTGATGGCTCGCGAGCAGGGTGTGGAAGTGGATGTAGAAGGCTTCAACAAAAACATGAAAGAGCAGAAAGAACGAGCTCGTGCTGCGGGTAAGTTTTCGGTGGATCAGAGTGAGGCTTACGTTTGGAATGTTGTTACTAAAGAGCCTTCTGATGGTTTTAAGCCAAACTTTGTTGGATATGATGATGCTAGTATTGAAACTAGAATTATCAGATATAGAAAGGAAGGTGATAAGTTTGCTCTTCATTTAGAAAAAACGCCATTCTATGCGGAAAGTGGAGGACAGGTTGCTGATACTGGAACTATTTTTAAAGGAGATGAATATTTGGAGGTTTTAAATGTTCAAAAAGGTATTGATAACTTTCATATTCATTATGTAGATAAGCTTCCTGAAGATTTAACTGGCACATGGACAGCCCGAATTGATTTGGATCGACGTATTGAAATCCAGAAACATCACTCAGCAACGCATTTAGTTCATGCGGCATTACGAGGGATTTTAGGCGACCATGTTGCTCAGAAAGGGTCATTAGTAGATGAACACCATCTGCGTTTTGACTTCTCTCACTTTGAAGCAATGACGGACGAGCAGCTGGAAGAAGTAGAGCAGTTGGTTAATGAAAAAGTACAGGAAAACATCCCGCTGACTGAAGAACGCGGTGTTCCTATAGAAGAAGCCAAAGAACGCGGAGCGATGATGCTCTTTGGAGAAAAGTATGGCGAAAGCGTTCGGGTGATATCCTTTGATGAAGATTATTCAGTTGAACTTTGCGGCGGAACCCATGTGGGAGCTACCGGAGAGATTGGATACTTCCGGTTCACACAAGAAACTTCTGTAGCTGCCGGCATTCGACGTATCGAAGCTGTTTGTGGAGCGCAAGCAGATAAAGTTCTGAGAGATGAAAAGCGACTACTTCAACAGGTAAAGGCATCGATTGGTCAGACTCAAGATTTGGCCGGAGACATTGTAAAACTTCTTGAAGACAAGAAATCACTCGAGAAAGAGCTCGAACAGATGCAGCTTCAAAACACCGGTGCCAAGCTGGATGAACTGATCCAAAATTCCGAAACGTTGGACGCAGGAATCAACTTGGTAAAAGGCGAAGTTGCCGGCGCGGATATGGATGTACTCAAGCAATTGGGATACGATGGAATTGAAAAGACGAAAGAAAATACGGCTATTGTACTAGGCTCCAGAGATGAGGAAGAAGGCAAGGTATACCTCATGGTTGCCCTCTCTGACGACCTTGTCAAAGAAAAAGGCTTAAAAGCAGGCGCTATTGTGGGTCAGCTTGGAAGGCTTGTTGGAGGCGGAGGTGGCGGTCAGCCAAACCTTGCAACAGCTGGTGGGCGTCAGCCTGAAAAGTTGGGTGAAGCCCTTAAAAAAGTGAATGAAATAATTACAGAATCAATTTCTTAGGCAAAGATAATAGAACGCGGATAAGACAGATTGAGCGGATAGTCGCGGAAAGAAAGAAAATTATATGAAGCATGAGGAACTAACGGAAAAGATTATTGAATGCTTTTATACAGTTTACAATCGGCTGGGATATGGTTTTCTAGAGAGCGTTTATGAGAAAGCAATGCTCATCGAGTTAAAGCGAGTTGATGTTAAAGCAGTTAGGCAATTTCCAATTAAGGTTTCATATCGTGAACATGAAATTGGAGAGTTCTTTGCTGATATTATAGTTGAGGAAAAAGTTATTCTTGAATTAAAAGCTTCCAGAAAGTTAGATGAAGCTCATGAATTTCAACTTATTAATTATTTAAAAGCTACTAATATGGAAGTTGGACTCTTATTCAATTTTGGGAAGAAGCCTGAATTCAAAAGAAAAATATTTTCAAATAACAGAAAAATTTGAGGCACTAAAGGCATTGGTATAGAACACGATGATAATGATTGAGCTGAAAATCACAGAAAGGTTTTTTGCTTTCTTGTTAATATTAATCAGTGACTATCCTCAAAATCTGTGTCATCTATGTTCAATATCGATGTATATTAAAGAGCAGAATCAAATCACAAAACCTTCATAAAAATTGGATATATTTGCATCCTATTGAAGAAATTTTGGCATTAAAAATTAACTATGGCTAAAAAGAAGACAAAAGAAATCAATTTTGCACCCCGGGGAATCGGAGACGAAAAAGACGGCGTCGTACAGAAAGGTGTTGATCTGCCATCCCCAACAAAGAAAAAACATAAATCTCTTGGCCTGAGTGAAGATGATCTCAAAGCCATGTATGAGCAGATGTATCTTCAACGACGGTTTGAAGAGCGTGCCATGCAGCAATATCAAAAAGGGAAGTTCGGTGGATTCCTCCACCTTTATATAGGACAGGAAGCTGTTTCTACCGGTACTGTATTTGCCCTTAATGATGATGACGATATTATTACCGCATACCGCGATCACGGTTGGGGACTTTGTCGGGGAATCACTCCTAAAGAAGGAATGGCCGAGTTGTTTGGTAAGGCAGCAGGCTGCTCTAAAGGTAAAGGCGGTTCGATGCACTTCGCCAAGACAGAAAATCATTTCTGGGGGGGCTACGGAATTGTAGGTGGTCACATTCCCATTGGCGGTGGACTTGCATTTGCGAACAAATATGATCAAAACGGTCGCATCGCAACCTGTTTCTTTGGTGATGGTGCTGTAGATCAAGGTGCTTTGCACGAGACTTTTAATATCAGCCAGCTTTGGGGACTTCCGGTTATCTACGTGGTAGAGAACAACGGGTACTCCATGGGTACTGCCGCTAAGCGACATACGGTTGCCGAAATCGTAGACCGTGCCAAAGGATACGGCATGAAGAGCAAAGTGGTTAACGGGATGGATGTCTTCTCTGTATATGAAGCCATGAAGGAAGTTTCTGAAGACGTTCGGGAAAACTCCGAGCCTTACTTCCTTGAAATCAGGACGTATCGCTATCGCGGTCATTCCATGTCAGATCCTCAGAAGTACCGAACCAAAGAGGAGCTTGAGACTTATCAGAAGAACGACCCAATTGAGCGGTTGAAAACCTATCTGAAGGACGAGAAAATTCTTAGCGATGATGATCTTCAGGAGATTGAGGACAAAATCGAAGATGAAGTGCTTGAAGCGGTAGAATTTGCGGACAATGCAGACTTCCCGGAAAAATCAGCACTCTACGATGATATGTTTGCTGAAGAAGATCCTTATTTCCATAACTAATTTTAAACGGAATACATTAAAGTAATGGCTGAATTACAATTTAGAGAAGCAATAAAAGAGGCAATTGACGAGGAAATGGCCCGTGAAGAGAAAGTCTTCATTATGGGTGAAGAAGTTGCCGAATACAATGGAGCATACAAAGCTACAGAAGGCCTGCTAGACAAATACGGCTACAAGCGAGTAATTGATACTCCGATTTCAGAGCTGGGTTTTGCAGGTATTGGTGTGGGTGCTGCTATGAATGGCCTTCGCCCCATTGTAGAATTCATGACTTTCAATTTTGCTGTGCTGGCTGCTGACCAGATCATTAACCATGCTTCAAAAGCAGGGTATATGACCGGTGGCCAAATTGATATGCCGATCGTATTTCGTGGACCGAATGCATCTGCAGGTCAGTTGGGAGCAACTCACTCCGTAGCGTACGATTCTATGTATGCTCATTTCCCGGGACTCAAAGTTATCTATACTTCTGAGCCCGATGATGCTAAAGGATTGCTCAAATCTGCTATCCGTGATGATAACCCGGTTATCTTTATGGAATCGGAGCAGATGTACGGAATGAAAGGCAAAGTTTCTGATGAAGACGATTACCTCATCCCCATCGGAAAAGGAAAAATTAAGCGTGAAGGAAGTGATGTTACCATCGTAGCTCACGGTAAAATGTATCACGTGGCAAAACAAGCAGCAGCTCAGCTAGAGAAAGACGGAGTAGATGTAGAAATCATCGATCCGCGCACTGTTAAGCCTCTTGATCTACCTCTTATTGTGGAGTCAATCAAAAAAACCAACCGATGTGTGGTTGTAGATGAAGCACATCCATTTGCAGGATTTGCTGCTGAAATTGGTTTCTTGATTCAACGCGAAGCTTTTGATTACTTAGATGCACCGGTACAGCGAGTAACGCTTCCGGATGTCAATGCTCCATTCTCCAAACCTTTGTTTGATGAATGGCTGCCTGGACCTAAAAATGTGATTGACGCAGTTAATCAGGTAACCTACAGAAATTAATAACTCACTCAACCGAATAGAATATTATGGCGATTAAGATTGAAATGCCGAAGCTCAGCGACACCATGGAAGAAGGGGTGATTGCGACGTGGAACGTAAGCGAAGGAGACGCGGTAGAAGCAGGCGATATCATTGCTGAAGTAGAAACCGATAAAGCCACCATGGAAGTGGAAGCTTTCGATGCTGGTACCGTTCTCAAGATTTTAGTAAATGAAGGTGATGCCGTTCCCTTAGGTGGCTTGATGGCCGTTCTTGGAGAAGAAGGCGAAGACATTTCTGATATCCTTGACGGTGCCGGAAGCAGTTCTTCAGAGCCCAAAGCTGAAACCAAGGAAGCCAAATCAGAAGAGAAAAAAGAAACTTCTTCAGGAAGCAGTTCTTCTGGTCTTACTTCTCCAAAATCTGAAACTTCAGCAAGTTCATCTTCAACCACAGATAATGGCCGTATAAAAGCTTCTCCATTAGCTCGTAAGATGGCTGAAGACAAAGGAATTGATCTTGGTACTGTTGATGGTTCTGGTCCTGGTGGACGAATTATCAAAGTAGATATTGAAGAATATAAAGAGTCGGCACAACCGGTAACTGCTTCGGCAACATCGTTCGAAAGTCTGGAAAGCAAAGAAGTCAAAGTTTCTCAGATGAGAAAGGCGATAGCAAGACGCTTGTCAGAAAGCAAGTTTACCAATCCGCATTTCTATGAGACTATAGATATTGATATGAAAGCGGCGA
The DNA here is from genome assembly GCA_002694685.1 of Balneola sp. Classification (NCBI taxonomy): domain Bacteria; kingdom Pseudomonadati; phylum Balneolota; class Balneolia; order Balneolales; family Balneolaceae; genus Balneola; species Balneola sp. The sequence goes on from NZMW01000003.1 coordinate 67,287, forward strand.
TGGCAGCTCGTTCTTCTATGAATGAAGCCAACGATGTGAAAATCAGCTTCAACGATATTGTGGTTAAAGCTTGTTCAATCGCGCTTACCCGCCATCAGGCAGTAAACAGCTCTTGGCACGAAGATGTCATCAAAGAACACGGTGATGTTCACGTGGCAGTAGCCGTAGCGATTGATGAAGGATTGATGACTCCGGTTATCCGTCACTCTGACAAGAAAGGATTACTACAGATTTCCTCTGAAACGAGAGAACTGGCCGGCAAAGCTCGTGATCGTAAACTTCAGCCTGAGGAGATGGAAGGAAGTACCTTCACCATCAGTAACCTTGGGATGTTTGGTATTGAAGAGTTCACAGCGATTATCAATCCACCAAACGCATGTATTTTAGCAGTGGGTGCGATTCGTGATGTGCCTGTTGTAGAAAATGGGGAAGTGGTTCCCGGTAAACGAATGAAAGTGACACTCTCAAGTGATCACCGAATAGTGGACGGAGCCAAAGCAGCTGAATTCTTGAATACAGTCAGGAATCTGCTGGAGAATCCGCTTTCCATGCTTTTATAGATAGGAAAGCAATTAGTTAATTTTACAAAGCCCTACTCGTTGAGTAGGGCTTTTTTTATGAATAAAAAATTACATTTTAAGCAGAACCTCAGATCGAGTTTATCGTACTTCGGTAAGAATTTTAATCAAATAAACTATTATGCATCGATTAACCTATCTCTTTTTGTTTTCCATACTACTTATTCAACCTGAATTTACTAAAGCCCAAACCCAAGACGTCAAAGATGTACAAGCTACTATAGAACAGCTTTTTGATGGCATGAGAGCTAGTGACAGCTCGATGGTGGCCGATGCTTTTACGAAAGATGCGATTATGAAGAGGGTAGCATCAAACCAAACAGGTGAAGTGATAGTTAACACCGGTAATTTAGCATCATTCCTGAATGCAATAGGATCTCCAAAAGAAGAAATTTGGGATGAGCGTATAGGCAGTTATGATATTAATATTGATGGCAACCTCGCCACGGTATGGACACCATTTGAGTTTTACAGGGGAGATACCTTTTCTCACTGTGGAGTGAATTCTTTTCAACTTGTTAAGAAAGACGGAGACTGGAAAATATTCTTCATTGTTGATACAAGTCGCCAAACCAATTGCGTAGAATCTTAAAAAGAAATCAATATATCATGAAAAAGTACATAACAGCAGTAGCAATGATATTGGTTCTTTCGTCTGGCTCTTTAAAAGCACAAGTAAGTGCGGAACAGCGAGCTAAAGATGTTGAAACCATAGACAATGTAATAGAGGCATTATACGCTTCTATCTCAGGTGAAAAAGGCGAAGAGCGAGATTGGGAACGGTTCAGAAACCTGATGATTCCCGAAGCTCAACTCATTCCCACAGGTGTGAATAGTGAAGGCAAGAATGTATATCAGGTTATGTCGCCAGAACAATTTATCGAAGTGGCAAATAGCAGTTTCATTGAAGATGGGTTTTATGAATACGAGTTACACAGGGATGAACAAAGGTATGGAAGAGTAGTTCATGCATTCAGTACTTATGCATCAAAACGGAGCAAAAGTGATGCCGAACCTTTCAATAAAGGCATCAATAGTATTCAGTTATTTAATGATGGAGAGCGCTGGTGGGTAGTTTCGATATACTGGGCTCATGAGTCTGAAGCAAACCCAATTCCTGAAAAGTATAGTGGTATGTAGATCTACACCACTATTTGGTTTTCAAAAGTCGGTCTATTAAGGCTGACTTTTTTTTGTTTATATACATTCCGTATGAGGTGATAAGGATGCCTTTTTCACCGTCCGTAGTTTCGATGGAATGAATAGTAGCCTCGCTGCCCGGATCTGTTCCGGCATCAAACTTATGAGATGTTCTTACTTTAATCTCATCGGGGGCATAACTTTTGTCAAGGTTTTTACATATCACACTATCTTCACCCAGTTCAAAAGTATGTGTGTATCCTTCCTCTTTCAGTGATTCGGTTGCGTCTGCTAAGTCTTTGTACATAAGTCGTTTACTTTGTTCTTTACTTATAGTACAAAATAAAAAAGCCACTCGTTCAAGTGGCTTTTTTTGAAAAAAACTTAGAGCTATAAAAATTAGTCTTTGTTTTTGATTTCTTGAATTTCAAGACGAATCTCTTGAGCTAATTTTTTTAATTCTTGTAGGCCTTTACGTGCACGAGTACCCGCAGCTTTGTTGCCTTTCTCATAGAATTTTTCCATTTCTTCAGTGGTTTCATCTAAGAGATTTTTAATTTCTTCAACTCTACTCATTATGTAGCTCCGTTAAATTATTATTGGTTAAAATTTTCTGTTTATCAGAAAGTGCGTTGAAGCTATTCAATCGGTGCTATTGAGTCAAATAAAAAATGCGTTTTTAGTATTAATTTTGAACTTTTTTTCGAAATCACTCAATAATTGTCTGTTTTTTGAGGGATGGCCAGTTAGCAAGGTCAGTTGCAGTAGTGATTTTTACCGGATATCCGAAATTTCTGAACTCATCAGGGAGAGTAGTTTCAGCAAAGCCATCCGGTAAAGCACTCCAGGACAATCGATTTTCAGAATCCGAGATCAAGATTTCATCTTTTTCATTTTTTGAGAAAAGAAGAATATCAGCATTATCAAGTTGCTCGGCGAGGGCTTTCGTGAAATCGGGGAGTGGGGCATGACTCGGCTCACCATCATCTCCCACTAAATTTGAAATCAACAGATTTGGGGTTTCGTGATGAGCATTCAGTGCATCCTGATTTAGAGTAAGCCCGTTCTGATCTTTTTTGACTAATCCTTTTTGAAATGAGTGAATACCTATGGTTGCTACCCCTTGGTCGGCAAGTAATCCTATTAATCGCTTATTAAGGTCTTTGATGGCTCTGAGACGAGCGTCCTTCCTCATCATGCCCGTTTGTATGAGTCGGTCGGTGTAAGGGCTGTCGCCGTGAATTATGAGCCCCTGCCGGTCCCCAAGTTTAGCCAATGACTTCGCAAAGGAAGTAAGAAAGATTGAATTTTCGAGATGTTCGTGATCCAGAACGGCAATGAAGTTATTAGGCATATTCAAATAATAAAATCTAGATGTAAAGTGCGTGTTAATAAGATCCGTTTATATAACTAATTCCGGATGGTTTCCATTTAGACAAAACCACTACTTCTTTAGTACGGATGATTTAAAACTAAAGGGGAGCAGATCAATGGATAAATGTTCGGAGAGGGTGCCATCGGAATGATGAAGGTTTATTCCATGATAAGGCATATGCTCGGATATAACCTGCCGGCAGGCCCCACATGGACTGCTTATTTCTCCTTTCTCTGCATGAATTTCAAAACGATCGAAGTCAGTATGTCCGGAGGCAACCGCTTTGCAAAGGGCAACCCGTTCAGCACAAATACCTTTGGTCCATTCACTTACTTCAACGTTTACACCTTCAAAATAAGCTTCTTCTGTAAAAAGCAGAGCAGAGACCGGGAAGTCAGAGTTTGGCGTTACGGCTTTTTTGAGAAGAGATTTAAGCTCAGCTTTAATTTCAATATTAGAATTAAGTGTGTGGGTAAGATTCTCAAGTGAATCTAAAGGGGGAGAATCGGTTTGAATGACTTCAAGGTCAAACTCTTTCGTCCAAAAACTTAGTTGTTCTAAATCAGGAGCATCCACATATAATTTACCAGGAATTTCACCCTCACTTAAACAAATAGCACAGGCCGCTTGTACGGCAGGTATTGTGAGGGGATAAGAAATATTTTCAATGAGAACACCGGCGTAGAATTTTCCTGTTTTGCTCTCTACAACACAAGCACTTTTCGTTTCTGAGTAAGGCGCATATACATTTGTGTAAAGGGAATTCCAGCTCATATTAATTGGTGATTGCTGAGTAAGCTGCGTCGGCAACTTTGGCTCTGATTTCGCTAATTCTCTTTCCATACGCCCGGTTAGGATACGTACGGTTTGTTAAAAGAATAACGGCCATATTTTTCTCCCGATCAATCCAAAGGCTGGTGCCTGTAAAGCCAAGGTGTCCAAAAGTATCGTTGCTTGCTAACTGCCCGGCGGTTGTAAATCCACTGGGACTTTTACGGTCAAACCCAAGTCCGCGACCGCTGTGTTTAGACTGCATCGTTGTAAATTTCTGAATCGTTTCTTGCTTCAGGTATCGTCTTCCTGAGTACACGCCACCATTCAATAGCATGGTACTGAATTTTGCCATGTCTATAGAAGATGAGAATAGTCCGGCATGACCCGCAACACCATCCATAAAGTAGGCACGTTCATCATGCACGCGGGCCCTTACCAATCCCCGATCAAAAACGGTGTCGATTTCGGTAGGCGAGATTCGGCTTACGAGCCATCGGCTATTGGAGGCCGGATTGAAAAAAGTGCTGTACATATTCATCGGGAAATAAAACTCATTCCGGGTATATCGGTCCAAAGGCTGCCCGGTAATTTCATGAATAATTTCAGCCAAAAGAATCATACCTAAATCACTGTAAACATACTTAGAACCGGTCTCGTAGGTGAGAGGCTCGTTCTTGATTGCGTTAACAATCTCTTTTCGGGTTCGGATGGAATCAACATAAACACGAAATGGAGGAAGACCCGTCTGGTGGAGGAGGATATCACGTACGGTTATATTCTTTTTATCCTTTGTGTCGAATTCCGTGAAAAATTCAGAGACTTTACTGTCGAGGCTAAGCTTTTCATCATCAATGAGTTTCATGGTAGCAGCTGTGGTGGCCATCACTTTGGTGATGGAGGCTACATCGTACACATCAGTCGGTTGTACATCCTGAGTCTTTGAATAATCCTGATATCCATATCCGCGATTATAGGCTAAGACTCCATCTTTGACAATCCCAACAATTGCTCCCGGAAACACGGAATCACGAATAGCATCATTAACGATCTCATCAATCTTAAAAAGCTCATTGTGATCGAGATCTACTTCTTCCGGAGTTCCAAATCGAAGTGTTGTGTGATTCATGCCAAGTCCGGCACCAAGCGGATAAAGTCCCGGTATCTCGATTGGCAGCGTTGCTTTTACTTCAGAAGCACCAAAAAGAGCCGGTACCACTCCATTTATTTGATAGGAGGAATTATACCAACCAAGAACATGAGCATCGGTTTCCGGAAGGTCAGAAAGGATATATGGATTGCCAAAAGAAACCAGTGTGGTCGGTTTATTAACGCGATTCAAAGTCTTAAGGAATGAAAGCTGATCGTCAGAAAGATGAATGGATTGCCCAAACCGTAGATATATGAACGAGCCTATGATGATCATATCTACATTTTTTGCTTCGCGAAGTATTTCCTGTTTATCCTTCTCACTGGTTCGCTTATCGTAAAGGTGAAAGGAAACGTTGGGATGATAATCACGGAGTTCTCGTAAAAAAGAAGTTCCTGTATTTCCATCATTATCATCAGCTACAGAAACCACCATGATTTTAGGGTATTCTGATGGAAGGATGGGCAGGAGGTTGTCTTTATTTTTAAGAATGGTAACCGATTCTCTGGCAATACGTCCTGCTTCAGCTTCATGAAAGGCGGTGTTTATTTTGGTATCTAACCCTTCTAAATCAACCTGGTTATCGGTTTCAAAAAGTCCGTATTGCTGTTTCCAAATCATCAATTTTGCAAATGACTTATTGATTCGCTGCTCCGTTATTTCCCCCTTTTCTACGGCATCCATCACTTCATTAATGGCCGTGGTTACATCGGGGCTGATGAGCATGATGTCGGCTCCGGCATTCAGTGAGCGGACAACCGCACGGCCGGGAGAATATTTAGAGCTGATACCACGCATTTCCAATCCATCAGTGACTACCATTCCGTCAAAATTGAGCGAGTCAGAAAGAATATCACCTAATATTACAGAGTCTAAAGTTGCTGGAAGAAATTCACTTGTATTCAGTTTTGGGAAGGCAATATGTGCAGTCATTACACTTTTAATGCCACCTTCAATAGCACTGCGAAATGGAATCAGCTCGAGGGAGTCGATGCGATTATAATCATAATTTACAACAGGAAGGTCACTGTGAGAATCTACATCTGTATCGCCGTGACCTGGAAAATGCTTAGCTGTGGAAACCAGCCCCTCACTTTGTACACCTTGCATGAAGGCGGTCCCGAAATCAGAAACAATCTGAGGATCTCCAGAAAAAGAACGGACATTGATAACCGGATTATCGGGGTTGTTATTAACATCTAAAACGGGAGCATAAATTTGGTGAACTCCTAGTGCCTTAGCTTCAATGGCGGTTATTTTACCCATCATAAAGGCATTCCGTTTATCGCCTGATGCCGCAACGCCCATAGCAGGTGTGAAACGGGTTGTGCCAGAAATTCGCATGGCAGCACCAAACTCCATGTCCTGAGAAATCCATAGCGGAAATTTAGCCATGCGCTGAAGCTTGTTAGTCATTACAGCCTGGCCGTAAATATCACCACGCATAAAAATAATACCACCTACATGATGCTTTTGAACCATTTCTTCGAGCATTTTAAAACTCCGGTCATCGCGGTTGGTAAATTCGCCTTGGGCAGGAATAAAGAAAAGCTGTCCGATTTTTTCTTCGAGTGGGGTATTGGTAATAAGGGAATCAAGGTATTCTTCGGAAGCTTTATCTAGCCGGGCTTCGGGAAAGTTCTTAACCGTTTGCCCAAATAAAAATTCAGATAAACTCTGTGCCGGAAGGGAATGACTTCCTAACACAAAAAGCCCAATAAAGAGTAAAAGGAATGCTTTTAACCTGCTTTGCATAAGTTATGGTACCGGTAGATGAACGTTCGTTTTATGATGCCCTAAATGTACGTGATAGTAACAGACTACGCCAACGGTTTATTTTATAAGACTCATAGATTGTTTGATTAAATGTAACGGAGGCGGTTTTACCGAAAGCAGGGAAAATCAATTATGGAATCCGGCAAAATAAAGTCAGTGAATTTGTAATTTCCCTTTATTTCCAGTTCAAAAATGATCATCATTAACCATGATAAGTGACGACAAAAAAGAAGAGGTACGCGCAGCTGCAGACATCGTGGAGGTGGTTTCAGACTATGTGAAGCTGAAGCGGTCAGGCAGTGGTTTCGTTGGGCTCTGTCCTTATCATGATGAGAAAACCCCGTCTTTTAACGTAACACCCCGACTTGAGATCTTTAAATGCTTCGGGTGCGGAGAGTCTGGTGATGTCTTTAAATTTGTAATGGACCAAGAGGGCGTGGGCTTTACGGAAGCTATTCGTCAGTTGGCTGAGCGCTATGGAGTGTTCATTCCGGAAGAGGACAATGAAGAACCGAGCGAATCTACCCAGCTACGGGAAGGGATTTATCACGCGCTTAAGTTTGCGGGAGTTTTTTACTACCGGAATTTAATTGAAAACCCTGAAGCCGAGAAAGCAGTCAAATACCTTGAGAACCGGGGTTATAATAGAGAAGTATACAAGAAGTACGGATTAGGCTTTGCCCCATCAGGTGGGGAAGAACTTTGGAAAGCGGCCCGAAATGCCGGGATCGATGAAGAGTATTTGGTGGAAGCAGATCTCATCAAGCCAAGTAACAGAGGCAGTGGATTCTACGATACTTTTCGTGGCCGACTCATGTTTCCTATCTTCAATCCTACAGGAAAAGTGATTGCTTTTGCCGGAAGGGTTTTGGGTCAAGAGAAGACGGCAAAGTATATCAATTCATCCCAGACCAAAGTATATAACAAAAGTGAAGTTGTGTACGGGGTGAACTTCGCCAGGAATGAAATCAGGAAGAATAAGGAAGTTATTTTAGTTGAAGGCTATACGGATGTAATCACCTTGATGGAGAATGGAATTCGGAATGTGGTAGCGAGTAGTGGAACCTCCCTCACGCCCGGACAAATGAAAATCCTGCATCGCTACGGAGACCGCATCGTGATGATTTATGACTCCGATGATGCCGGCCAAACTGCGATGAAGCGTGGGATCAACATTGCTTTGGCTGAGGGGATGGAAGTTGAGCTGCTGGAACTCCCCGAAGATCAGGATCCTGATTCATTTGTAAAACAGTTTGGGAAGGAATCGTTTGAGGAACTGAAGAAAGAAGAAGCCGGTGATTTTGTGGATTTCCTTTTGCAAAAAGCTGGTGAAGAAGGCAGGCTGGAAAAGCCTACAGAAACACCCAAAGTGATTACTGAGATTCTGGAATCCATTGCTAATATCAAGGACTCTATACAGCGGCAGGTGTATGTTCAGTATCTGCACCAGAAAATGCAGAAGTTCCAGAAGATTAAGGAAGATGATCTCTATGATCAGCTTGAACGGGTAATGAACGACAAGCGCTGGGAAGAAAAACGGTCTCAGCGAAGAGAAGAAGCAAGGCAGCGTTTTCAGGAAATTGACAATCAGCCAGAAGGGTTAGAAGACCCAAATGAACCTCCTCATCCATCGGGAGCAGGAACGACATCGAGGCCAAGAAGTCAGTCTACTGCTAGGAAAAAGCCGCATTTTGAAAAAGAGCTCATCCGGCTGATGATTACTTATGGTCGAAATATGGTGGAGTATATTTGCTCGTTTTCAAATTCAAAGCTCTTTGAAGATGATGAACTTAGAGTTTTCTATGAGGACATCATTGAACGGTATAAAGAGGAAAAAGAGATTTCGGTGAATGTATATTCGGGAGCTGATGATCCATTTCCACGTTTGGTGGGGGATGTTTTGCTGGAACAGCATTCCGCAAGTGATCGTCATGAGGAGAAAGTGGGGCTTAAATATGAGAAGGATAAAAATCCCTTTAAGACCGCGAAAAGTTCACTTCGTGCAGCTCAGATAAATTTTTACCGGCACAAGCAAAATGAACTGGCAGATAAAATTGCATCAGCCGAAGGTGATGAGAGATTGGAATTGATGGAACGCCAAAAGGACATCAAATCTAAACTAACTCGGCGCGAAACTTCGGACCCGGATGACCTTTACCCCGATCCGGAAACCGGCCTTCAGGATGAGGTCAACGAAAAAGTATTTCAGTATAAGATGAAAGGGGATAAGTGAGATAGTGAAAGTTGATAGGTTGAGATGATAGTCATCTCGCGGCGAATGCCCGAGATCTGGATCTCTAAATGACAACCAGATTCCTGCCTGCGCAGGAATGACTAATTATTCCTGCATCAATTCTAATTTATCAATTATCTAGCTCACAATTGAGCATCCAGCGGATTCCGAACTTATCTTTTAGCATGCCATAGCGGGCGCCCCAGAATGTTTTTTCGAGCGGCATGGTGACTTTCCCATCTTTAGCCAAAGCCTCAAAAAGAGTGTCTTGTTCTTCTATGGTTTCTACGGTGATGGAAAGCTGCACGTTATCGCCCTCGGTAATTTCTTTGTGCGGAGCACCGTCCGAAAACATCATATGAATGCCTTCTGCCTTTAATTCTCCGTGCATTATTTTATCCCTGTAGCCTTCTTCAACGGGCATCTCGGTATCGCCGAAGCGCTGTATAGCCGTGATTTCTCCATCAAGGCATTCTTTGTAATAGTTCATAGCTTCTTCGCAGGTGCCGGGGAAAAATAAGTAAGGGGTAAGTGTCTTCATTTCCTAAAGCTGTTAGTTACTGGTAAGTGCGTAAACTAAAATATTTGCACCCATTTGCAACGCCTTTTGGCGCAAGGCCTGTGGAGTGTTGTGAACTTCTGTATTTGCCCAGCCATCGCCCAGGTTAGACTCATAGCTGTAATACACTACCAGCCGGCCTTCATAAAAAATACCAAAGCCTTGTGATGGCTTGCCATCGTGTTCGTGAATTTTTGGAAGTCCATTTTCAAACGTATACACCTGATCATAGATGGGATGATTAAAAGGCACTTCAACAAAATCTTCGTTTGGGAAAACCTGATTCATCGCTTCTCGGATGTATTCGTCAAGACCGTAATCATCATCCACAAAAAGAAATCCTCCATTTTGCAGGTACTCTCTGAGATTTCTTGCTTCAGCAGAATTCAGGGTGATGTTGCCGTGCCCCGTGAGAAATAAAAAGGGGTAAGAGTGAAGGTCAGCACTGCCCACTGAAACATCGGTAAAATTATTTGAGAGCCTGATGGGTACATTCGATTTGGTATAGCTGATCAGGTTCTCAAGCGCAGAGGGATCATTATACCAATCCCCGCCCCCGCGATATTTAGCCCGTGCAATTTCAAATTCACCGGAATTTTGGGCAAAGGAATATTCAGGGAGAGCGATGACTCCAATCAGGATGAAAATAAACAGGGAATAAAATTTCATTTAATTAGTTAAGAAATAATTCAAGATAATTCATAGACTTAGGGAAATTAAAAATCTTTGTATGAAGAATATAACGCTCTTAGCTCTTTTTGCTTTTTCATTATTGGGAACTTCAATAGCACAACCAATAAGTGAACAACAACATTTGCCCTTCCAAAAAATATCAACATTCACGCCATACCAGCAAAGTCTGCCAACCATTTTTTTGTTTATGGTAGATGATGATATACAAAAAGTAATCTTCAATCCAGCACGAGCAGGAGAAATGGACGGGGGATTTATTTCTACGAATATAATCCCATCTGGAAATCAGGATAATTTCAGCTTAATAGGCTTAACCAAAAGTAAATGGTTTTTCTCCTTCGGCGGGAATTTAGTAACGAATAACAGTGATGGGGAAGAGTATAGGAGATTTGCAGATAATACCCGAATAAGCTTTGAAAATGGTGAAAGGTATTCTAGTAGATCCAATTTCTATCGAAGTGAGTTCGAAAATGAGAGAACAAACTTTGCAGGAGATGTTTCAATATCAAAAATCTTTTCTACTGGTAGCGGGAGGTCCTATTCCATCGGCGTATTTACGGGATATTCAATTTCGAAAGATAATCGACTAAACATGGGTACTGAGAGTAGAACTGTGAGTAGTTATTTTGAACAGGATACTTTGTCTGAGAGTAGAATAAGTCAACAGTTTAGAGAATTCAATAGTGACTCTAAGACTAATAATGAAAAATTTGTTTTTGGTATTGAATTCTCAACTTTTAAGAATGGCACAGACAGTAAACACAAGTTATTTATTCAGCAAAATGATCTGAATTCGAATAGCCAAAGTTTGAACTCTGTAAGGGATTTTAATTCTTATAGTGATAATCAAGGTTATACTCGTTCAATTGTATTAGATGTACGAAACGATTCCAGCTTTATGAATTCCGAGCCTCTTCAATTCAGGTATGAAGGATTTATAAATAAAACTGTAAGCTGGATAGGTAACAACGATTACATATTCTTGAGTGCGAATGCGGTTTATAGTAAAGGGGAACAGGACTTTTTTGATCTGTATTTAAGTAGTCGTACCTATTCTGTGGATGATAGCGTTGTTCAAGTTCAAAATGGTAGTGGAGGGATTAATAATCAGCCTTCTTATTACCCACCAACTAATAATATTGATGATGAACTGAAAGGAGGGGCTGTGTCATTGGGCTATATTCTTTCTATCGAAGATGAAGATTTGAATTTCTTTACCGGAATCAACCCATACTTTAATACTTACAAGATATCTAATGCAAGACAGGATAATGATCTTCTATTTGATGTGGATCAAAAAGTCTATGAAATAGGTACTCAAATCCCTCTGTTCATCTCCTACGATATAAAAGAATTTTTCAGTGTTTGGGGAGGAGGGAATTTGAATGCTACATATACGAATAGTAATGTGAATGAAATGCAAAGATTTCGCTGTCATCCTTTGACTGTATGTGCTCCTCCATTACCTTCTAAAAGATCTTTAAATTCATTTAGATACTCTGAGTCCTTATTTATGGGCTTTAAGCTTTCGCATAAGTCAGGATTGAGTCTTGTAAACAACTTCAGAAGTAACCTAAGTAACGTGAATAGCTGGGTGACTTCCCTGCGGTATTCATTCTGATTACCAAAAGCACAGTCTCACTAAATCAAACATTTCGAACATTTGAATACAAAGATTCTTCTCCCGATTATTCGGGATCAGAATGACTGAGTATGACTAGGGAAATGTACCTTAAAACTACCTGGGTCATCCAGAGCATACCTGCGGAGGATCTTTCCTATTGTGAAGTACTTTTTGTTTTGGAAGATTTAAAGTACTGAACTTAGCTTTCTAATTACTTAACGCTGGATTCCTCTTTATAAAAGTGTCTACGGTATCGGATGCCAGAGAACCGAAAACACCGATTCCACCCTCAACATGGTAAATAGCATTCTGGATTTCGCCGGGAGAAAGGGTTGAACCGCCAAGCTGAACCTGCTGGGATCGGACAAAGTCATAAACATTGTCATCGAGTGTATTGGCTACAATTTTGTTTTCTTCGTAAAAGGCTATACCAATCCACGGATAGCTTATGGTGACTGAGCCATCGGGATTGCCTTCAAAATTTGCCGCATTAATGATTCCTGAGCTATTGTTTGATAACAATCTTAAATCTTCCTGTGGATTGTCAGTGTCTTCAAAAAAGCTGGCGTATAACGGAGTCAGGTTTTCTATTTCAGGAAATTGGCTTAAGGCGTTGAACACAAAAATATTCTGCCGTCCGGGGTATTCACTTTCACTTAAGGTAATCTCAAGCTGCTCGCTTGACTGATACACCACACTGTCTCTGACACCGGCTAAAATCTCAAAGCTTCCGGGGATAGTTGTATTCGCAGAAATGATATCATCCGTACCGTTAATGGTGATGTATACTTCGTAGGTTCTCTCAGGAAGCACCTGATGGTTTTGGACCGGTGTATATATTCCAGACTCAGACCTGATATAGCCAAAGCTAGTCTCAACATCACTTTCCGGTCCGGTTTCCAATAAGCGGATTTCAATCTGAGCATTATTGACAGCTACATCTTCAAATTCATAAAACTCGAGGGCTTCATTGGTTGTTGATAGCCGGACTTGGGGTAGCTGACGATTGGCAATCATATAAGATTCAACCACATAGAACTCCTCATAATCATCCTGAGGGTATACTTCACACGAGAGGAGGAAGGCCGTGGTCAATAAAGAAAAGAGAAATAGTTTTTTCATGGCTCTAAAATTTTACGGTGTAAGAAACAGAAGGAAGAATCGGCAGCAGGTTTACTTCATTAACCTGCACGGGGTTCTCATCAAAATCAAAGCTGTAGAACCATACGTTTCTTCTGGAGTAAATATTGATGAGCTGAAGTTGAAGTTCAGAATCGCCGAGGTCAAAAAATCTGCCCGCCCTTGAGAAGGAGATATCCATTCGGTGATAGTTAGGAAGTCGTGAGGCATTCACTTTCCCTACAGTAAAGGTGTTGCGGTCTTCGTTGGTGAATGGAAGATCGAACTGAGCATAGCGCCCCAGTACTTCCGTGTAAGCCTGTCCGGAAGCAAAGTTAAAGGATGCCGTAAACTTCCACCGGTTACTGAGTTGATAATTCCCAACGACGTTTATGTCGTGACGGCGGTCATATTTGGGAGGATAGAAACGAGCGGTTTGTCCGTCTTCAGTAATTTCGGCATTGTATCCAGGAAAACGGCGCCAGGTGTAACCGAGTGTATAGCCGATGAAACCAGTGAAATCTCCTGCTCGCTTTTCAAAAAACACTTCCAGTCCATAGGCCGAGCCATCCCCAACTCGGAAAATATCTTCATAAAGTAAACCTGCAACGTCAGGCAAAAAAGGATCGAGCTCGAATAGGTCTTCCATTGAGCGATAGTAAACTTCTATATCCAACCCATAATTTGTGAAGGGTACCGTTTTTGCGCCCAGCACAAATTGGTCGCCATAAGCGGGAGATACGCCTTCAGCAGAGGTCAACCAAACATCAAAGCCGGAAAAGGCTTCGTTGGAAATAAGGGTGAGGAACTGATTGTATCGACCGTAAGCAGCTTGAAACCGGATTCGGTCGGTGGGGCGGTATTCCATTGAGAACCTTGGCTCTACCTTAAAATAGTCCCCATCAGAAAAGTAGTTGAAACGAACTCCGGGAGTAAAGACCCATTTGTCAGAAGGCCGCCACTCATCCTGTACATAAGCAGAAGCATATTGGTTTTGAATGCGGCTGGAGAAAGTGTCATTTCCGTCAAACGTATCCTGAAGTTTATTGGTGAAAATCCCTGCCCAAACTCCGGTTTTAATTTGGTGATTATTCCCCGGCAGGTATTCTAAATCAGATTTTATCGAAAAGTCATAAATGTTATTGGCCCGGGTGAAAGTGGTTCCACCAAATTCAAATTCAGGAAAATTAAAATACCGGGAGCCGGTGACCACGAAGTTCGAGAAGAGTTTCTCAGAAAAGATGTGAGTCCAGTTTCCACTTAACGTCTGGTTACCGTAGTTAAGGCCAAATTCCGCATCATCAGCAAAAGGGAACACCACCTGATCCTGACCGGCATAAAAAGCGAGGGATAGCTTGTCGTTGGGAGTGGCGTCATAATTCACTTTCCCGTTCACATCATAGAAATAAAATTTACTGGGAATATTGTCGATGTTTTGTCTTAAGCCAGCCAACAAAGGTTCGAGTGTAGAACGTCGGGCAGCAACCATCCATGATCCTTTTTTATAAGGTCCTTCAACGGAAACACGGGAAGCCAGCATGCCTATTGTTGCTGAACCATCCATCTCGTTTCGGTTTCCATCTTTATTATAGATGGTGAGTACAGAACCTAAACGACCTCCAAATTCGGCCGGATAACCGCCTTTATAAAGTCGCACATCTTTGATGGCATCGGGGTTGAAGGTGGAGAAAAAGCCAAAAAAGTGACTCGGGTTATAAACGGTGGTTCGGTCTAAGAGAATCAGAGTCTGGTCAGGACTTCCGCCACGGATATATAACCCACTGGAGAAATCCGAAGCTGCTTTCACTCCCGGTAATAATTGAATGGAACGGAATACATCGGCTTCAAAAACGGAAGGGAGTTCCTGAATCAATTCCGTATCAACCTGTATAGTCCCTATGTTCTTTTGCTCCTCTTCTTCGCGGGTCGATCTTACAACTATTTCATCTAATTCAACATTTTCGGGAATAAGCTCTACATCAAGCCTAAGGTTTTGGCCGGGTTCTAAAGTGATTTCCTGCCGAAAAGGCCTATAGCCCACATAACTGCAAAACAAGGTGTAGGTACCCGGCTTTAAATTTGGAAGAGTAAAGTAACCCAGAGTATTGGAGGCGGTTCCTTTATTGATTTCCTGAAAGCCAATGTTGGCACTGATGAGTGTTTCTCCGGTCTCGGAATCAGTGATGTAACCATTTATAGAGGCTGATTGCTGAGCTTGAATGATTGTAGTACCCGAGATCAAAATGCTGAGGAGCAGAAAAAGTTTGAGATGCATAGAATTGACTGTTCAAAAATTTGTTCGGGTGGTTACACGGATTATAAGAATGAAAGTTAAGGCTAAATTCATTCCTTTGTGTTAAGAAAGAATTATCCCTAATTCTTGAAACAACCCTAGTCATCCAGAGCATACCTACGAAGTATCTGCAAGTGTGCTAAAAAGCAGTGAAGTGGGGTTAGGCTTGTGAAGATTCTTTGGGTAAATAAGCGAGTCGATTGCGGCATCGCTGAACCCTATCTCTGTCTCTTTGCCTTTCAAAAAGGGAAAGAGGACTCCTTGGTGAGATTAGTCTTGTGTTCTCTTTTCTAATCTTTTATAAGAAGTTGGCAATGCTTTATTTCAAGAGTCTCCTTCCTTGGCGCCCTTGGGCGTTAGGGAAGGAACAAGGATGGGTCAGAAAACCGGCAATAAATACTAAATCATTACAGCCCCAAATCGCCCTGCTCACCCTCACCGGGCAGACCTAAATCCGTCCCCAGTTCTTCATTTATTTTTTGGATAAAGTGTTTAGACAGCAGGGGCGATTCCTTCTCCAGGTTTTGATGCACAAAGAAGTACAGTTTTTCCAGTCCTTGCTCTTTCCAGAATTTGAGTCGTTCCACCCAGTCATCCAGCCGATCGTAATCACTTTCGTGGTTAGCGCCGACATAGCGAATAAAAGCAACGGGAGAAGTGAGGCGCATGTGGAGTAAGTCTCGTCTTCCTGCAGTGTCTGTGATGATATTTGCCACACCGTTTTCCTCGAACAATTTACAGACCTGATCTGCTACTGCAGGTTCATTATACCAATCGGTATGGCGGAGTTCGATGGCGAGGGGAATGTCATCCGGCCAGATTTCTACCAGTCGCTGAACACGGGCAAAATCCTTGGGTTTGAAATCATCCCGAAGCTGTAAGAATATCATTTCCAGCTGATCGCCAAATCCTCTCATGCCGTGAAGGTATTCTTCGAGCGGAGCTTCAATTCCCTTCAATCGCTTAAAGTGACTGATGGAATTCACCACTTTGGGAAAGAACTTGAAATCATTAGGCGTTTTCTCACACCAGGTCTCGGCCTGATCCGGCCCGTAGGTTCGGTAGTGAGTGGCATTCAGCTCGATAGAGTTAAACTGACGGGAATAGTATTCCAGCTCGTCTTTGGTTCCTCGTGGATAGAATCCTTTTAAATCCTTCTTATTCCATTTAGCACATCCAACATAAGCTTCAAAATCACCGCCGCCTTTATTACCTAATATTTTGAGGGTATCGGGGTGATCGGGAGGGAGGGTGAAGTCGATTTCGCTGGGATTATCTACCTTGCCAAATTTCATAAATGGAGTGTTAAGTGTTGAATTTTAAATGTTAAATAGTGAGCACAATTTAACATTTAACACTAAACATTTAGAACCAAAATTGAGGATAGACCGGAAACTATTTCACTGGATTAGAATTAAATAAAAAAGCTTAGTTATTCGTATATTAGAAGCAGTTCATTGACGTATTGGGGGTGTTCTGGATTCGACGGGTTGAGTATCGCCGTTGGTTGCGTGTCGAGAGTGTCCAATGAATCTCGTAATAACATTCATTATGGAACTAAAGTAATTGACAATAATTACTCATACCGTTTAGCAGCTTAAACTGCTGAACCGATCCCTTGGTTAAGTGCCTATCATTGCCAAGCCGATCGTCATACAAGATAGGATAGCGTGAGAGTGCTTTCTGTCGCTTTCACGTAAAACTTTAACAGAATAGTCTGAAGTCGCTTAGGTACTGGGCTCGGCTTCCGGCGAATGTCAATCAGTACCTACACATGTAGATGCTAACAGGTCTACCTTCTCGGACCGGGGTTCGACTCCCCGCACCTCCACAAATCTATAATTTAAAACCTGTAACATATTAATTAATAATATGTTACAGGTTATTTTTATTAGTCTTATCTGAAAAATCAGGACGAAAACAAGACGATTTTTCTTGACTATAGCTCAACCTTTCGCTTTATTTGCTTCAAATTTAGTGAGAAACAAAACGAAAATAGTGAGCAGAGAAATTCCCGATGTAATACTACGACACGATATAAGAAAGAAGGGTAAGTCCTTTTACTTGGATTACCATTTGAACGGAGAGAGGCACAAAGAGAGAATCGGGTTTGTTTCAAAAAACCAAGCGAACCAAGCCAGGTCAAAAAAAATTGATGAGCTTCTGAATCAGGCTGGTATAACGACCGGGAGAAAAAGAATCAGCCTTACGCAGGCTATTGAAATTCACATGGGTATTAAAAAGAGAAATGTCAGAGAAAGTACATTCAAAAAATACCGTTCGAACAAGCACCATCTTCTTGAGGCTATAAAAGAAGTAGGTGAAAAATATTTCAAAGACGTAGCCACTATTTCTGAAGCACAATTTCAGTTGTTAGCTGATACTTTAAAAAAAAGGACTAAATCAGATCATAGAAAAAATAATCTTTTGGTTTTTCTAAAAGCTATTGAAAACACAGCTATTAGAAAAGGGTATATGCCGAGAAAAATCTCAGCTGATATCAAAACTAAAAAGCCGGATCCAAAATTAAAGGTGCAGTATTTCACCAAAAAAGAGCTGCACGAAGTTTGGAAGTGCTCTGACAAATTCTATATGGATTACTTTAAATTTTTTGTTCTTACAGGACTAAGATTGGGGGAGTTCATCCATCTTAAATGGGATAACGTTGATTTTGAGAACAAAGTAATATCAATTGAGAAATATATTGAAGACGGTGAGTTAATTTGGGAGCCAAAGACCAAGTCTTCTATTCGCAATGTTCCTTTGAGTGCTGAAGCCGTTGATATTTTAAGAAAACAAGAAGAGAAGAATGACATTTTTGTTTTCACCTCCAAGAAGGGCATGAAACTTCATCCAAACACCGTTTATGGGGCTTTCAAGAGAGCCGCGGGGAAAGCGAAAGTTAGTGAAGATAAAACTATACATACTTTAAGACATACATTTGCTTCACAGTTAGCCCAAAAGGGAGTTGAGTTATATAAAATTGGGACTTATTTAGGTCACAGTAAATCTGAAACAACTCGTATTTACGCTCACTTAAGTCCATCTGATGACGCTGAAGTTTTAGGGCAAATAGAGGTTTAACTTAAAAAAAGAGAGCATACCGCTCTCTTTAAAACAGTCCAAGCTCCTTCATGGACGTGTAGGATTCTTTGGTCAGGATAATATGGTCTACTATTTGGATACCTAAAAGCTGGCCACAATCTCTAAGCCGTTTGCTGAGGCTAATGTCCGAACTGGATGCTTTTAGGTTCCCAGATGGGTGAGAATGCGCAAGCACTAAGCCATGAGCGTTCCCAAGAATAGCTGTTTGGAAAATCGTTATGGGCTGAACTAAAGTGGCGTTCATCGTACCAATCGAGATCTTACTATACCCGAGAACTTGCTTGGTATTGCTAAGAAGTGCGATAAAAAACTCTTCTCTAAGCTCAATCGTATCGGGGTCAAATATTCCACGAAGAAACTCGGCGGCTTCTTCTGGGGAGGTAATGGTTGGCATCTCGTCATAAGACTTCTGGGAGGAGTATTTGAGAGATACCTCTGCTACGGTATGCATGTTGGATAGGGTTGGTTAAGATTTGTGAGGGCTGTAGAGCCTTCATTGTTCTTATACCTAATTATTTACTATCTCGGTTTTGAATTGAGCTTGAGATACCTCTATTTATAATTTTCAGAAGTCTCTCATTATTTTCCGCACCGTCTAACTTAAACTTGACTTTAGATTTAAAGTCATCTCCCAATTCAATATATAACTCACCAAATAACTCTTTACAAAACCCGGTTGATAGGCTTTTTAAATCAGTAAGATCAAAATGAATTTCAGCTTCCTTTTCAACTATTTCTAAGATTTCATTTTTAATTTTAACCCCAAGAACTCTTGGACCTAAAGTTTTTCCATATTCAGATAATTTAATCTTCATAATGTAATCTGGTGATCTTCGAGATAATTTTCCACTTTTCTTCCATTCATTATCTCTTCAAATTTAGTATCTATTTGTGCCTTAATCTTTAAGTAGACTAATGTGCCATTTTCAAATCCACCTATACCTGTCCTCGTGGAATTATTTGTGACATTAATACTTCTACCGGAACTCCAGATGTGCAATTCGCCACTATTTGATTTAATTAGTTCTGAAGAACTATACAAGCCATATCCTGGACTATTATTTGGGTGTCCGGTTACTTTTTCCTCAAGTGCTTTTTTCAGTATTTGGTCAGTTGAAAAGTTACGGTAAAAATCTTTGCTTTTTAAGCTATTTGCTATACCCTGTCCTAAGTCTAGGATAGCAATTTCAACTCCACTTTTATATGAGAATGACTGGAAATAAATTGGTTTGGGATACTCTTCAGTGTAATAACATTCATAACCATGTGTGCCTGCATTGTCCCAAATTTCATTTAGTATATAATCCAATGTTGCAAATGTATTATCCGTGCATTCAGTTCTAACTTTAATATGATCCATGATTTTTTCATGGACATCTAAACACTCATCCGTATTGTTACAACGTTCTAAAGGAACAGTATAATTAGAAATAGATTTTACGTAAGAGTCATGATATAACTCTTCCAGAGTATATAGCCCCCATGATTGTAGAATTTTAGTTACCCGGCTGCTTTTTTTATATCGTACATAAGTTTCAATTTCAGGAGATTTGTCTTTATAAATATCTCTAAAAGCACTCAGTAATACCGTTCCAGCAGGATTTATGAAGTTGCACTTAGAAATGTCAAATGTAACACGGTCATATTGATTAATAACTCTTAAAAAATCAGTAGATAATTCAAATAGCTCACTAATTTTTTTTCCTGTCAACCTCTCAGGAACACTTATAGTATAATTTTTCATAATAGTAATTATGTTGGAAACAACGCTTAATATATAATTTAAAACATTGTTTTTAAGGTATAAGAACAATGAGCAATCCTGCTCATTAACCTATAATTCTTATACCATGAACCTACAACCATTCTGCTTTCCTGTGACCGAACGTGTGGTCGCAGTAGATAACGCGAAATCCCCTCTAATCGACATTTATGACCAAGACTCCTTTCTGCCAAATGGCTACAAAGCTATTGTCCGGGAGGATACCAATGAGGTCATCAGCGTTGTTCGCGATACCTATAAAATCGTGACGAACTCTAACCTGATTGACCAGCTACTGAGGCAGTTAGCAACCTGTGGTCATTCCTTCAAGATCGATCCGTCTCATTCCTTTGTAAGCAACGAGCGTATGAGGCTACAGATCACCTTCCCTGAGCTCAAACTTCGGGATCAGGAGTCTGAGATTGCCTTATCCGCTTTCATACATAACTCCTATGACCAATCGGAGGGAATACGATTCTATTTTGGAGCCATCCGTGCGATCTGTTCCAATGGAATGGTCTTCGGAACCGTACTCAGCAAGTACTATTCTCGTCATACGAAGGGATTCTCCTTTGATGACCTAAGTGAGAAGCTTGCCGAGGCGAGATCTTTCTTCCCAGAGATACAAGAGCGTATCAACCGCTTAGAAGTACTCCGGGTAGATGAACAACTAGTAGAGCATGTCTCAGAGAAAATCTCCAAGCGACTAGCTCAAGAAGCTATCGACCAGGAAGAGATAGGACGCATATCTCAATGGGTACTACTGAATCGCTTAACGAATCGGATCTCCCACGATATGGACCCTCATGTTCAAGCGCGATACCAGGATAATGTATCTAAAGTATTCGCCCTATGAGCCTACCTAAACTGATCATTAAGATTGTGATCATCATTATCACCGGAGGTAAAAAGCAATGAGTGTAACCAACGACTTTATAGAAGCCGCCGCAGAGTTTGTTAAGCAAACCCTGCGTGTGCTCCTGCTTGGAAAAGTCCCCAAACCGGAAGACGAAGAAAACCAAAACCACAATAAGCCTGCTGAATAACTCAGTGGGCTTTTTTTATATCTACGAACCTTTAAACCCTACCCTTATGAAATCATTAGAATCAGAACTCCCATCAGACGAATGGGTGTCAGAGCGGTCGGAATATCTCGGAGGCAGTGACGTCGGGACGATCCTTGGGGAGAATCCCTACTCAACGCCCCTGCAACTTTGGATGCGTAAGCAAGACTTGTTGCCTCCCATTGAAAATACGCCCATTCTCAAATTCGGCCATTTCTTCGAGTCCATACTGGCCATGCACTTTGAGGACGTGACGGGCTTTAAAACCCGGCAGGTGAATAAAACCTTTGTCCATCCCGAACATGACTTCCTGCGTGCTAACATCGACCGTCAGGTCTTAGCTGGCGACAAGCTGGAATCAACAGCTGTCCTCGAGTTAAAGACCACCACAAGCCATCGCCTGAAAGCCTTGGATGGCGAGTATCCAAAAAGTTGGATACTTCAGATCCAACATTATCTGGGTATTACCGGGTATGAGCTGGGAATAATTCAAGTCTACGAGCGAGATACCTGCCGGTTCCATGATCCGGTTATCATCGAACGCGATGATGATCTCATCATTGATAACATGAATACCCTTATCCAATGGTGGCAGACTCATATGGTTGGCGGTAAGCGACCTGCTCCAATAAATGGAGAAGACGCCCTGATCCTGTACCCAGACTCCTCGGATGGAAAAACCATGGAAGTCACCCCTGCGGGCTATGGCCTCTACCAGGAACTGGTAAAGGTTCGTGAGCGCAAGTCGGATCTGGAGGCTATGGAAGAAGACCTGAAAACAAAACTGAAGGTTCGCCTTGGCGACGCCGAACGTATGGTGCTGGCTGGTAACGACCTAATCAGTTGGAAAAGTTCGACCCAGAACCGGCTCGATACGAAAGCATTCCGGGAGGCGCACCCCAAGCTCTATCGCCAGTACACAAAATCAACCACAACCCGACGGTTCACCGTCAAATAATAAAGGAGGCAATTATGCCACTAATCGTAAAAGAAGACCCATCTGAGTATCCACTATGCCCAGAGGGATTACACCCAGCCGTACTCGTCGACGCTGTTGACCTCGGCGAGCAAGAAAGCACGTGGGGAAAAAAACATCGCCTATCGCTTGTCTTTGAAACTCAGCAGAAAGATGAGGATGACAAGCCATTCATTCTTGCCAAGCGCTACACATGGAGCTTGCATGAGAAGAGTAATCTTCGCAAAGACCTGGAGCGACTCCTTGGGAAGAAGTTTAGTTCACAGGAGTTGCTAGAAGGGATAGATCTCGAGGCGCATATTGGGATGAGCTGTAATATTCTGGTTGTGCATAACGAAACGGAGGACCGGATATATGCTAATATTGAATCTCTACTTCCTTTTAAAGATGGCAGTGGTAGAGTTGTGAAAGATGCACTAATTCCATCTGGAAATTATGAGCGGGTTATTAACCGGCCCGACTATAAGCAGCCAGAGGAGTATGCATTAAATGGAGCTTAGGCTCCAAAGAGGAGGCTTGCCTTCTCTTTTAGTTTAGCTATTAAAAAATAGCTTATTTAGTTGATCTTTACATCTCCTCATTCGCGCACTTACATATAATAGAGCTTAGAAAGCTGCATGCGTAATAGTGATAAGCTAAAGAAATAGACATAAACTCTATAAGGGAAGACTTGTTTCACTTTACCATAACCTTAATACCTTACAAAAAATGGTATAGGGTTTCCTTCTTTTACACCAAAACCATCAACAAATAAATAAGGCACTGCAACAAAATATGCTGTGTTAAACCCCCCTTGATTTGGTAAACCAAAAACAGCATAAGGAAATCTTACTTGCCATTGATTGTTTGGAGGTGTTAAAGTTGCTATAGGTGCGATATTTGTTCCTGTAGCAACTTGATTATTTGCGTCCCTGAAATATATATTATTAGGGACCGCATAAACAGGTGCTCCTTTCTGTTGTTGTTGATTAGTATAAAATATTTTTACTACTACTTGAACTTGTTTCCCAAGAGACTCTGGGATGTTAACTGATCCAGATAAAACCATACCTGGATATATGCCAAATCTGGTTTGAACAGGTTGATTATGAGAGGGCTGGAAGAGAGTAAAATCAACTCTAGAATCTTCGTCATTAGGTTCAATAGATATAGGTCTTATTCTATTATTTTCAACAATTCCATCGTCGTTTTGGACGTTCGTCGTTCTAGCATCTTTTACAATATAAGCTTCCCTAACGGCTCGTTTAAATATATTATAATCAATCCACCCAAATCCACCATCGCCCCAACTTGTACCCCATGAGTTTATTACTTTAAATGCATTTTTATTATCGTCGTAACCGACAACTATCATTGCATGACCAGATGAATTGCTAGATGGATACTGCCTCCAAGTATTATTCTGGCTATTTAGTCTTTTAAAGTTTTCATCAACTAATGCTCCAATAACAACAGGTAGATTTGCGTGAAGCTGAGCTTTGACTTCTCTTTCTGATGCATGATTAACTACTCGCCAATAATCAGCCCTATATGGTTTGGCTCTATTGATTAATTCGTTTGAAGGTCTAGTACTATAATCATACTCATTGTAAGGAAAGTCACTAAGTGTAGCTGCTCCTTGTTCAGATAGTAGATTTAATGCATCAGGTATAAAAGTTCCGCTATTTGTGCCATTATTTATTTGGTTATAAATAAAAGAGGGACTAAATATTCGATCGTTATTCAGTGTCCAGCCATGTTCTATTTTTTCCTGAAAAGATTTTAAAGCATAAGATACTGCCCAACCTACACAGCTATTTTGAGAACCTTGATCTCCTGGTGTTGGAAAATCTCTTGAAAGATCAATTCTTGAAGGTAACTCATCACCAGAAAAAGGAGTATGTGCAAGAGGTATGCTTCGATACTCGTCCTGATTTAAAAAGCTTAATCCAGTACCCTTATCATCTTGAGCAAAAACTGGAAAATCGATTAAAATTAAAAATGAAATAACGGTTAAGAAGTATTTCATGTCAATAATATTTTTAACTAAAGTAATTAATCTCAATATATTATAGTTAGACTTATATAAATATCAAATTAATTTTTCTGCTTAATGCAGTGATATACCTCTCATGTTAGTTGCCTAAAACTGTACTATGTTAGTGCAAGATCTTTTAGTTTAACGTTTCGTTTGGCCTGATTTTGCTACTCTCTTCCAATATTCAATATCCCAAGTCGATTCTATTTTTCTTTCAATCTTATTATCTAACTTCCCAAAGAAGTTCATTAAGGTACGCTCTTCAAGTTCATCGATTGTAATTGCAGAACCCCGTAAATCAGTACCACCTATGTCATCATTCGCGATAATAAAAGCGATAGCCTTCGCGAGGAGTGTCGGGGGCTATATGTGCGCCTTTGCTTGCCGACTTGGTAATCTGACATCCAAATTAGGCATTATCGGCCTTGCAAAGTCGGGCATTAAAGTGAAGAGAGGTTCTGCTCATCCCTGCTCATAATCTCTAACTCTATTTCCTTCTGAATGTTCTTTCCACTGTTCTCGTCCGTCACTTTAAAAGAGAAAGTGTAGGTTCCGGGCTCTAATTCACGAGTCAGGATAGAAAGGTTTTGTACGTATCGGGAGCCTCTCACTTGCTGGGTGAAAGATAGACTCACTTCCCTATCTTTACCCAACAGCCATTGCATTCGTCGATCTTGGGTAATTTCGTAGTCGATGGTGAAATTGGACAATCCGTTCTCGCCTTCCTGAAGGTGATAGATCTGGAAGTGAACAGCTAACTCTTCGCCCTGTGGAATTTGTTTGTCATTGGCCACTACGAATGGGAACAGTACATTTGTGGCATCGGTATTCATTTGATAGCCCAGAATTAAATCGGACATTTGAAGTTTTTCAGGGTCAGAGTTTAGCGGTTTGGGAAGTTCGGATTCCAGTTTTCCTATTCCGCGCAGTGATGCCGGAAACGGAGAATCCTCCAGAGCAGGTTTGGTCCCCGAATTTTCGTTGTGCAGCTCCGCAAACAAGGTTAGCTTTTGGTTCTCTTCCAAAAATGGAACTTTAAATACGCTGCTGCTTGGGGTTTTCCCTTCCAGGTCTAGTACCAAATTTGCTTGCTCGCGGGACTGACTCAGCAGTTCCCCATCTTCGCCATTCACCTTCAACCCATGTAAGAGTTTATACTCGTTGAGTACGGCTTGATTCGGCACCGAATCCCCGGGAAATAGAATATCCTGATTGGCAATTAGATCATCTAAGAAAGGCGCACCAGGCTGACTTTCCAGAAAAGTAAAAGCAGCCGGTCGGTTCTGTTCATCCAAAATACGGTAGTGATGGGCTGAAAGCTCGATGGAAGGTAAAGCCTTTGCATAGGTTGACTGTTCGGGTGGGGCTTCCTTGATGTTATTCAAAGTGATGATTCTCGAACGCTCCTCTTGAATTGGGCCCTGATGCTTGCCTTTATTTGCACCCGACCCCATAACCCATTCAAAATACAATTGTTCATAACGGTTAGCGAAGAAAAAATCGGTGGATGACAACTTCAAATAATAATTGAATTGCATTACCATGCCCGGGGTAGCACCTACGCCTGGGGTAGACTTTAAGCCGGTAAGAGATTGAAAAGCATACCTGTTATCATTTAAGCTAAAAGCCTTACTGGGTATAAAATCTTCCACTTTTTCAACTTCACTGAATCCACCAATAGCTTTATCTCCAAATATTTTGACTAAGTTGAATTTCATTGCTGAATTGGGCTTTTCATACACCCAGATTTCGTAGTAAGGATTAGGGTCAAGGGCTGGTATTACATTGACCATAACTTCGCGATTACAACCAGGAGGACAGTTTGTATATATATCTGCTGAAGTGATGTTAAGGAATCCGGAGTCTTTTTTATCCGGCTCCCCATACTGCACATACACTTTCCCCCGATCGTCAGTGCCATAAGGTGGATCATCTTTTCGGTCAAAATGTTGGCGAGCATAGGCGATACGTTCCCAATGCTCTATCAAACGCTCGTTATAGCGAGTGCCCGGAGTAGGGTCCAGTTCCTCCCAGAAAGTTCTCAAATGACGGTACACATCTACATTTTCTTTGTCGAGCAGCTCCACCCATGCTTTGTACTGCTCGTTGTTGAATCGCAGGGAACTGAACAGCGGCTTTAGCATGGCCAGTTCTTCGTTCAGGGCAAGAGCATTTGGCGGTGTTTCTTTTGCGGTGAGCCCCCATCTATACAGGGCCGAGGCGGCCTCGTAGTACTCACGCAACTGATGCTTCGACGCCAGCCGTATGTATTCCCGCCCAATTGCAAAGCTGGGTATTTCCAGATTAGCGGGGGCTTTAGCCCATACCTCCAAGGCCATTTCATAATGACCTTTCGCTTCCAGTGCGGCGCCTTCTTTAAGTAGTTCATCTTCTCCAAGAATGTTTTCAGGAACAGCTGCCCCCTGCAATAAAAGCAGACTTATAAAAAGTAAAACAGACATAACGTAGAAATTTTTAATTCCTGATTGTGTGTTAAGTTTCGAAAGTGAGGCGACCCTGACAGCTGGTGATCACCCTAAAACTTAATAATCTCTCAACTCTATGGCTTAGTATGGTTAAAACCGGCTACAGACTCAAGGGTTAATTGTTTGATTTCCGGAAGGCCGCTCGCATGTTCACCCAGCACATAAAAAAATCCTTTTGTATCTCGGTGTAAAACTGGAGGGTACAGTTTAAGACTGTCCGATCCTGTATCTTTAAATCGGATGTATTTTTTTAATTGATTCTGGTTATCATATTGCTCCATGCCAAACCACTTTTCTCCGTTATCACTTTTAATCCGGGTAAAATGATACATTCCTTCAGGGGCACTGAACAAACCTAAGCTGGTGTTATTCACTTTTCCATACAATCTTTTCTCCTTGTAAGTTAATCGGTATTCAGAAGGCTCGGCCTGTTCTTCTATGGGGGTTGATTCGTAAACCAAGCCCTGAATAGTTCCAGCATATATCCAATCCTGTAGCTCTTTATCAAAAGCATAGGTGTAAATAAATCCATCGTATAAATACGGGGTATAATAAATAGTTTTGTCCTCACTAATAATAAAATTACCGGGTCTTACTTCTGTTAGATAGCTATAGGCATCGCTGTGGGAATATTGTAATTCTCGAAAACTGCCAAAACAATTTATTTTTTGAGAAAAGTCTGAGCTAAAAAAATGAAACAAACAATCTTCATCTTCTGCTGCTTCGAATAATTTGTACAAGAATATATACCCAGAGTTCGCTTCTGTTTCTATAAAAGTAAATGGACCGATTGGGTATTCAATTCCTAAGGCAACCTGAAAGGTATTCAAGAGTTTCCCATCAGTGGAGAATTTGTAAATAACTCGGTTTACCTCATCGGTAGTTATGATTGTACTTGACTCTTCAGAGTTGTTGGAAACTGTAAAATACTTAAGGGACATAAATTCCCCAGCTCCCCGACCTCGCCGTCCAATTTCATGGATAAAGCGTCCTTTATGGTCGAATTTTTTTAAAGACTGTGAAATCCGGTCTGAAATGAAGAGGTGGCTATCGGGGCTTGTTGAAATACTTCCAATGCTACTAAAGATCGTCTCCTCATTTTTATCAGCAGTACTGCTGTCACCCCAAGAAATAACATGGGGAGTTATTTCGACTACAGGAACAGTATTCCACAATGTTGAGACATCCTTGTCGGTACAACCAAACAAGAGAACTATAGCGAGTAAAGTAAATGCGATTCTATGAAATGATGAGAGTATCATAAGTAAAAACCTACACATCTCGGGATTTATTTGAGATGTGTAAGCTTTTCAATATGTAATTAGTTTAGATTATGCTTCACAAGGAACAGTGGGGTCTGGACAACCGCAGGCACCACCAAATCCACCACAGTCATTTGGTGGTCCATATGGATCATAACCAGGACCCGCGGGGTTGTCAAATTCCGCACAGCCATTCGTGCCAGCTTGACCTATAGAACACCAGCCTGAAGAACCACTAGACTTAATACATACAGGGCATTCTCCACTACTTGCCTGCACTGTAGTTGTATAACTAAATGCGGAAAGCGCAAACACACAAGTTGCCGCAAATAGTTTTAACATGTTGCTTATTTTATTTTTCATAATTGTACCTCTTTTTTATTTGTTATCAGTTGAACGAGCAAAGACCTGATCCATTAGAATTTGTTTTGTATTCAGGCTCGTAACCCTGGAGGGAATGATGTAACGACGCATGATTTTCCCTTGTTTATTATCAATAAATACAAGTAGCTGCCCCATGTTTGGAATGTCTTCTGCAATGGAAGTTATCTGTTCAGTTACCGAATTTAGACCCCACCATGCTAGTTCATTGAATTGAGTTTTTTGAAAAAAAGTATGAGCGGCAGTGCTGTCATTTTCGAGAATGACAAGTGCAGGTTCTACTTTAACTCCTTCAAAATCTTTTAAAAAACTAATCCACTCATGGGTTTCTAAAATACAGCCCGTGCAAACCGTCGGGGTTAATAGAATGAAAGCGGTATAATTAGCTTCTGGAACATATTGTTCAACTGCTTTTGTTGAAGAAATGGGCCGTAGGCTCGAAATCAGGCCTTCTTGTTGGAATGGAAAGGTCATAAGTAACCCCCTCTCCAGTTTCTCTTTTTGAAGGTTTGTAGCTTGTTGCTCTCGGTGCTCTAAAAAGGTAAGCGTAAAAAAGACCCCGCTTGAAATTAAGAGCATCCATATGATAATATGGACTTTTCTCTGACTCATGAGTAAGTATGTAAAAAAAATATATGATAGTCAAGTAGGCGTAAATATAGTTTAACAGTCTGGTTACAGTTAAATATTATTAAAAGTCAAAAAAGGAATATATATAAAGACTATTCCATATATGGAATACGTTGTTTACTTGAATAATTTATACACTTATGAGCATAAACATTTCAACATATATTGATAAAGAAAAGAGCGCGGGTATAGAAATTAGTTCCCTGTTACTTGACAAATATGCTGTTATTCATGCTCCAGAAAAGTTATTCCCTGAATATAATTTATTGTCAGGGTATGGACTACATAAACCCGGTGTAAGTTTAGCTACGATGCTTTTTTTATATAGGCAAGTAATATGTTATGTACCTCCAATTACTGCTGACAGTTTTTCAGAATTTTTTGGAATGGATTTCAATTCCTTTTTGGAATTATCTGATCCTGAATCAGAAGACCAATTTATATTTCCATTACTTGACCACCCTGATAAGTACAGCCACAAAGATGTAAAAAATTCACTCTTTCCTTTGCTTAAGCGAATGCCACCAACATGGGAAAGGTGGCATGAAGTTTTAAGACACACCGGAGGAGATAAGTGGTTTGCAATCGCTGATGAAATTTATAATTATGAGTCTGCTTTAAAAATTGAAGGGTATAGAAATGCAAGAAAAAAAGTATTAAGAAGTAACAAAAAATCGATTATTGACAATGATATTAGGCAACAAATTAGAAATAATTTTACTAATCTATGTTTGATTGGAAATACTAAATACGCATGTGAGATTGCCGAATTATCTAATACTTCTCCAACAGTAGCACTAAATGAATTACTACTTAGTAGTGAATATTTTGCATATCCTAAAGTGATGGGAGGTGGAAAACCCAATATTCATTTAGGTGATTTTAAACATCGTCCAATTATTATGGACCCAAAAATCACTCCGAAAAGGAGCCTGCTAAAACATTACGATTATAGAATATTAAAAGTGTTAATTAAGGGATTAAAGTTTGATAAAATACCAGCTGTTTATAGAGTAGATTTTTTAAAAAAATGGCACAAGTCGAATAATGCTGCAAAAGCCCGTGAGGCATACGGAGCATTAGTTTATAATGCAATGAAGGTAAAGGGAAGTAGTGATGAAGATATTCATGAGGTAGTCCAAAAAATTCTGGAAGAGCTTGAATTATTTTGTGAAGAATCTATGCCTAATGAAGCCTCAATCAAGATACATATTGAAGAAAAAAATAAGAGAGTGACAAAATTTGCCAACATTTCTAACTTATTTGCAGGTGCGTTAGGTTTGCTAAATATTTATCCATTCATGAATTGGGTAGCATCTAATAGTGCCAGCTTATATGGCCAAAAGAAACAAGGTTCGAAAGAAAACTTCATCAAAAAGCTACTTGAAAAACATGCTACAAACGTAGATCCAAAATTATTTTTTTTAATGCAAGATTTAAAGAATACAAGTATTACTGTTGATGACATGTTTAAAAATAATGGTTCAGATCAGACTAGATTACCGGAAGATCCATTACCTGTTTTCTGGAATGATGGATGAGATCAAGAATCGATTTTAACAAATTTATCTCTGCAGAGATAATACACACTTCTTTTAAGGGAATGCATAGCTAATTTAAGTGCTAGAGTGCTAAAGTAATTATAAATAATTATCTGAAATCTAGGTAAGGTAGAGAAATTAGTAATACTAGATTAATTCTCAACTACTAAAATCAATAAGTACAGCGCTTAAGCACTCATGCTAAGGCTAAAGGGCATGAAATCTCTTGCATTAAAAAAGCCCGCCTGGAAAACCAAACGAGCTTTATAATCTGAGACAGCTTTAGGTTTATTTAATAAGCTGCATTTTTAGTTCTTTAGTAAATGTTACTCCTGATTGCCCAACTGCATCCATCCGAGCTATATAAACACCACTTGGCAGGGTATTGGCATCAAAAGTTATGCTATGGAAGCCAGCACTCATGTTATTATTAATAAGTGTTGCTACTTCCTGACCCATAATGTTATACACCTTCAAGACAACCTCTGCTGCTTCAGGTAGTGCATAGGTAATTTCTGTAGAAGGATTAAATGGGTTAGGGTAGTTTTGCTCTAAGCTAAAACTTTCCGGTTGTTCTGTTCCCGGAGCTATTGGTTTGCAAGGAAATCCTGGTTGGCAGCCACCACCTGTTACATCTACAAATTTTCTGATTGTACCACTATACCCTCTTGAATCTGTAATTGTCAAGAATAAATCAAAATCATCGGTTTGACTACCAGAATATGAAGATCCTGTCCCAACTAATGTTCCACTACCACCCTGACCAACTGGTGCTATCCTCCATTCATATTGTAAAGGGGATTGACCATCTGAAGAAGACCCGTACCATGTACCATTTGAACCTGAACTTAATATTGAAGGTCCTGATATTGATGCAGAGATCGTTGGAGTCGCCAACGTTCCGTGTACCGTATATCCAAATGAGACATTACTTGGCGAAGTAGGATACCATACCCCATTTTTTTTATAAACAAAAGTACGCAACGTAGCTGAAGTGTTTGTTACATTAATTACATCAGTATAATTATAGGCAAAGTTAGGATTGTCATCGGAGTAACCTCCACTAGCCGTTCCTCTTCCCCATACATGAACCTCATTCATTGTAGGATAAGATACAGTCTTTCGCACTTCTACTCTGTCGACTTCGTGGTAACCATCTGATATTCCAGGGGTAGCATAAAAAAGCACATATTCGTAAAATGAATAATTGTGAACTGATCCTCCTGTCGTAAAATAATGGTCTAATATGTAGGGACTATTTAGCCTATCCAATGCTTTCTTAGCGTTGGCCCTGCCATATCCATACGCTGGGTCAAAGTTTGATGACCCCATTGCTGGAACCTTATCTGCACTTAACTTTAGTAAGTTCTGAACATCATCATTGTATAAGTAAATAGACTTTTCTTGTAATCCATATTCAAATAATAATGCAGCAATACCAGCAACACCTGGGGTAGCATATGATGTCCCGGTTCTTTCTGCTGTTTCACCATTATTAAATGTCCAATTAGATATAATCTCCTCTCCTGGTGCCACAAGATCAATGTGATTACCCTGTCTTGATTTATTTCCAATTAAATCATATCTGTCAGTATAACCAACCTGAATCATTGGGGTTTTAGCAAATGCAGCTGGGTATTCTTTTTTTGTTGGTGTTTGATTTTCATTATTACCAATATTACCCATAGACACAACATTTATCATGTTGTATTGGTATGCATTTGCAAAAGCAGCATTGATTAGTGTAATGTTAGATGTCGAACTGTTACTATAATTTATTACACTGGCACCTTCGTTTATTGCCTCCATAATTTTGTTGTAAGTAGTACCCGAACCTAAGTAACCTGGTGTTTGGGTAGCAGTATTACAAGTCCCGTCATAAAGATTCTTTGAAATTACTCCTGAATAACTACTTACTCCTCTAACATTCCCTCCTCCTTTTTTTGCAGCCGCTATTCCTGCTACATGTGTACCATGCGAGTATGCAACTCTACAAGTTGAGTTAACACTAGGATCATGTAAATCACCGGTCACCTTTCCTGATAAATCTAACTGATCATCATCTACTCCAGTGTCAATAATCGCAATTTTTACCTGTCCATCCCCCTCATATTCCTGCCAAGCTTCAAATACATCCATATCAGCATCAGGAGTTCCTCCGTTTTGGCCTGTATTATTCAGGTGCCATTGGTCAGCAACCTCCGAATCACCAGTTGACCGCACTATTGATGAGGTAGGCTCAACTCCCCAATCAGGTTCCGCAAACAAAACATTTTTATTTTTCGATAAGTTTTCAATAGCCTTTTCAGCCGATATTAAATTTGGAAAGCTAAGAGTAAATACCCTTGTCAAATCCATTTTCTTTATTCTCTTTCCATTTTCTAATATAACTAAAGTATCTCTTTTTGAGAACTCTGGGAACGTTCTTCTTGCAGATTTAAACTTCTCTTTTTCTAAATCAACTTTTAATGAAGCGGATAATTTTCTTATTTCAGAAATGTTATTTACTACGGCCCTATTATCTATAAGATCAAATGAATTAGGGGTAAAATATACATTAATATTATAATCATGTTTTTGCGCATAAGTTGCTGTACTAATTATTAGTGCTATAATTAGGGTATAGAAATATTTCATGAAATTATCTAGTTAGTTATTTGGTAGGGTTCTTCAACATCTTGCTTTATCCACAGATATCCATTGCCGGTGTTGATATTTGTATATACAATGGATAGTCCATCGGGAGACCATGCAGCTTCATCTGAATATTCCATAAGTAATGTTCTCTTTCCTCCTTTAAGGCTTTGCGAGAAGATACTTGGAGCATTCTTTGAATACCCTGTAAAGAGTATTTCTTTTCTCAAATCATTGTAGCTAATTAAATGTAAGAGCTTATGAGGTTTAACATTTAATACTTCGAGTACATTTCTATGATGAATGTTTACTCTTTTTACCGAAGTAGAAGTAAAATTTCCATTTTTATCGTGTAAATCCAATCTGAATAAAACTTCATTTTCATTTAGCCATTTTGGAAATAATCCATATTCAGTTATAAACCAGTCTTTATTTCCTGATGGAGTTACGTACCGTAAACCCGATCGTGTCGAGTCATTATTCGACTTCCCATATGCAATACGTTCACCATCCGGACTCCAGCTTGGGTAATAGCTGCGACCGGGAGGAAAAGTTAACTGCTGGAGGGTATCTGAATGAATATGCTTCTTGTATACCTGCCCATACTGGATAAATGCAATCCAATTATTATCAGGGCTCCAGGTAACATCATATGCC
The DNA here is from genome assembly GCA_002694685.1 of Balneola sp. Classification (NCBI taxonomy): domain Bacteria; kingdom Pseudomonadati; phylum Balneolota; class Balneolia; order Balneolales; family Balneolaceae; genus Balneola; species Balneola sp. The sequence continues at coordinate 101,113 of NZMW01000003.1, forward strand.
CAGCCTTGGTGAAGGAATCTATTATCTGTTCCATCTGGCCGAATAAGATAAATCCCTCTCTGTTCTTGAGGTCCCTTTGTGCGAGTATAGGCAATCCAGTTTCCATCCGGACTCCAGGCAGGCGCTATATCAACATAGTCATAATTGGATGTTGTGGGGGAAACATCTTCTTCAACCTCATCGGCGTTGAACAAATCACAGCTTGTGCAAAAACCTACTAGTAAAATGATAAATGCTATTTTCTTCATTTGTTAATCATCCTCCGTCCGGTCATCAAGCTTAAGTCGGTATTTCCCATTGGTAATGTATAAGGTATCTTGATTAACCCTCAAGCTATATTGATCTGCTCTGCGATTGACTATTACCCTCATTTCAAATGTCCCGGAAACGATGGTTTTACCTTTCTTCTGAGGCTCGAAGTTAACCGTTACATGACCTTGAGTATCATTTTTCGCTTCATATACTGATATAGTAGCGTCTCCATTTACTTCATAATAATTACCACCTAGATATAAATTTCTACCTGCAGTAATCGTATCAAGTATGGCAGGATATTCAGAAATACCCTCGCTGTAATTCATAGAAAAACCAACAAACTCATTATAAGGGTAGAATTGGGGGTCATATTCATATCCAAAAATTGTAAGATATAAATATTCACCCTGATCGGTCAGAACAGCTTTTGCTGTAAGCTTACCATTAATAGCTCGAGCATCATAAGGCTCCCCATTAATTTCTGCTGTAAAAACCGGCTCAAACTTTTCTTCGTTGTTTGAAGGTAATATTCCACAGCTATTCAAGAAAATTACGATTGTAATTATGTAGGGTAACATATATTTCATACTATCTATACTGAATTAAAAACAACGGCTATTTTATGAGGGTAACTGTTTGAGATTCTATGATATTGCCGGCGACAATCATTCGGATGATATAATTTCCACTTGACAAATTGGCTGCCTCAAAATTAACTCTATGTACACCAGCACTAAATCTTTTATTAGCTAATTCCGCCACTTCTTTTCCAGATATATCATAGACAGAAACATTTACATCTTCAGGTTCTGGTAGTGTAAATGAAACTTGGGTACTTGGATTAAATGGGTTTGGATAGGCGGGTAATAACTCAACGGAATTGGGTTCCTGACCTTCTGGATTTTCTACCCCTTTGAAACATGGGTCAAACGGACCACATGTTGACCCTTCTATGTAAACTCTGATTACATCAGTAGCTTGTTGACCATTCGTGTCACTAACATCTACTTGAACAAACCAGTCACCTGGACTATTAAATGTAGTGGAATAATTTTGAGAGGTAGACACTACACTTGCACTTCCAACGGCTAATGGATTTTGGCTAATCCTCCACTGATAAGACCTTGTACCTGAACTACCACAGGGATTGCTAGTAAATGAATAGGTATCTGGGGACAAATATGTAGCACCTATTGATGCCCGAAGCTCATCTTCATTAACAAAGTCGGCAACATCATCCCTTGTGTCATTTAATACTCTATAATTTTCCCTTTGATTTGCAATACCTAAGGGCTTTCCATTCTTAGAAAGATTCGGATTTGAAAAATATTTCACTTTTTTCCAATCCGTGTTTCCTCCATTTGAATAAGGGTCTTTAAAGGACATAATGGTTGTATTTCCACAGTTTTGATTAAATCCACATCCACTATAAGTATATCGGTGGCCATACCCAAAGGCTGGATAAAGTGTGTTTGTTGAGGCATTTTCTGGATTATGAAAAGCCGCTTGAATATGTCCAACTTCATGGGTGAACGTATAATGAGGACCCGTAGCTTTAGAAACATCAACAATAGCATACGCTTGGTGGTCATCCAGAACCAATGTGCCGGCGTTACCCCATTGACTCCCATACGTACCATTTTCAACCAATAAGACTACTACGTCTGCATCATATTGATCTCTTAAGTCTTGTGCAGTGTTATCTCCATAAAGAGTCTGTGTGTCAGTTTGTATATTTCCAGTTGAGGTGAAGTTGTATAGTCGTCTAGCAACGACGCGCATTTCTACGTTAGTAATCTGACTATTAGTGTAGCTTGTGTTTGATTCTTGGCTAGCTAATGTTATTTCGGCATTCACATCTTCATCATCATCAGCCCCTGGGGTGTATAGCACTAACACTCTAATATGCTCTGGTGAGCAGCGCATAACGCCTGTATTTTGAAGTTTTTCGTTATTATCAAAAATAGGCTCAATAATCGGCTTTATTTCCTCTGTTATATTTGTTTCTTGTTTTGAAAATTTACCATAGTTACTATCGTAGTTCTTCTTAGAGCCAATATCTACTTGAGGCTCGTCGTTCTGCTCATCACTCATTTCAATAATGACATTGTTTTTTGACTCCTTCAAAGTACGTACTTTGAAAAACATGCGGTCAATGTCAATACTGCCAGTAATCCTTCCATCTTTATTTTCAATTAAAGTAGCATCTCCTAAAATTTCTTCAGTCCCTTTTTTGTAGACATCTCCTAACCAAGCATATTCCGTATCAGAAATTACATTTACCTCTCTCTGAACAATTACAAACTCACTTGCTCCTTGAGACATTGAAAATGAAAATTCTTTTCTTTTTTCGTTAGCAAATACATTAAATGCTTTCACTTTGTATAGCTCATTGGGCAACTTTACAACATGAACCCTCTTATGCTGAGACTGTTGGCGATAATAATTTAAACTTTTCTGCCCAACCTCAGATACAACATTTGCTTCTGTTATTCTCTCTAAAACTAACTTATCCACTTTTTCAGGTCTTTTATCAATGCTTTGTGCAGCAGTAAAAGCTGGTGTAAATGCTATTAAAATTATTGTTAAAGTTAATTTTATGTAAGGAAAAGCAGGCTTCATGGCTTTGGCGTTTTTGGTTTAGCAAAAGTCACTCTCTTTAAATCTTTTGCAATTACAAAGAAGAGATGATTAATAGCTAATTGTTACAAAAAATAATTACTTATTTAGTAAGTAAAATATTTCTTTGATTTAAAGTATTGTTAATGCTTTGCTTATATATGGTTATTATATTACATATGATTATATAACAAGTATACATTGGTTTATATTTATAATTGGATTCTCAACTTATCCAATGTGATTCCCGGCGTTGTAAATTAGAACAGCTTCTTACAATACCGAAGCCCAAAAGTGAATCATTTACCCCGCTTAATTATTATGATTTTGCAGTTAACATACTCACCATTGCCTCAGATCTGCTCAAAGGTTATCGTTTTGATGAATGTGAGCCTATGGAATAAGAGCCAACAGCTTCTCTGGCATGTTTGGCTACAATAAGCAGGGTGCTGGAGGGGTGGGCTTTCGGTTTGTAACCGATGGCTATACCAACATTGATGACTACATCTACAAAGCCTGTATGGATGAGGTAGGCTATGCCATAGAGAAAGCCTGTGAGAAAGAAATTGAAATTCGGAACATCGCTATCTACCCAAACCAAATAGATAAGTCCAGTCAGTTAGACGTGTTCTTCCAGGAAGACGAAGAACTCAAAGCTCAGATTAAAGCGATGGATGAAATTAAAAACCGGTTTGGGCAAAAGTATATAAGCAGAGGGAATGCCCTACTTAGGGTAGAGGGGAATACAAACTTTTTGGAGAGGAATGTTTGAAGATTGACGATTCAAGTAAAACACTACGGTATTGGCTTCTTGGCTGTTGCTTCTAAAGAATTAATTTTGCTACTTCAAATAAATCTTAATCCCCGCGCCTTTTAAACGCTGGGTCGTTCTGTGTAATTTAATCTTCTAATGGAAAACAAATCTCGAAGAAACTTACTGACTTTAAGTCTTCTGATAATCGTCAACTATTACATTGGAATCTCAATAGATGAAATAAACATACTTGGGAATTCACTAACAATTGAAGAGCCAGAAATAATCGGTTACTTGGTAATAGTTGCATGGGTATACTTTTTATTTTGGTTTTACCAGACTACAATGAGTAAAAAAGATCTTGGAATTAGGGGAGATTTTGAAAAAAGGATGATTAAGTATACAAAGCCAAATATCATTAAAGAGATGAATAGACTTGGTTACGATGTTTATTCAAATATTGAGTTCCAACCCTTTAACAAATTTAAAAAATCATCCTTTTTTAAATATAGGTATCCATTACAAGAAACAAATTTGTATAACGAATCAGAAACTGTTGATGAAATACCTTTGAATTTTAGAATATTTATTATCCCTTTCTTAAAATCTTCAGTTTCTTTCGTATTCAACAACAAAGCGTTTTCTGAATATTTTATTCCATTTATCCTGGCGTTCGGTACCTTAATTTATATTTGTCTGGAAATATTCACATAACAAGGCGTTTTAAATCGGACGCGGACGGGGTGCGATTGAACTTGATTGCCAGGAATTAATTTTGCTACTTCAAATAAATCATAAT
>NZMW01000004.1:0-244438 GCA_002694685.1 Balneola sp.
TACGGGAGGCAGCAGTGAGGAATCTTGCGCAATGGAGGAAACTCTGACGCAGCCACGCCGCGTGCCGGAAGACGGCCCTATGGGTTGTAAACGGCTTTTGAATGGGAAGAACGTACGAGATTCGTCTTGTAGTGACGGTACCATTTGAATAAGCACCGGCTAACTCCGTGCCAGCAGCCGCGGTAATACGGAGGGTGCAAGCGTTGTCCGGAATCATTGGGTGTAAAGGGTGCGTAGGTGGGAGCCTAAGTCTGTGGTGAAATCTTGCCGCTTAACGGTAAAATTGCCATGGATACTGGGTTTCTTGAGTACAGAAGAGGTCGGTGGAATTCGTAGTGTAGCGGTGAAATGCATAGATATTACGAAGAACATCAGTGGCGAAGGCGGCCGGCTGGACTGTAACTGACACTGAGGCACGAAAGCGTGGGGAGCGAACAGGATTAGATACCCTGGTAGTCCACGCTGTAAACGATGCATACTAGTTGTTGGCCCTTTGGGGCCAGTGATGCAGTTAACGCAGTAAGTATGCCACCTGGGGAGTACGTCGGCAACGATGAAACTCAAAGGAATTGACGGGGGCCCGCACAAGCGGTGGAGCATGTGGCTTAATTCGATGCAACGCGAGGAACCTTACCTGGGCTAAATCTACAGTGTTACCTCCCGAAAAGGAGGGTCCCTTCGGGGCACTATGGAAGGTGCTGCATGGCTGTCGTCAGCTCGTGCCGTGAGGTGTTGGGTTAAGTCCCGCAACGAGCGCAACCCCTGTGGTTAGTTACCAGCACGTAATGGTGGGGACTCTAGCCAGACTGCCTACGCAAGTAGTGAGGAAGGTGGGGACGACGTCAAGTCATCATGGCCCTTACGTCCAGGGCTGCACACGTGCTACAATGGATGGTACAATGGGTAGCCACTGCGCGAGCAGGAGCAAATCCACAAAGCCATTCTCAGTTCGGATTGGAGTCTGCAACTCGACTCCATGAAGGTGGAATCGCTAGTAATCGCGTATCAGCAATGACGCGGTGAATACGTTCCCGGGCCTTGTACACACCGCCCGTCAAGCGATGGAAGTTAGGAGTACCTGATGTCGCCTCAACAAGAGGTGCCTAGGGTAAGCCTAGTAACTGGCGCTAAGTCGTAACAAGGTAGCCGTACCGGAAGGTGCGGCTGGATCACCTCCTTTCAAGGAGAGCCGGCCTGCAATATGGCCGTACGACACTACGCTAACGCTCGTTACAAACAATCTGATCTGTACTTTTTTTAACTGTGTACCCGGCGGGTCACACACTCGCCGCAGCCGGCGAATACCGCCTGCAGCCGAGGCCTGCCATTACGGGGGCTTGTAGCTCAGGTGGTTAGAGCGCACGCCTGATAAGCGTGAGGTCGGAGGTTCAAGTCCTCCCAAGCCCACAACAGTATGGGGCTATAGCTCAGCTGGCTAGAGCACTGCCTTTGCAAGGCAGGGGTCCGGGGTTCGAATCCCCGTAGCTCCACAATTTTTTTTGATAGTTATTTGATGTGAGTCGTAAGATATGAGAGGGCGTAGCCCCGGGAAGACTCACAATGTTCTTTATAAGATTGTTTAGGATGTATTTTGCTGGTCTTTCGAGACCGGGCGCATGCATCCGCCAAAAACACGCTGCCCGTCGAACGGGCCGTACCGCGCCGAGCGCGGGTTCTTTGACATGATGAAGCAATATAGCAATAGTAATAGGTCTGATAACTGTAACAAGTTAGAAGATAGTAGGGCGCATTTCTTAGTTTACTAAGGATTGCGTACTACGCCAAGGTAGCCAGGTGTGGTTCGTCCCCATCTGGCCCACAATAAACCAATAGCATGAATACGAGTAGGTTGCCGGCGGAGACGCCGTGCAAACCATATAGTAGAAGCATACTAAGGGCACACGGTGGATGCCTAGGCATACAGAGGCGATGAAGGACGCGTAAAGCTGCGATAAGCTACGGGGAGCTGCATACGAGCAATGATCCGTGGATTTCCGAATGGGGCAACCCACTCCAGTTTACTGGAGTACTCCTACGGGAGGGCATACGAGGGGAACTGAAACATCTAAGTACCCTCAGGAAAAGAGAACAATTAAGTGATTTCCCTAGTAGCGGCGAGCGAACGGGAAGCAGCCCAAACCGGCTTCCTACGGGGAGTCGGGGTAGTAGGACCTGCATAATGAGCGCTAGCTTAAGTCGAAACTGCCTGGAAAGCAGTCCCATAGAAGGTGAAAGGCCTGTAGGCGTACGGCGAGCAATCTGGCGGGTATCCTGAGTAGCGCGGGGCTGGTGAAACCCTGCGTGAATCTGCCGGCACCATCCGGTAAGGCTAAATACATCTGTATGACCGATAGTGAACCAGTACCGTGAGGGAAAGGTGAAAAGAACGCCGAGAAGGCGAGTGAAATAGTACCTGAAACCGTGTGCTTACAAGCGGTCGGAGCCTCTCTTTGAGGGGTGACGGCGTGCCTTTTGTATAATGAGCCTACGAGTTGCTCCTGTTGTGCGAGGTTAATCCGCTAAGCGGAGGAGCCGCAGCGAAAGCGAGTCTGAATAGGGCGTGCAGTACAGCGGGGCAGACGCGAAACCAAGTGAGCTATCCATGGTCAGGGTGAAGTGGGGGTAAAACCCCATGGAGGCCCGAACCGCCAGACGTTGAAAAGTCTTCGGATGAACTGTGGATAGGGGTGAAAGGCCAATCAAACTTGGAAATAGCTCGTACTCCCTGAAATATATTTAGGTATAGCGTCTGGTTTTGTCTCTCCGGAGGTAGAGCACTGATTAGGCTAGGGCCCTTCACCGGGTACCAACCCTAGACAAACTCCGAATACCGGCAGAGAGCCACCAGGCAGTCAGTGGCGGGGTGATAACGTCCCGTCGCGAGAGGGAAACAACCCAGACCACCAGCTAAGGCCCCCAAATGTATGTTAAGTTGAACAAAGAAAGTTGGGTTGCCCAGACAACTAGGAGGTTGGCTTAGAAGCAGCCATTCCTTTAAAGAGTGCGTAATAGCTCACTAGTTAAGCGGCCCGGCGTCGATAATACACGGGCATTAAACATACTGCCGAAGCTGTGGGAACTAATAGTTCGGTAAGGGAGCATTCCAGGGGCGCAGAAGTCGTGGCGTAAGCTGCGGTGGAGCCCCTGGAAGCGAAACTGTAGGCATGAGTAACGAGAAGACGGGCGAGAAACCCGTCCACCATAAACCCAAGGGTTCCTGATCAACGCTAATCGGATCAGGGTTAGTCGAGACCTAAGGTGTAGCCGAAAGGCGAAGCCGATGGCAAACCGGTTCAATATTCCGGTACCGATTTTAACGCCAGGCTAAGGCGTGACGCAGAAGTGACACTCCTGCGTGCTGACGAATGCACGTTAAAAGGCGTAGGCCGGGAAGCAGGCAAATCCGCTTCCCGTTAAGGCTGAAACCTGACAGTACTCCAAGCCTGCGGGCGAGGAGATAATGGAGGTAATCCCGCTGCCAAGAAAAGCGTCGTAGTTTGTTAAAATCGCTCGTACCCCAAACCGACACAGGTGGGTGAGGAGAGTATCCTAAGGTGCTCGAGTAATTCATGGCTAAGGAACTAGGCAAATTCGATCCGTAACTTCGGGAGAAGGATCCCCTGGGTGTCTTCGGACATCCGGGGCGCAGTGAAAAGGCCCAAGCGACTGTTTACCAAAAACACATGTCTCTGCTAAGCCGCAAGGCGATGTATAGGGACTGACACCTGCCCGGTGCTGGAAGGTTAAAGAAGGGGGTTAGCTTCGGCGAAGCCCTTAACTGAAGCCCCAGTAAACGGCGGCCGTAACTATAACGGTCCTAAGGTAGCGAAATTCCTTGTCGGGTAAGTTCCGACCTGCACGAATGGTGTAACGACTTGGGCACTGTCTCAGCCATGAGCTCGGTGAAATTGTGGTATCGGTGATGACGCCGATTACCCGCAGCGGGACGAAAAGACCCCGTGAACCTTTACTACAACTTTACATTGGCTTTACCGGATGCATGTGTAGCATAGGCGGGAGACTTTGAACCCTGATCGCTAGGTTGGGGGGAGTCGCCCAGTGAAATACCGCCCTTGCCTCAGGTGAATTCTAACCTCCGGGCAACGGAGGAACAGTGTATGGTGGGTAGTTTGACTGGGGCGGTCGCCTCCTAAAGAGTAACGGAGGCTCCCAAAGGTACCCTCAGCACGGTTGGCAATCGTGCGTAGCGTGTAAAAGCATAAGGGTGCTTGACTGCGAGACATACAGGTCGAGCAGGAACGAAAGTTGGGTTTAGTGATCCGGTGGCACCGTATGGAAGGGCCATCGCTCAAAGGATAAAAGGTACTCCGGGGATAACAGGCTTATCTCCCCCAAGAGTTCATATCGACGGGGAGGTTTGGCACCTCGATGTCGGCTCATCGCATCCTGGGGCTGGAGAAGGTCCCAAGGGTTTGGCTGTTCGCCAATTAAAGCGGTACGCGAGCTGGGTTCAGAACGTCGTGAGACAGTTCGGTCTCTATCTGCTGTGGGCGTAGGAATATTGCGGAGAGCTGCTCCTAGTACGAGAGGACCGGAGTGGACGCACCGCTAGTGTACCTGTTGTGTGGTCGCATGCATCGCAGGGTAGCTATGTGCGGAAGTGATAAGCCGCTGAATGCATCTAAGCGCGAAGCACGCTCCAAGATAAGTATTCCCTAAGAGCCTCCTGGTAGACGACCAGGTAGATAGGCGACAGGTGTCCCCATGGTAACATGGTTAGCCGAGTCGTACTAATTAGGCCACAGGCTTCCTTTATATGGTTTGCACGGGTCCCCGTGCCAACCACTATAATTCGCTAGTAACAAATCCTGTTATTATTGCTTGCTCATCATGTCAAAGAACATCTATTTTTTATTGTTCAACCCTTTTTGAAGGTGACTCCAGCGCAGGGGTTCCACCCGTTCCCATCCCGAACACGGACGTTAAGCCCTGCAGCGCCGATGGTACTGCACACGCGGTAGAGTAGGTCGTCGCCTTCTTTATTTTTTATAAGCCTCTTTAGTTTTGCTAGAGAGGCTTTTTTTTGTTTGGTAAATAAATATTATGAAATAATTTATCTACCAGTTCTTTTTCCTTAAGTTCTGGCTGAATTAATTCCTTAATCAAATTATTAGTTAATAGAACAACAGCTACCAATTCAAATTAAAAAGACCTGAGCATGGGTTAGGTTGATAGTAAACAGACATTCAATTGGTTGATATGATTAAGAAATTTTGTTCTCTTCTTTTATTTTCACTCTACTTTCTCTCGGTCTCATCTCAGAATTTGGAATCTTGGAACGTTTATCCATCATTTTCTACCGTTAATTCAATAACAGTTGATGGAAATACCACTTATGCTGGTACTCTTGGTGGAATATTTGTAGTTGAAGGGAATGAGATCGTCAAACTGATGACAACCCTTGATGGGCTATACCGCTCTAATCCATCGGAGATCATTTTTGATACACAGAATAATAGACTTTTTGCCGGCTATATTGATGGAACTATTGATGTCATAGAAAGTGAATCATCAGATATTGAAAGGGTTGAGGACATTAAGCGTGTTACTAGGTTTAATTCAAAAAGTATAAACGCGTTTGAAATTTTTGAAGGTCGTCTTTACGTAGCTACCAGTTTTGGTATCGTAGTTTATGATCTTGAAAACTTATTGGTCGAAAGCAGTTTTTTGAAATTGGGAAGTGCAGATATTGGCGCTCCAGTGAATGACCTTGATATTCTTGAGGGTACAATCTATGCAGCTACAACTCAGGGAATAGCAGTAGGCGAACTTACTAGTAACCTTGTGGAAAGTGGAAATTGGCTCAACTATACCGAAGCGGATGGATTGCCTGTTAATGTCATTCAGGAAATCAGTGTTTTTAATGGCGAAATAAATGCGCTGGTTGATGAAAGCATCTATGTACAACAGAATGACGTTTGGTCACTAAACACCAACTTTCCGGATGAGGGAATACAGAGCCTTCAAAAAAACAACGATCAGCAAAGCCTGGCAGCAGCAACAAGTTCAGCGATAACGGTAATTGATACAGATCAAAATAGAATAACTTTTGCCTTGGACCTTGAAAGTAATATTCTAGACTTGAATTTGGATGGAGAGCAAATTCTTGTAGGCACAACAAACGAAGGATTGGTTACTACCAACACTGGAAATACTGAGTTGGAATTTTACCTGCCTACAGGACCTTATTTGAATTTTTTCAGCAAGCTGTTATTTACAGATGAAGTATTAATTGGTACTTCTACGTTAGCTTTTCCTAGAATAGATCCCTTTAATTTAATTAGGGGCTACTATATATATGAAGATGATCAATGGAAAAACTACAATAGGAATACAAGCACAGATCTTTCAGAATACAGTACGGCATTTTCAATCGGGAAGACCGACTCTTCCTACTACTTTGGCAGTTGGGGACAAGGTATCGCACGGCACAACAGGAATTCTAATGAGATTTCCGTATTTGATCGGCAGAACTCAAACCTTTTAGGTATTGGGCAAAGTCCAGATTTTGTTGTTATCTCAGGATTAGATAATGACACTCAAGGCAACATGTGGGCCGTTTCATTTCTATCAGATTTCCCTTTGAATGTGCAACTAAATGGTAGCGATGATTGGCTCCCCTATAGGTCTGATGCTGGAAGTGATCTCTACTTTGATATATTTATAGATTCGTTTAACCAAAAGTGGATATCGCTTATTAATAGCAGCAACGTTGGCCAGGGACTATTCATATTAGATACCGGTGATCCTGAAGACGCTAACGACGATGAAAGCGTAAAGTTAACCTCAGATGCTGGTAACGGAAATCTGCCGGATGAAAAAGTAAATGCTATCGTCCAGGATAAAAATGGAGAAATTTGGATTGGCACAAATAGAGGGATTGCAAGATTTATATTTCCCGAATTAGTGATTGAAGGTGGTCCGGACGAAAGACAGGCTCAGTGGCTAATAAATGAAGATACTTCTGCTGTTTCCAGGTTTTTGTTGAGGGATATAAGTGTTACTTCAATGGCCGTAAATGGAGCCAACCAAAAATGGGTGGGTAGTGTGAATCAGGGGATTTGGGTTTTGAATGATGAGGGAAGTAGAATTATAAATCGATTTACGACCGAGAATAGTAATCTAATTTCCAATAACATTAATTCAATTACAATTGATGACGAAAGCGGGGAAGTGTTTATAGCTACTGATCTTGGATTGGTGAGCTATTTCGAAATTCCGAAAGGGCCGGTTTCGAAAATGAACGAGCTTAAAGTGTTCCCTAACCCGTTTCAATATTCGAAGCATACACAGATTAAAGTGGAAGGTTTAAGTGAATCAACCCGAATTAAAGTATTGGGTGTAGATGGGATTGTAGTTAATGAACTGGCTGCCCAGGGGGGAAGAATAAGTTGGGATGGTTATGACTACAATGGGAACAGAATAGGAACCGGTATCTATTTTTTGATAGCGTTTGAAGAGAGCGGAAGGGAAACGGGAATAGGAAAAGTAGTCATTGTTAAATAGCATGGAAACTTCATACCTAATCTTAACTGATGTCATTAATTGCTGGTTTAGGCAAAGGATTTTAAACTGTGGATCGTAATCAGCCCCATATCTCGATTGTCATCGTTAACTATAAGGTTAAGGAGTATATAGCAAATCTACTTAACTCCATTAGGAAGGCGCAGCATGATTATAAGATCGAGGTTTTTGTTGTTGATAATGATTCCGGCGATGATTCCATACCATATTTGAGGGAGAGATATCCAGAGGTTACCTACATTTCGAATAAAGAAAATGTGGGTTTTGGAAAAGCAAATAATCAAGCCATACAACAAGCAAAAGGCGAGTTTACGTTAATAATTAACCCTGATACCCTTGTTAGTGAAGATACTCTAGAAGTGCTTGTAAAGCACATGCAAAGAAACCCTGAATGTGGAGCAGCCGGATGTAAGATTCTAAATCCCGATGGGACTTTTGCACCGGAATCAAGAAGATCTATTCCAACAATTTGGTCAGCATCTGCAAAAGTATTTGGTCTGAACTCCTTGTTCAGTGATAGTAAACTCTTCGGTCAATACTACTTGAGTTGGCTTGATGAAAATGAGGCTTCAAAAGTACCTGTGTTGTCTGGTTCGTTTATGTTTTGGAGAACTGATTTACTCCAGAAATTAGGAGGCTTTGATGAACGCTTTTTTATGTATGGTGAAGATATTGATCTGTGTTATCGCATTCAGAATACAGATTACCATATCGATTATGTTCCTAACACTTCTATCATTCACTACAAAGGAGAGAGTACCAAGAAAGGAGATTTAAAATACATTCGTATTTTTAATAAGGCTTTGTATCAATTTTTTGATAAACATTACAGTTCAAGATACAGTGGGTTTTTCCGGATCTTTATATATCTGGCCATTTGGCTGAAGACCCTACTTTCGTTCGTATCCTCAAACTTAAAAAAGCTAAAACCTATTCTGGCCGACTTAGTTATTCTAAATTTGTCAGTGGCTTTTGGTTTTTTACTGAGATATGGTTTACAAGGCGTAAATATTTTAAATCCTGAGGGAATAAAATATCTCTGGATAAACCTCCTTTCTACGGCGTTATTTTTGATTAGCGGAAGCTTTCTTGGAATGTTTAAACAAGAAAGAGAGTCTATTTCTACTGCTCTAAAAGCATTATCGATCACCTACCTTGGAGTAGTTGTTTTCACCTTTTTTGTAAGAAACCTTGCATATACCCGGCTTGGATTAATATTAGGATTTATTTTTGGGGTGATACTTTTTGTAAGCTATAAACTATACAGGCTAAATCGTGCTGACTCCGGTAATAACCACCGAGGTAAAATCCGAAGTTTACGAGTGATTATAGTTGGAGAAGAAAAAGAGGCATCCCGAATTATTCAGAAAATTCATTCCAGACCTGACTGGAGTTATGAAGTAGTTGGAAATGTAACAGTAACCGAAGAGAGAGAAGAAGAAGTAGCATTTGGATCCCTTTCCCAACTTAAAGATTTGATAAACGCCTATGAAATTGATCAGGTTTTCTTTGCATTGAATTCGATCAGCTATAAGAGGATGCTAAAAGAAATATCTAATCTTCAGAGTGAAGGAGTTACTTTTAAGCTGATTCCTGATTCAATGGACTTTATACTTGGAAAGTCGAACGTGGAGTATTTAGAGAGCATCCCCCTTGTTGAAGTAGAGTTTGAGTTCTCAAAACCCATTAACCAATTTCTAAAACGAGCAATGGATTTAGTGGTAGCTATTCCATTATATCTGTTATTGTTTGTAGTAATATGGCCGGCTTTACTATTTAAAAAGAGAAATTTTAAATCTATTCAAGGGGTGAAATTGTATGCTGACATACCTAAACATACCTGGAAAAATAGATTACGTCTATTAGGCTACGTCATCTCTGGAAAGTTAAGCTTGGTGGGAGCGCCTATTTCTGATCCTGGATCTAACCAGTCAAGTTCCATCAAAAAAGGAATTACCGGCTTGGTGCAAATTAGCCAGAATAGGATTCAGGAAGAGGAAGAAGCCGAGAGTTTTTTGTTGTATTACCTCCAAAACTATTCGTTGTGGATGGATATAGATATACTCATCAAAACCTTGTTTAATGGGCCATATCCACTCGAACTATTGGCAAAAAACGCTTAAGTAACAGGCTAGATCTTTTGCTCAAGCTGTTCCACCATTCCAGGGTACCATTCTCCAAAAGTGTCATTTTCAATTCTATCTCTCACCTCTTCCATTAGCCATAAATAGAATGTCAGGTTATGAATAGAAGCCAGAACTAAACCAAATATCTCATTATTTCGAATGAGGTGATGAATGTAAGCCATTGTGTATTTGCTGCATAAATCACTGGGGAAATCAGGGTCGAGATAATCGTGATGTTCTTTCCACTGGGCATTGCGGATGTTAACTCTACCATGCCGTGTAAATATTGAGCCATTTCGAGCATTTCGAGTAGGCATCACACAATCAAACATATCTACTCCTCGGGCAACACCTTCCAGTAAATTGGCCGGAGTTCCTACGCCCATCAGGTACCGGGCTTTGTCTTTGGGAAGGTAATCGGTGTTCAGGTCAGTGAACTCATACATTAAATCAATGGGCTCGCCTACGCTCAGTCCGCCAATGGCTATTCCTTCAAAATCCTGATCTGCCATGAATTTTGAAGATTCAATTCTGAGGTCTTTGTAGGTTCCTCCCTGAACAATTCCAAACTGAGCCTGTTTGTGTCCATATAGCGGTTCCGTTTCTAAAAAAGCTTTTCTGCCACGTTTAGCCCATCGGTGCGTTAGCTCCATAGATTTCTTTGCATAGTCGTAGCTGCTGGGATAGGGTGGACATTCATCGAGGAGCATCATTATATCGGACCCCAAAATACGCTGGGTTTCAACAACATTTTCCGGAGTAAAGGAATGCTTTGAGCCGTCAATATGGCTTTGGAAATGTGCACCTTCTTCATCAAGGTCCCGAATATCAGAAAGCGAAAATATTTGATATCCGCCAGAATCTGTCAAAATGGGTAGTTCCCACTTCATGAATTTATGCAGTCCACCGGCTTCCTGAATAATATCGCATCCGGGCCTTAGGTATAAGTGATAGGTATTTCCGAGAATAATCTGCGCTTTAACCTGATCAACTAAAGTATCTTGAGATACTCCTTTAACGGTGCCAAGTGTACCCACAGGCATAAAAATGGGTGTTTGAATGGTTCCGTGAGCAGTTTCAAGTTCTCCGAGACGTGCTTTTGTAGAAGAAGCGGTTTTTTTAAGTGAGTACAATCTAACTAAATTTAAGTTTTAGAAGTTATGCAGCCTGTCTAAAAATGTTTATTTTGGCAGTCTTAAAATTTACTTGGCCTAATAGAAATCATAGTGCTGAATTTAAAAAGATATCGGGAAGTTATTTTCACCAGTGTATTAGATTTTCTAATTATACTGGCAAGTTGGTTTGTATTCCATTCCTTCTATCCTAATACCATGAATATGCTGGTTCAGGATTTTAACCTGAATTTCATAGCAGGGGGGGTAATAATAAGCTTTTATTGGCTTAGCATTTTTGTAGTTATGGGCTCATATAAGAAGCTCTATCTCGTATCCCGACTCGATGAATTTATAAAAGTACTAAAAGCCAGCCTGCTTGGAGCATTGATCTTGTATTTTGTGATCAATATTAATGAGAATATTTCTATCTATGATCAGCGGCTGATAATCATTAATTATTGGGCAACCATATTCATACTTCTCGCAATAAATAGATTTGTGGTTCGGACTATTCAGCGGCATTATGCTCAAAAGGGGAAAGGTCTTCACCGTACTGTAATCGTAGGGACGGGCCATACCGCGAAGGCTGCCTACGATGATCTGAACCGAAATAAAACCTTGGGTATGGAAGTGCTTGGCTTTATTCAGGTAAATGGGAAGGCTCCGGCTCCAGAAACAGGTATTCTGCCTGAGGATGTAATTGGAAATCTAGATCATATCAAAGAAATTCTGAATGAACGGCAAGTTCAGGATATTCTAGTTGCTTTGGAGCCAGACCGGAGGCAAGATTTGGTGGATGTTATTTCTAAAGTAGATTCACCTGATGTATCTCTAAAATTACTGCCCGATTTTTATCAATTGGTAAGCGGACTTAGCAAAACGAATCAGATTTTTGGAATGCCGCTGGTGGAAATATCACCAGAGCCCATGCCGTTGTGGGAAAAAACAGTTAAGCGAGTGTTTGATATACTCGTTTCGCTTGTGATGCTTCTTTTAACCCTTCCTTTTTTAATTTTGATTGGTCTGGCTATTCGGCTTAGCTCACCGGGGCCTGCAATCTACAGGCAAAAAAGAGTGGGTAGAAATGGCAAAATATTTACGATTTATAAATTCAGAACCATGCTTGATAATGCAGAAAAACATAGTGGGCCAACCTGGGCCACTAAAGACGATCCGCGTGTTACTAAGTTAGGATATTGGTTGAGGAAGCTAAGAATTGATGAAGTACCCCAATTCCTCAATGTTTTGAAAGGAGATATGAGCTTAGTGGGGCCACGCCCCGAGCGACCTCATTTCGTGGAACAATTTAGTACACAAATTCCACTTTATACACGTCGTTTAAGAGTTCGTCCCGGTATTACAGGATGGGCTCAAGTGAAATGGAAGTATGATACCTCTCTGGATGATGTAAAGGAGAAGACTAAATTTGATCTTTTTTATATTGAGAACGCATCTCTTAGAATGGATGCCAAAATTCTTATTAATACTATGATCACCGTCATAAAAGGAAAGGGGCAGTAGTAATGACATCAGATACATTGATTATTGTACCCACATATAATGAGTCTCATAATATTGCTAGACTCATCGATAGGCTCATGGACTTAGAGAACAAAATGGATGTACTTGTTATTGACGATGGCTCGCCAGATGGCACGGCAGATTTTGTAAGGGGAGCTCAAAAAAAATATTCAGATCGTGTAGCTTTAATTGAACGAGCAGGTAAACTTGGACTGGGCACGGCTTACGTCAAAGGTTTTCAGTATGCGCTCGACAATGGGTATGTATATGTTTGTGAAATGGACGCTGATTTTTCTCACGACCCGAACGATGCAGAAAAACTCATCAATAAGGTGAAATCAGGAGATGCTGACGTTGCGGTCGGTTCCCGCTACTCGAACGGTATCAGTATCATTAATTGGCCTTTAAGCAGGTTGATACTTTCCTACTGTGCAAATATCTATGCAAGAACAATAACAGGTCTTCCAATTTTTGATACAACGGCCGGATTTAAATGCATTCACCGAAAAGTACTCGAGAAAATTTCAATCGAACGCATAAAGTCGAATGGCTACGCTTTTCAGATTGAACTTCACTTTCGGGCATGGAAAGCAGGATTCAACCTACAAGAGGTGTCAATAGTGTTTAGGGAGCGTGAAGAAGGTGTTTCGAAGATGTCGAAAGCGATTGTTCGTGAAGCTATTTGGAGAGTCTGGGCGCTTAAGTTCAGAAGCCTTTTTGGAACACTTTAAAGGTGCGCAGAAAACTCTCACCTCAGGTTAGTATTTCTTATATTATTTCAGAATAAAACTAAAAAGCATATATGCAGTATTTAGATTTTGAACAACCCATAGCTGAACTTGAAAGCAAAATTGAGGAACTGAAAGACCTCTCAAACGTCAGTGATGGAGTTCTTGATAAGGAAATAGAAAGCCTTAGAAAAAGAGTAGACAAGCTTAGAAAGTCTATTTTTTCAAACCTGACCCGCTGGCAGCGCGTTCAGCTTGCCCGCCACCCAGACCGGCCTTATACGCTGGATTACATTAAGAAGATTACCGAAGAATTTATTGAACTTCATGGGGACCGTTATCATGCTGATGACAAAGCTATTGTTGGTGGAGTAGGTAAAATAGACGGTCAGTCCGTTATGATAATCGGACACCAAAAAGGGAGAGACACAACTAGCCGGAAATACCGGAATTTTGGTATGGCTAATCCCGAAGGATACCGAAAAGCGTATCGCTTAATGAAGCTTGCTGAAAAATTTGATATTCCCATCATAACATTATTGGATACACCTGGTGCCTTTCCTGGGCTAGAGGCCGAGGAAAGAGGACAAGCGGAAGCCATCGCCAAAAACCTTAAAATGATGGCGATGCTTAAAGTGCCATTTGTTACGGTTGTGATTGGAGAAGGAGCAAGTGGCGGAGCCATCGGTATTGGCATGGGGAATGAAGTGTACATGATGGAAAATACCTGGTACTCAGTTATTTCTCCTGAATCATGTTCTTCCATTCTTTGGAAAACCTGGGATTATAAGGAGCAAGCTGCGGCTGTGTTGAAGCTAACTGCTGTAGATTTAGAAGAGCTCAAGGTAATTGATGGAGTAATTCCGGAACCTTTGGGTGGGGCGCATCGCAATTATGATGAAGCTTCAGCAGCTCTTAAAAAGCAACTTATGCAAAGCCTGAAGCGACTTAAAAAATTGAAGCCGGAGAAGCTCGTTGAGCAACGAATCGACAAGTACGCAGCAATGGGCGAATGGCAAGTGGTTAAATAGTTATTTTGAACTTTCCCGATAAATCTCCCATCATAGAATATACCCATACACTGCGAAGTCGCTATGGGGAAACCGACCGGATGGGCTATGTATATTATGGAAGGTATCTTGAGTACTTTGAAGTAGCCCGAACGGAAATGATTCGTTCATATGGCACATCATACCGTGAAATGGAAGACTCGGGGATTTTATTACCCGTGACTCATGCCGAGTTAGATTACAAAGCACCAATCACCTATGACGAAGAAATGTTTATAAAGGTGATGGTATTTGAAATACCTACCGTCCGCCTACAAACATTTTATGAGGTAACTACACCAAATTCAGACGAAGTACATGTGTACGGTGAGGTAAGTCTCTGTTTTATGAACGCTGACTCCAGAAAGCCATGCAGAGCACCAGATTCTTTTATCCAGAGTTTGGAAAGTAGACTTAAGGCATAGTGTGGAGCATTCAATCACATAATAAAGCCCTGTATGCAGGACTTCTGATCGCCACCCTTTTTTTAAGTCTTGCAGCAATGGGCCCCGGACTATTCTCAGACGCATCTAACACATTAATCAGCTGGCAGCATAATATTTTTAAAGTTTTATGCCATCAAGACCCGGCTCGCTCATTTTCGGTTTCGGGGGTTAAAATGGCGGTTTGTTCCAGATGTCTTGGAATCTACGCAGCATTGCTTGTAGGTACACTGATAATGCCTGTTTACAGTCTTCTTTCAGGAAGTACAATTAATACAGAAAAGAACTGGTTAATTGCCGCTATTCTTTTAAATTTAGCCGACGTATCAGGTAACTATTTTGGATTCTGGACGAATACAATGATCTCAAGATTTATCTTAGGCTGTATAGTAGGCTTGCCTGTGATATTAATATTGACAAACGAATTTTTCACAATAAATAAATCGGAGTAGATGATGGATATGGAAAAAGAAAACACACAGGAAAACCCAAGCTATTGGAGTTCAGTAATTATTGCATCACTGGTGGTGGGTATTGTAGTAACAGCTTTTGCCCTTATTGGGGGTTATATGACTTTAGGGACTGAACCAACAGGTTCATTTTTTAGCTCAGCCCAATTATGGGGAACTATTGGGTGCTTAGTTGGAGCTATTGGTGGAGTTATTGCAAACTGGCATTATACCAAAGAGTACAATGTGACTTATAAAATCGGAAAGGGTGCTCTAATCGGTTTGTTTGTTGGTTTAGGCGCTACTATAGTTGCTGTCATTCTGGGACAAATTTGGAATATAATCGATCCAAGTTACCAGCAGGCCTTAGTTGACTGGAACATTCAAAATTTTGAAGCCATGCAAATGCCTGCAGAAGCTAAAGAACAAGCTATTGCCGGAATGGAAGATCCAAATTCGCTTAAGAACATTGGTCTACAGGCGGTTTTTACTTTTGTAGGGCTAGGAGTAATGAACGTAATTTCAGGATTGGTTGGTGCTAAAATTTTCGCATCAGAAGAATAAAAGAAGTTAATGGATCAGCAAGAAGCAGCGTCACACAGTGAGTATCAGGAAGTATATGAAAACAGTAAACCGCGTCCCTGGGTAGAGCGAAACGGCTTTGCCCACTGGGCGATGGCGCTCACTTGGGTGTTAGTAGCTTTGATAGCATTCAATGTGGTTGGAGCCATAGTTGGAGTTATTGGTATCTTAGCTACTTCTGATAACTTGAATATGGAAGTTATGATGGAAGAGCTCTCCACGAACTTTGATATTCTGTTTCTGGCAAACTCATCTGGCCAAATTCTCATCATGGCTTTAGCAACACTGTTAGTGGTTCGTCTTCATGCTGTGAAAGGGGAAAGAAAAGATTTCCTTCGTCTTAATATCACTAAAAATACGTGGGTAGTTACTGTTATAGCAGCTGTGCTTTTTGTAGTAGCCCAGCCTACTATTTTGTTTTTAGGATGGTTGAATTCTTTTATTCCTGTACCTGAAGCAATGGCACAAATGCAGGAAACAATGGCTGAAATGATAGCCACCTTTCTCAAGTCCGATAATGTACTACTGCTGGGTGTTTTCCATATTGGAATTGTACCCGCTGTTTGCGAAGAGATTATGTATCGGGGGTATGTGCAGCGAGCTTTCGAAAAAAGCTGGGGCATTGTAGCCGCTATTCTGATTTCAGGGGCTATTTTTGGGGCATATCACCTGCAGATTTCAAATTTTTTACCCCTGGCAACGCTTGGAGTTTTTCTGGCTTATGTCACCTATATTTCTGACAGTTTAATTCCTGCGATGGTTGCTCATTTTGTGAATAATGGAGGGCAGGTTATCGCCAGTAGTTTCTATCCTGAAATGCTGGATGAAAAAATCACACCGGATATGGATATTCCCTATTTATTAGTTTTTGGGAGTATGATTTTAACAGCAGCAATTTTGTACTACTTGAAAACGCTGAAACCAAATGAGGCCGAAGAATGAGTTTTTTCTCCGACAAGCCGAAACCCAATGACATTGAAAACTGGGTATGTGTATTAGAAGGAAGTACAGATTTAGAAATTGAGATGGCAAAGAATTACCTCTCCAATCTTAAGATTCCTTCAAATATCTTATCGAAAAGAGACTCAGCCTATAGTCTCAATGTTAGCGAAATGGCCATGGTGTATTTATATGTGCCCGTCGATTATGAGAAACAAGCCCGAAAAGCCCTAAATGATTTAGAAGAATCAAACGAAGAGTTTAAACCCGATTCAGAATAACCGGAGTGTAAAGTGAGTGAACTTCTGAAGCGTATTCTTTTTGCGGTACCGGCAGCTATTCTATTTATATTTTTGACCTGGATGGGTGATTGGTACTTCAAAGGTTTTATTATTGTGATTGGCTTTTTCATTCAGCAAGAAGTCATGCGGTTGTTGAGCAACTCAGGAAATCCTACCGACCAATACTTTCCTTACACCATCGGTCTGTGGATCATGTTATTTCCATCCATCCCTTTTGCAGTGGAAATTGGACTCGGCATACTGCTGGCATTTATAGCCATTCAAACTTTTAATACAGCTGAGGATAGCGTAACTCAGCTGAGCACCACTTTTTTCGCCGGTTTCTACGCCCCGGTTGGGCTGTTATGCCTGATGATGATCAGGGACCTCGGAACCAATGAAACAGGGTTTATCCTAACCATTGCTACAGTCCTTATGGTTTGGGGCGGTGACGTATTTGCCTATTTCGGTGGACGTTCTTTTGGTAAACGAAAACTGGCTCCGGACATCAGCCCAAATAAAACCTGGGAAGGATTTATTTCAGGATACTTTGGGTGTTTTGTAGGATTAGCGATCGCATTATATGCAATTCCCCTAGAAACCAATTTCACTATGAAAATGGCTCTTCCTTTAATTCTTTTAGTAGGAACATTCGGCCCGATTGGAGACCTTATTGAAAGTAAGATCAAGCGAAAAGCCGGAGCTAAAGACTCCTCTAACTTACTGCCCGGGCATGGCGGTTTCTTTGATCGCTTTGATGCCCTGTTGTTAGTTGCACCTGCCGTCTATATCTATTTACAGCTCATCCAGGAATTTGGATATGTCGCGTTTTGAAATCAACTGGGAAGTCATTCCACTTAAACTGAAGGAAGTCTTTACCATTTCCCGCGGGTCTAAATCTGAAGTTCCGAATGTTTTCCTTTCGATTACAAAAAATGGTATTACAGGATATGGGGAAGCCGGACCAAACACTCGCTATGATGAAACTGCAGATAAAGTAATCCAATATCTCGAAGCACTTCCTGAAGGATTTTTTGATTCGATTTCTTCTGCCGATGAAATTGCCACAGAGCTGGAAGTTTTAAAAATATCGCCGAATGTTCAATCAGCAAAAGCAGCCATAGAAATGGCTTGGATGGATTGGTGGGGAAAATCAAAAGAGCAGCCTTTGTGGAAATTATGGGGAAATGATTTACCGGTCGGTCCTGTAACTTCTTATACCATTGGGCTGGATACACCGGAAAAGATGCAGCAGAAGATTAGGGCAGCTGACCAATATCCGGTTTACAAAATTAAGCTGGGAACAGATAGAGATCGAGAGATTATAGAGGCTATTCGGGATGTAACCGATAAGCCTTTGCGGGTAGATGCCAACGAAGGCTGGACGACACTCGAACAGGCAAGAAAAGAAATCGAGTTTCTGTCATCCCAAAATGTAGAGCTGATTGAGCAACCCATGCCGGCTAAAGAATTCGACCAGATGAAAGAGTTAAAAAAGTGGTCTCCTTTGCCACTTGCTGCAGATGAAAGTTTTATTGGAGATGAAAACCTAGCCCAGATTTCGGAAGCATTTCATATTATTAATATAAAGCTGATGAAAATCGGGAGCTTGGTGAAAGCAAGAAACGTGATTAAGGAAGCTCATCAGCTTGGGTTAGAAGTGATGATTGGCTGCATGATTGAAAGCTCGCTAGCAAATGCTGCCGGGGCGCTATTAGCACTCGATGCTGAGTATGCTGATCTGGATGGTCATCTTTTGATATCGAATGATACTTTCTCTGAACTTCAGGTTAATAAAGATGGGAAAGTAATTCTGTCTAATCTACCCGGGTTGGGAGTAGACAGGAACTG
Organism: Balneola sp.; assembly: GCA_002694685.1. Classification (NCBI taxonomy): domain Bacteria; kingdom Pseudomonadati; phylum Balneolota; class Balneolia; order Balneolales; family Balneolaceae; genus Balneola; species Balneola sp. The sequence continues at coordinate 18,630 of NZMW01000004.1, forward strand.
AATGGTTTTGCCTGTATAACTGGTTTATAGTAAAAACATAAAGACTTATAGACATGAATATTCTAATTACCGGCGGAACAGGATTTATAGGAGATGAACTTCGAACGCTTCTTCTAAAAGAAGGTCATAACCTTGTTATCATCACGAGGAGTCCAAAGAAATACGAAGGGGAGTCAGCTAAGAACCTAAGATTTATTAGTTGGGATGAAGACTTAGCTGCAGAAATGGGTGACATAGATGCCGTGATCAATCTGGCCGGAGAAAACCTTTTTGGGCAACGCTGGACGGATGAGGTAAAGAAGAGGATCATGGATAGCCGCGTTCAAACTACAAAAAAACTCGTGGATGCTATGCGTGAAGCTGACAAAAAACCGGAAGTATTTGTTTCAGCTTCGGCTTCAGGTATTTATGGCAATCGTGGAAATGACGTGTTGGATGAAAGTGCTGAAGTTGCCGATGATTTCTTAGCTGAAGTTTGTAAAGCTTGGGAAGCCGAATCACAAAAAGCTACTGATTTAGGTGTCCGGGTTGTAAACCCAAGAATTGGGATTGTTTTAGAAAAAGGTGGTGGAGCTTTAGAAAAAATGATTCCTCCATTTCAATTTCTAGTTGGGGGACCAATCGGAAGCGGCAACCAATATATGAGCTGGGTTCACCGGACAGATTTATGTAAGGCACTTATCTTTCCTTTAGATAACGATGAGCTGACCGGAGCTTACAATGTATGCTCTCCAAATCCAGCAACCATGAACGAATTTGCGGATACCTTAGGCGATATAATGAATCGTCCTTCCCTGTTCCGCGTCCCCAAATTTGCGCTTGATGTTGTTTTAGGTGAAGCAGCAAAGCCGGTAACGGATAGCATTCGAATGCAACCAAAAAAGCTACAGGTTACGGGTTTTGAATTTCACTATGAGGAGCTGGAAGAAGCACTCGCGGAAATAATGTAGCTACAAGATTTAAGGTGTTAGGTCTTAGTGTTGGCTTTGCCGACTAAAACCTTACACCTTGTCACTAAAAACTTACTCCCTATTGATCGTCCAGCAGCGCAGACCTTCTCTTGTTTGAGCAATCAATTCTTTCTGTCCGTCGCCATTCAGGTCGGTAATGATTGGATATTTCATTCCTGAAGTTGGGATGCTGAAAACCCGTTGCTCAGTTAAAACTTCCCACGCAAAGAGACGCCCAAATTCAGCTAATGCAAGTAGCTCCTGATTCTGGTCTGCATTTATATCTATTATTTGAGGAGGAAATGATTGAGATGACGGCTGTCCAAGACTTTCGGTAAGTCTGAGCTTTCCTTCTTTATTATATAAGAACAAAGAACCATTTACACTTTGAGTAATCAGTAAATCATTCCGGTAAAACTGAGTGCTGTCATTCAATAAAATATTTTCCTGATAAGAAACAGAGTTTAACTCACTATTGGACACATAAAGTGATCGCACAGATACCGAGTCTTCCGAATTGATGGTTGCCAATGAGTCACTGAACAAAGGATTTTGCCCAATTGAGTATAAATATCCGTCGGCAGCACTTCCTGTAATTTGATTATCAAATATGAGGGGTGAATTCGTGAATCGAGCATTCACAAACTGAGGATAACCGGGGCGGGTGGCGCCACTTCTTAACCAGCCATGAAGGGCATTTTCAGAGAACGTCCAAATTGACCACACATTATCAAGCTGAGCAAAAACCGGCTGTGTACGAACAGTAGCGTTTGTATTTTGCGGCCATCCGCGCACGTTTTCTCCACGGCCGTCGAGTGCGTGAACTTTACGGTCTTCAGTGGCCACTACAATTTCAGGCACTCCATTACGCAGCACATCCTGTACCAAAATAGGAGCTGTGATCTGCTCATTCATTTCAAGAGGAAACCTGGGTAACAAGTCACCCGCTTCATTCCAGGCAAAGATTTTAGAGCCTGCAGCTAAGAATACAATTTGCTCTCCGTTTCCATACCAGTCGTAGAGCTGCGGTCCGCCAACCGGAGCTAACCCATCTGTGGAGGTTTGCATGGCAATGGTGCCATCGATAGCTAAAGCCATCACACGCCCGTCTTGAGTAGAAAATATAATCTCATTTGCACTGCTTCCTACCAAATCGCCCAAAACAGGTTTGCCACTCAGCTCGAAATTAGAAAGAGGTAGTACCCACATTTCTTCATAAGGTAAACTGGAACCTTCTTTAGAATATGTGTTTAAGGTGAAATTGACTGAACTCTCCTGGGCAGTCATTGTCATCGTTGTGATATCAAAACGGCTAAGTAATCCTTCTGCAGAATTACCGGATTTGAGGAAAGGGTTGATGTATTCCATGAAATTTTCAGAATCAGACCAAACGAAACCACTAACTTCATCAGGCATGCTATCGCGAATGTCTGAATAGTTTTCATCGTAATAAATAACACGACGACGAATACGATCTGCATTTACGCTTTCGGCAAGCCCTTTTCTCTTAGCTATCACAACTACATCATTTGAGAAGGCAAGGTAGAAATCCCTTAAAGTGCTTAGCTCAGAGCCGATGAGTTTACCCATTACGCTACTGGCAATCTGGTAGGAATTACCCTGATAGGTTGCTAAACCTTCCTGAACTAATTCATTCAGCTGATCTTGAAAACTACTGCGGTCTTTTAATTTCCGCATAAACAAAAACTCTCCACTTGAGAGAAGTCCTGATTCCGGAAAAGCTTCAAAAGCGAATTCTGAATCAAGATCATCAACCAAATTTTGGTAGAGTGAAATATCATCAAGAAGGGTAGAATCAAGAGCGGTAAGAAATCCTTCAGTTGGTTTGATGGGAACAGACACGGGAGGAAGTCTAAGAATTGCGAAAGCACCAGCGTTTCCGGCAATGTGACGGTCTAAAGAAACCGGTTTGTTCTCGAACGAAAAGGCATCAACAAGAACAGAGCGGTTATTGGGAGTCAGTGCTATATTACCTGAAAGCTGTAAATCGTTCGTTGAATCAGAATAGCTTTCAAAATTCAGAGATACCGGTTTGGTACCTGAAAACATAGAACGTATAGCAGGACGGTTATTCACATTCGCAAACTGCTCAATCCAGGAGTCGAGCTTAGGAGTATTCAATACAAAAGAGGAAGGAGCTGGGTTTTGGTCAAGTTGAATGGCAGGTTTCTCCCCTAAATAGGAGCGGATAGAGTTTTCAAGAATTAAACTCGATTCTGACATAATGAGGTAATCGCCAACCTGAGCTGCAAAAACATCGCTTTTATTAAAGAACAGCTTGTGAATGATTAGACCTTTAAAATCGTAGTTATTTTGCGTGAAGGGCTGATATAAACTCGAAGCCCATTTACTTAATTGACTATCCGGTGTTTGGGCAATCCAAAGGAAATTAGATTTCAAAGATGTTGCAGGATATAAAGCCAATGCAATAACTTGAATGCGACTGTTTATTTCAGCATCCAGTCCGGAGATATGTTGAATGGCAGTAGGGGTAAGATCATCCAGGTAAGAAATATATTCTTTGGTTACAATATCCTGTACATTTAAGCCTTGTTCAGGTGCAATTACAAAAGTTGAGTTTTCCGGAATGAGATTAAACCATTCTTTGTCTGGAACAGAAGAACAAGCGGCCAACAGGCAAATGGTTAAAGAAGTAATTATGAGCTGAGCGATACGTTGCATCAATAAGAAAATAAACAGATTAAGGTCTTGGTTCTGTAAGGACTAATTTCAGGAACGATAAAAAGTTCCGCTACTTAAAAACAAAGGTAACATTTTTTGAGCGCTAAATGAGTTTTCTAAATCCAATTTTTTTGTTTGCACTGATGGCAGTAGGACTTCCCCTGCTTATACATCTACTGAATTTAAAACGCCCTCAAAAGGTAGCATTTTCTACACTGGCTTTTTTCCAGGAATTGAAAAACACAACCATCCGGCGCATACGTATTAAGCGATATTTGTTACTTTTATTGCGCCTGTTAGCTATAGCTTGCCTTGCCTTTGTGTTAGCACGCCCATTTTTACCACCTGCATTATCTAGCGGAGGGAATTCACAGGCTCCGGCACTGAATGCAATTTTATTGGATAACAGTATCAGTATGAGCCGTATCGGTAAACAAGGTCCGCTTTTTGAATATGCACGTGAAATTGTTGAAGACATCGAAGCATCCGCGAAAGATGAAGACCGATTTATGTTACAGCTGACCAATGGCGAAGGCGAGTACACGAATATCTTGAGTCCTGCTAATTTGCTAAATACCCTCGATGAGACAGAAATAAAACCGGCAGGTAATTTTATACTGAATCGGTTGAATGGTCTGATTGAGTCGGTAAGAGAAGCTCCTTATCAAAACAAGAATATATTTGTGATTACGGATGGGCAGCTTAGTCAGTTGAGCAACTTACAGGATTTAGAAAAAGATGACATTTCACTCACAGTAATAGATGTCGGAGAAGTTGATGTTCAAAACACCATGGTCTCAGATTTAACAACATCTACGAATATGATTGGGACAAACATCCCATTTTCGCTTAATGTTGAGCTCGCAAATCAAAGCGATGTAGCGGCAGTTAACCAGTTTGTATCGCTTGAATTTGAGGGGCAAAATGCCGGTCAATACTCAGTTGCGTTGGCCCCAGGCGAGCGTAAAATCTACACTTTCGAAATAACCCCGTCACAAACAGGTTCTTCGAAAGGAAAACTAATTATTGAGGGCGATGAATTTCAGCCTGACAATGAATACTACTTTACGGTACAGGTGCCTGAGGCACAGAATGTATTGTGGGTTAGTGAGGAAAAACCCGCTCAGGATTTCATTTCCTACACCGGGGCTATGCTCAGGGTGGCTGGAGAAAATGATGCTCAGTTAACCTATCAAGAGGCAACAACAGATATTTTTGATACGGCCAATTTAAGTGATTTTGATGCGATTTTGTTAGATGGAGTCACGGATATTCCTGAATACAGCTTTCAGGCACTACAGTCATTTGTGCAAGCCGGTGGTGGGGTCATATTCTTTCCCTCAGAAAATGGAGATTTGGGTAACTATAACGACCTGCTGGCACAGTTTAACGCCGGCCGATTTGTTGGAATTCAAGGCGAATATGCTTCTTTTAATTCGGTGGCTACAGCTGATGAGCTTCTCGAAGATCATCCTGCATTTAACGGATTGTTTGAACGCGACCAGGATGAGCAGTTACGATTTACCAGTCCTGAAATTTATTATTACCTGAAGCTCGCCACATCAAACACCGGAACCGGCTTTGATTTACTTTCAATGAATAATGGCGATGTGCTGGTTCATGAAAAGCGTTTTGGAGAAGGGAATTTAGTGATCGCAGCTATTGGCAACGATCCGGGCTGGTCTAACTTTCCCGTTAAACCATTATTTGCACCTTTTTATTACAGAATATTGCTGTATTCGGCCTCATCCGATCAGGGTGGTTTTGCCAATCATCAACTTGGGAATACATTTAGCTGGATGGGAAATATTGAGGGTGAAGAAGCCGTTATCGAAATTGCTGATGATGTAATCAAACCCACCATCGATGTAGTTTCATCAGGAATTCGGCTTCGATATCCGGCGGAAGAATGGACTCCTGGATGGATCACAGTAAAAGATGAAAGTAAATCTTATGTACTCTCATCGAATATGAGTACCGAAGAATCCAACTTTACAGAAACAGGCAAGCAGCAGCTGGAGAATCTAATAGACGGGATTGCAATTACCTGGGTAAATGCTTCTGAAATTGATGAAGAGGAATTACAAAGTGAAATAATGGCCTCTGGTTTTGGAAAAGAAATATGGAACTGGTTTATGTTGGCAGGCTTGTTATTTTTAATAACGGAGTCGCTGGTATCTATTTGGTATAAAGCAGAATCAATAAGCTAATGGAAGAACTTTTAGCCATTTTTTTTAGAGGTGTTATTGTGATGTTTTCCATCGCATCTACACTTCTTTCAGCTTATTCATTTCAGAATAAATTGCGGCTTAGAAAAGTGCGTCTTAGCTGGAGGTCTGGCAAACTCAGAGGCTATCCATTATTTGCCACCGTTTTTTTGGGAATTATTATCTCATTAAGTGCCATTGTTTTATTCAGCGGTGATATCGCTCGTTTCCCTATTTTCTTTGCCTATATGTGGATTGGTAGCATGTGGTTTATTTCGAGCTATCTGGCTTCAAAATATTACATAACTGACTATGGAATCGTGAAGAATATTAACGAACCATCACAGACTATTCCCTGGTTCCAAATATTGGATTATGTAGAGCGTACCAAAAAAGATGGAGTTGAATACCTTTTTACCTATTCAGAAATGGATAAAACTTTAACAGAAGGGTATAAACATCTCAAATTATTCGTACCCGAGAACCGATATAATGCAGTAAAAAAAATTGTATCTTTAAAGCTGGATAACAAGATTGACGGGCAGCAAATCCCTGATATCGACCTCAAGAGAATTCAAGAAGATTAATTAAGGACATACCCATTTGTTAGACGACGTTAAAAATTCCGATATAGAACGTGAACGTGTTGTATTGGTTGGATTATACGGACCCGAGACAACCCGATTTCAAGCGGAAGAATATTTAGACGAACTCGAACTCCTTGCCGACACGGCCGGGGGAATCACCGTAGAAAAAATACTTCAGAATAAAACCCATCCAGACCCTTCTACTTACATTGGTAAGGGTAAGCTGAATGAGCTGAAAAGGATTATGGGGGATAAAAAGATCAGTACGGTAATATTTGATGATGATCTGTCTCCAACTCAAATCCGAAATGTTGAAAAAGGCACCGATGCAAAAGTATTGGACAGAAGTGCACTAATTTTGGATATTTTTGCCGCCCGTGCTAAAACAGCCGCTGCCAAAACTCAGGTGGAGCTTGCTCAGCTAGAGTATTTATTACCAAGGTTGACTCGCTACTGGACTCACTTATCCCGGCAGTCGGGTGGAATTGGTACTAAAGGTCCCGGTGAAACACAGATTGAAACCGATAGAAGATTAATTGGCCGGCGGATTTCAGTACTTAAAGAAAAACTGGAAAAACTCAGCAAGCAACGAACCACTCAGCGAAAAGGGCGGGAAGGAATGAACCGCATCTCGTTGGTTGGATATACCAACGCCGGGAAATCAACCCTGATGAATGCATTAACAGAATCAGGTGTATTTGCTGAAGACCGTCTTTTTGCAACGCTCGATTCTACTGTACGACGGCACGAACTCGAGAATCACTCCGTGCTTCTTTCCGATACGGTAGGGTTTATCAGGAAATTGCCTCACAACCTTGTAGAAAGTTTTAAATCTACTTTAGATGAAGTCCGGGAAGCCGATATATTATTACATGTGGTAGATGCTTCATCCAAGATGGCACATGAATACATTGAAGTGGTAGAAGAAACACTGGAAGAAATTGAGGCTACAAACAAAAGAACCATTTTGGTGTTCAACAAAGTAGACCGGATGGATGCACATCAGGTTGCGGATATGAAACGAGAGTATCCCAATGCGGTGTTTGTTTCAGCGGAGCAGCGAATTGGGCTAAAGGAACTCGAGCGCAGTATTGAAGAAATGATTGAGCTCGACTATAGCCGTCATACCATGCAGATTCCGGTATCAAAATATAAGGCAGTGGCCTTTATTCACGAAAATGCGACGGTAGAAGAAGAATCATACGAAGGCACTGATGTTGAACTCACTTTCAACATCGCCAAAAAAGATTTTAAGCAATTATCCCATTTGTTGGATACTATTGGTACTAATGGCGAAGTTGTATAGATAATTATGCTAGTAAACGAAATCCTAAATACCGACATTTCCCCGCTTCATTTAGAAGATAGCGTAGCTACTGCTCTGATGAAGATCGATTTACTTCATACCACAAAATTTGCGGTAGTAGATAGTAATGACCGTGTGGTTGGTATGGCATCGCTTGAAAAACTCATTGAAGTCGTAGACGAAGAAGCGCCATTATCTGAGATAGAATTAGATGATCCTGTTTATGTGCCCCACAACCAGCATTTGTTTGAGGCTTCCCGGATTATGCTGGCTCAGGAATTATTCATTTTGCCTGTAACCACAGAATCAATGGAATTCCAGGGCATGATCAAAAAGCGAGATGTCCTCAGTGCGCTGGGCGATATCTTTAACCTTTCTAGTTTTGGCTCGGTGATAACGGTGGAATTAGATCAGGTTGATTTCAGCTTGTCAGATCTTGTCCGCATTATCGAATTGGAAGGAGCTAAAATTTTGGGTATTGCTGTTCAGCAGCCCAATGCTAAAAATCCATCCTATCGGGTATCCTTCAAATTAAACCTCGAAGACTCCTCAGTAGTAAGCGCAGGATTACGACGTTTTGGATACACAATTACCTCCGAAGCCAATAGTGAGGTGCTGGAAGGGAATTTTTCTGACCGTGCTGATGAACTTATTCGCTATCTTGACATATAAGAAGTAACTATTAACCCTATTTATCCTGACGAGTTCATGCACTTCGTCCCTAAAAGCAGCCTTCTTACTTTTCTTATAACCCTTTTTTTGGTGAACCTGATTTCAGCTCAGGATATTCAATCACCACAAACCCGCCTATATAATACAGCCCTTGATCTGTATGAAAATGGCTTTTTTGAAGAAGCTACTGAGCACTTTCAAGAATTCAGCTCAACCTACCCACAACATGATCTTCGGGTTTCTTCTGACTTCTATGTAGCCCGTTCAAATACGGCAGTAGACTCGGCTAACATTGAGTCTTATTACAAAAAGTTTGTTATAAACTATCCCGGAAGTGATTTGTCGGAAATTTTGCTTAAAGATATTGCTCACCGTTTTACGGATAATGGCCAATATGAAGAGGCCATTACTTATTACCAGCAAGCCATTTCTTCCTGGATGACGGATTCACAATCGGCTAAAACCAAATATTGGATTGCTGAAGCCGCTGCTGAAAATGGAGATTACTCTGACTCGCGGGTTTATTTCATGGAATTAGCGAATGATTTCCCGGATTCAGAATGGGCGCCAAAAGCACTGTATGCTCGTGGCCGGTTGTATTTAACCCAGCAGCAGTATAATGCCTCGTCCATTGCATTTGAAGTTTTAAAGGAGCGATACCCGAATAACCCAATCACACGGCAGGTTGGTACGGCGCTTGGTGAGTCTTACTACATGCAGGCCAAGTATGAGGAAGCTATTGAGACTTTAAACAGCGCTCTGCCTTACCTGGATGGAGAATCTCAGAATAAAGCAGTATTCCTGATTGCGGAAAGTCAGAATTATCTCGGCAGATATGACGTCGCTTCGAGATCGTACCTGCGTTATATCAACATGACAAAAGGTACGCCTCAGGAACGCATTGCTCACTATGGTTTAGGGTGGGTTTACAACAAACAGGAAATTTATCACTGGGCGGCTGAATCTTTTGGAAAAGCAGCAGTTGGCGATGATGAAATTGCTCGGAAGGCTCAATATTATAAAGCAGTAAACGAAAAGCTGGGCGGGCAATACGGTAAATCGATTAACTCTTTTCGTGAATTTGGTGAGCGATATGATTCCGGGCTGTGGGTAGAAAAAGCTTACTATGAATGGTCAGTATCTGCTTTTCAGGCTTCTTTATATGGGGAAGCTATTGAAGTTCTTCTGGATTTAGTGCGAAGTGATGTTGATCTGGAAGAACCGGGCAAGGTTTATACCATGTTGGGTGAAGCCTTTTTTGCGAATGCAGAATATACACGTGCTACTCAGGCTTTTGACGAAGCTGAAAAAGTAGCCGACATCGATCCGGCGCTAAAGCGGCAGGCACGTTTCCAAAAAGCCTGGATATTATACCGTAATCAGGCTTATCAGCAAGCACAACCCATTTTTGAAGCTGTTTATGCAGAAACTCCGAATTCTGATGTTGGAAGGGAGGCTCTCTTCTGGAGTGCTGACAGTCATTACAAGATGAACCAGTTCAGCAGTGCAGCACAGCGATTTAAAATTTATACAGATAACTATCCCGACAGTGACATGATGGGGGCAGCTTTATATTCCCTTGGCTGGAGTTATTTTCAGATGGGGCAATATGATAATGCGGTTGGTCCTTTAGGAGATTTTCTCAATAACTACGAAGCGCCTTCAATAGCTCTTTTCCCTTACGACACAGATGTACAGCTCAGGATCGGGGATGCTTACTACGCCTTAGGCCAATACAGAGATGCGATCGCAAGCTACAACAAAGCTATTGGAGCAGAGCCCGGTGGGGATTATGCCATGTTTCAGGTTGCGAACAGTTATTACCGAGCCGGACGAACTTTCGAAGCCGTTTCCAATTTCCGTAAAACACTCCGAATTTATCCTTTTAGCCGACTGCGTGAGCAGGCTCAGTACAACATCGCTTATATATATCTGAATACGAATAACTATTCTCAGGCAATTGAAGAATTCCAGACCGTAATTGACAAATATCCGGGAACCGACTGGGCCGCCCGATCTCAGTACAATATTGGAGATGCTTATTACAATGCGGGAGAGTATGAGCGAGCCGTTGCAGCCTATCAGAAGGTGTTGGATGAATACCCTAAAAGTAATTACATCATCGAGGCTATCAATGGAATTCAATATGCTCAATTATCGTCCGGCAGATCTGACAGCAGTTCGGTAATTCTGGAAGATTTCCTTAGTGATAACCCAACGAGTTCTACGGCTGATCAGCTTCGGTATCGACAAGCTCTAAATGTTTTTCAGTCCGGTGATTACGAAAATGCTGTTAAAGAATTTCGACAGTATCTGCGGGTAACCAATTCCGAATCGCTGATGCCAGAAGCATATTCCAACCTTGGAGAAGCCTACCGACAGCTTGGTCAAATTGATAATGCCATCGGTGCTTATGAAACTATTGTAAGTGAGTTTCCCGGGGATGATCTTGCTTCATCTGCATTGACTTCCTTAGGAACTTTGAATTTTGAGAGAGGCGAATATGAGCTTTCTCATGCTAATTACAATCAATTGTTAGAGTCCGCACCGCGATTTCGACAGGAGGCCTATGTTGGAATGGGGAATGCGAGCCTCGCTCAAGACAAAGTTGATCAGGCCAAAGAAGAGTATGACTCGGCATTACAAGTAAACGCCAACAATGAAGCGGCAAAAGTAGGATTGGGCAAGGTTGCCATTAAGAACGGTAATTTTGAAGAAGCCCGCGACCTGTTTTTTCCCGTTGCTGAACGAAGTACTACTGAAATTGGGGCAGAAGCCCAGTTCTATCTGGGTGACATTCACCAAAGAGAAGAAGAATATAATGAGGCTATTCAGGAATACTCCAAAGTAAAAGTGTTATTTGAAGCTTTTGATTATTGGGTTTCTGAGGCTATGTTCAGCAGTGCAGAATGTCACATCCGCTTAGGGAATAGAGGAGAAGCAATGACGATCCTTAATTCTATCGTAAATACCTATCCGGGTACCGATGCTGAGAAAAAAGCCCAGACGTTGCTAAACCAAACTGATTCATGATTCCGTAAAGACGGTCATTGCGAAGGATGCTGCAACGCACAGCCTGAAGCAATCTCCCAGAATCGATATCCCAAATAAATCAGGGAGATCGCTGCGTCGGAACACTGGAAAGCTCGAGTTTACACAAAGAGACTCCTCGCGATGACTTGGTTAAAAAATTTGTATTCTATGTCGTTTTAGAAATGACTTATATCAATATATTTTAGATAAATGATAAAAACCGTTGCTCCGGCCTCTTCACTGAGAGGCGAACTCACTCTTCCTCCTGACAAATCTATTTCTCAACGTGCTGCCATCTTTTCTTTATTGCATGATGGTATTTCTGAAGTTGGAAATTATTCTCAGGCTCAGGACCCCCAAAGTACATTGAGTTGTGTTCAGCAGCTTGGGGCGGAAGTAAAAGAAGAGAACGGTAAGCTCATCATTAAAGGAACCGGGCGAGAAGGAATTCAAGAGCCGGCTAAGGATTTAGATTGCGGGAACTCAGGTACAGCTATGAGGCTGCTTTCGGGAGTATTGGTTGGTGCAGGAGTTTCGGCGAAGCTGGTGGGTGATGAGTCACTTTGTGGACGAACGATGACACGTATCATAAATCCGCTCGAAAAAATGGGAGCCCATATTTTGGCTCGAAACAGTGCCTATGCTCCACTTTTTATCAACAGAAATGAGGCGCTGAAACCCATGAAGTTTGAGTTGCCTATTCCCAGTGCGCAGCTTAAATCATGCGTGCTGTTGGCGGGGTTATTTGGGGAAGAACTAACTCAGGTTATTGAAATACTTCCAAGCCGTGATCACACAGAACGCTTGTTGGATTTAGATCAGAAGATCGTTCATGACCGGAAAATTATATCTGCAAGCCTTGCTGATGAGGTTCCAAATCAAAGCTATACGATACCTGGTGACTTTTCAGCAGCGGCATTTTGGTTAGTGGCAGCGGCCATTCAAAAAGATGCTGAAATCAAGATTGAAAATGTAGGATTGAACCCAACCCGAAATGCTTTATTGGATATTCTGGGGGAAATGGGGGCTGATATCACCATAGAAAATGAACGAATGGAAGGGGCTGAACCTGCGGGAGATGTTATTGTTAAAGGTTCCGATTTAAAAGCGGTTAATATTGACCCGAAAATCATCCCCAACTGCATTGATGAACTTCCGGTAATTGCCGTTGCGATGTTATATGCTGAAGGTACCTCAGAGATTGCCGGTGCGGAAGAACTTCGTCATAAAGAAACGGATCGTATCATGGCTATGTCTAAAATGTTGAAAGCTGTAGGCGCAGATTTCGAAGAAAAAGAAGACGGGCTAATCATCCACGGGAATCCAGATTTTAGTTTCAAGTCCGCCAAGTTTGAATCTTTCCACGACCATCGCATTGCTATGGCTTCAGCGGTATTATCACTCAAAGCTCAAAATGAGTGCATCATCAAAGATGCTGAAAGCGCGGCTGTTTCCTATCCCAGCTTTTGGGAAGACCTTGCTAAAGTATCAATGTGACAGTGTGTTGACGTGTTAAAGTTTAAACCCAGAACTAGCGCAAGCGGACGCTTGAACGATTACTTTAAAGGAACATAAGCTTATAGGAAGGCAAGCCTATCACTTTATCAACATTCAACTCTCACTTCTGACAATACGTCCGTCAATACGTCAGTTTTCTTTCTCCCCTACCCAATTGGCATTGCTATTGCTTTAATACTCGTGAACAAGAACAAACCATCACGCATATGGGAGACTTCACAGAATTTGGTATTGAAATTGAGCGACACCTCTCCAAGCTGGGAAAGGATATTCAGCAGTTTGTAGAAAAGGTAGTGCCGCTGGCCAACGAAGATAAAGACTTTGCTCCCGATTGCGACATTGTAGAAAGTGAAGAAGAATTTAAAATTCTGCTGGATCTGCCGGGATTGTCCAAGAAAGAAATTGGGATCTCTCTCAAGAACAATGTGCTGACTGTTAAAGGTGAGCGTGAAATCATCGCTGGTGATGGAGAAGAATTTAAGCGTCAGGAACGTCGTCGCGGAGCTTTTGCCCGTGCGTTTGCGGTTCCGCAAAATGTGAATGCAGCCGAAGTGTCGGCAAGCTTCAGGAATGGCGTACTGACAATAGGGATGCCCAAATCGGAGGCGTTGAAGGACTCACAGTCCATTCCGGTTAAGTAGAGTGATAAAGTGATTAGGTGATATGGTGATGGATGTGGTATTAAACACAAAGCACCTGTTTGACAAGTTTAAATTGTATTCAGAGGCATTAAAGTTCTGAACAAGCAAACTCACCAAACCACTTTATCACCATATCACAAATAGAAAAAATATTAAAACAAACAAACATAACTCAGATTTAGACCAATGGGAAAAATCATAGGAATTGACTTAGGAACTACGAACTCATGCGTTGCCGTAATGGAAGGTGGCGAGCCGGTTGTAATTCAGAATAGTGAGGGTGGAAGAACAACTCCATCTGTAGTTGCTTTCACCAAAGATGGTGAGCGACTTGTTGGTGCTCCTGCAAAACGTCAGGCAATCACTAATCCGGAAAAAACCGTTGCTTCCGTAAAACGCTTCATGGGGCGCATGTACGATGAAGTAAAAGATGAAACCGAACAGGTTTCTTATACAATTGACAAAGCAGATGATAATACTGCTCGTGTTAAAATTGAAGATCGCATGTATGCACCGCAGGAGATCTCAGCAATGGTGCTTCAAAAGATGAAGCAAACTGCTGAAGAATACCTCGGCGAAAAAGTAACGGAAGCGGTAATTACCGTTCCAGCTTATTTCAACGATGCGCAGCGTAAAGCAACTCAGGAAGCCGGAAAAATTGCCGGACTTGAAGTGAAGCGTATCATCAATGAGCCAACAGCAGCTTCTCTTGCATATGGCTTGGATAAGAAAGATGAAGACCAAACCATTGTAGTATATGACTTAGGTGGAGGTACATTTGATGTATCTGTTCTTGAGCTTGGCGACGGTGTATTTGAAGTTAAGTCAACTCACGGTGATACTCACCTTGGTGGTGATGACTTCGATCAGCGAATCATCAACTTCTTAGCCGATGAGTTCAAGAAGGATGAAGGTATTGATCTTCGAAAAGATCCAATGGCTATGCAGCGATTGAAAGATGCTGCTGAAAAAGCTAAGATTGAGCTTTCAAGTTCACAAAAAACGAATATCAACCTGCCATTTGTAACGGCTACAGATTCAGGACCTAAGCACCTGAATATTGATCTAAGCCGTGCAAAATTTGAGCAATTGGTAGATGACCTTGTAAAACGATCTATCGATCCTTGTAAACTGGCTATGAAAGATGCCGGTCTTGGAAAAGATGAAATCGACCAGGTAATCTTAGTTGGTGGATCAACACGTATTCCGAAAATTCAGGAAGCTGTAAAAGAATTCTTTGGCAAAGACCCAAGTAAAGGCGTAAATCCTGATGAAGTTGTAGCCGTCGGTGCTGCCATTCAGGGTGGTGTAATGTCAGGTGATGTAGAAGACGTTGTTCTTCTGGATGTAACTCCGCTTACTTTAGGTATTGAAACCTTAGGTGGTGTTATGACCCAGGTAATTGAAGCCAACAGCACGATCCCAACCAGCAAGTCACAGACATTCTCTACAGCGGCTGCAAATCAGTCTAGCGTAGAAATTCACGTGTTGCAGGGTGAACGTGCCAAAGCACAGGACAACAGAACGCTTGGCCGTTTCCACTTAGACGGAATTCCACCGGCTCCACGCGGAGTGCCTCAAATCGAAGTAACTTTCGATATTGATGCAAACGGTGTGCTGAACATTAAAGCACAAGATAAAGGAACCGGAAAAGAGCAAAGTATTAGAATCGAATCTTCTTCAGGACTATCTGATGAGGAAATCGAAAAAATGAAGCAAGCTGCCGAAGAGCACGCAGAAGAAGACAAAGCAATCAAAGAGCGTGTTGAGAAATTGAATCAGGCAGACAGTCTGGTATTCTCTACCCGTAAGCAGCTTGACGAATATGGCGACAAGATCTCCGATGACAATAAGAAAGCCATCGAAGATGCTCTTGAAACCCTTGAGAAAGCACACAAAGAAGAAAACATGGACGAGATTGATTCAGCGATTGAAGCTGTTAATCAGGCATGGTCCGGTGCTTCTGAAGAAATCTATAAAGCTACTCAGGAAGAAGCTGCCGCAGGCGGCGCTGCGGGACCGGAAGGTGCAGCGGGCGCAGCAAACGGAGCAGAAGCTTCCGAAGAGTCTGACGAAGGCGATGATGCCGTAGATGCAGATTACGAAGTAGTTGACGACGAAGATAAGAAGTAAGACTTAACTCACTTACTCGAAGACAAGATTAAATCCCGTTTCGGTTTTCCGAGGCGGGATTTTTTTGTTTAAAATTTGCCAAACCCTCCAAGGGTTCTGAACCCTTGGAGGGTTTTTAATTGAGCTTATTAGATCCTGGTAATCCTATAATCAAGGTTCCAGCTTTGAACCATGATTATAGGATTAAAGGGTGTGTAGGATTTTCCAGCGTTGTCATCCTGAACTTGATTCAGGATCTGAAATAGGCTGAATGTTTGGTTTGATTTAGGTTCTATATCCCCAATCTGTGACTTTTCATCAAATCCGCAAAATCAGCGGTCCATTACGCATGTCTTTCAAGCCCAATGTTCTTATCTTTGAAGTATGAATATTCTCGGAATTGAGTCCTCTTGTGACGACACCTCAGTGGCAGTTTTAACAGCCGATGGTATAAAATCAAATATCATCGCTTCGCAGTCTATACACCTCAAATTTGGAGGCGTAGTGCCGGAGTTAGCTTCACGGGCTCATCAAAAAACAATTACGCAAACGGTACAGCAAGCCCTTGAAGAAGCTGATGTTTCTTTAGAGGAAATGGGTGCTATTGCCGTAACGCAGGGACCTGGTTTGCTCGGGTCTTTATTGGTTGGAACCTGCTTTGCCAAAGGACTCGCACTTTCGAGAGACATACCGTTGATCGGAATCAATCATATGGATGCGCATATCTATGCTAATTTCATTGATCACAGCCCTGAGTTCCCGCTGCTGGCACTAACGGTGTCGGGTGGACATACACAGCTGGTTCATGTGAAGTCCGCCTTTGAGCACGAAATTATCGGAAAGACCAGAGATGATGCTGCCGGAGAAGCCTTCGATAAAATCGGAAAGTTATTAGGGCTCCCTTATCCGGCCGGACCACATATGGATAAACTGGCGAAAGATGGTGATCCAAAATTCCACAAATTTCCTCAAGCGCTATTGCAGGAAGGGTTGGATTTTAGTTTTTCAGGATTAAAAACAAGCGTGCTCTATTATCTTCAGGATAAAGAAGAAGATTGGATTGAAGAGCATAAAAATGACATTTGTGCCAGCGTGTCCTTTGCGATTGCTGAAGTACTGGTTAAGAAGTTGAAAAGAGCAATTAAACAGACTGGCGTGAAAACTGTGGTGCTGGCTGGAGGGGTTTCAGCGAATTCCGTGCTTCGGGAAAAATCCGAAAAAATGGGCGAAGAGATGGGCATTCAGCTATACTCACCAAAAATAAGCTACTGCACCGATAATGCCGCAATGATTGCCATCACCGGAAAAATGAAAGCCGAGCTTGGTCAGTTTGATGATCTGGATATGGTGCCTTATGCTTCGCTTTGAGAAATTGGAAATGCTGAATTATGAATTTGTTCCGACGCAGAGCGATCGGAACAAGGGGTTGGGGATTATTTCAGATACTAAGCATTAGACTCGCTCCTGACGCTCTGCGTCGGAGTGAAAGGAAGTGGAAATTTTGGATTATGAATT
The DNA here is from genome assembly GCA_002694685.1 of Balneola sp. Lineage (NCBI taxonomy): Bacteria > Pseudomonadati > Balneolota > Balneolia > Balneolales > Balneolaceae > Balneola > Balneola sp. The sequence continues at coordinate 35,874 of NZMW01000004.1, forward strand.
TTTGAATTGGCTTTAGGCGAATTCAAAATTCAACATTTCCAATTTAAAATTTCTGCGAAGCTGCGACTGCTAATTGGTCAGCTCTTTCATTCAATTCAATCCCTGAATGCCCTTTCACCTTAACCCATTTAACATTGTGGGGTTTCATGGCTTCGAGCATGGCTTGCCAGAGTTCTTTGTTCTCCACGGGTTTTTTGTCGGCTTTGCGCCAGCCTCTTTTAATCCAGCTATCGATCCAGCCTTGGGTAAAGGCGTTGATGATGAGGGCGCTGTCGCTGTGAATTTTTACCAGGCAAGGTTTAGTTAAAGCTTTGAGAGCTTCGATAACAGCCTGCATCTCCATACGGTTGTTAGTGGTGTGGGCTTCACCGCCGGAGAGTTCTTTTTCAGTCCCATTCCAAATTAGGACTGCTCCCCAGCCCCCGGGACCAGGGTTTCCACTACAGGCTCCATCGGTGTACACAATAACTTCGGGTCTTTTAGACATACTGTTGAGTAATCGAATGTAATTTCTGTTTCATATTTTTAGCTTGTTCAGCCACATAGGTTGGCCAATCGCCTTCATCTTTCCCGGCATAAATAATACCTCGACTGGAGTTAATCAAAGGGATTCCAGTGTGCTTTTTAAGTGCTTTTCCTAATTCAGAAATAGAACCACCCTGAGCTCCGATTCCCGGTATCAAAAGTGCAGCTTCGGGGTGATATTTTAAAACGGAAGAAGCTTCTTCGGCTTGCGTGGCTCCAATCACCATGCCTAAATGTGTATCTGAAAAGCGTGATTTTTTGGAAAGCTGATCGGCGATGTATTCTGACATGGAGTCAAAGTTCTTGAAAGGCTGTTTGAGAAAATCAGTAGCTCCAGAATTGGATGTCAATGCGAGCACGTACATTCCTTTCTCTTCATTTTTGGAAAATGCCTCCAATGTTTCAAAACCCATAAGTGGATTGATGGTGATGGCGTCCACATCAAACTCGTCGAAATAAGTTTTCTTGTAGTGCTCGGCCGTCGAGCTGATGTCGCCCCGCTTTGCATCAGCAATGATAATTTTTTCGGTAGGGATGTGATCAATCACTTCCTCAAAAACAGCCAGGCCATTTCTCCCTAAAGCTTCAAAAAAGGCAAGATTGGGTTTGAAAGCCGCCGCATGCTCTGCGGTATAGTCAATCACCAACTTGCAAAAGTACGTAACCTGTTCTTCCGGGCTGCTAAATTGATCTTTAACAGGCCTTGGGATAAGGTCCAGATTGGGATCTAAACCTACACATAAGGTGGATTTAGTTGTTTGTATGGATTGGCTAAGTTTTTCTGTAAATGTCATACTTTCAAATTTTTGATGAAGATAACATTTCTCTATCCCAATATCGGAATGGTTTTATGATTTTGATGTCTCTCAAAGGACATGTATATACTTGTAAAACGATTGGGGTGGTTCCGCAATTTTTTTAGATTCTACCTCTCAATTCAAAAAGCGACAAACACTATGAAACTGAACGAACTTTTTTCAAAAGGAATGAAATTTTTAATGATGCTTCTGATTGCAGCGATTATGCCGCAGCTCAGTTTTGCCCAAGATGCTGAAGCGGATGCCGACAGCACCGAAGAAGAAAAGAACAACGATTTACCCCTTGAACCGGGTAGGGAGTTTTCTTTTGATTTAGATGAAGGTTCGTGGATTGCTCTGGATGTAAGCCCTGACGGACAAACCATCGTTTTTGATTATCTGGGTGATCTCTATACCATACCTATGAATGGTGGAGAAGCGACACAGATTACAAGCGGTATGCAGTTTGACAGTCAGCCCCGATATAGCCCGGATGGGAACAAAATCGTGTTTATTTCTGATGCTTCAGGTGGAGAGGGTGTTTGGATTTATGACATTGAGACCGAAGAGAAAGAGCAGCTTACAAAGGGGAAGGATAATGAATACCAGTCGCCGGAATGGATGCCTGATGGCAAATATGTAATTGCTTCTAAAGATGATCCGGGTAACCACAAAATATGGATGTACCATGTGGATGGTGGTTCCGGTGTTGCTTTAACAGATGAGCCTGGTAACCTGAGAATGTTGGAAGGAGCTTTTGGAGCAGACGATAGATATGTTTGGTTCTCTCGTCGTTTTGGAACCTGGAATTATAACGCCAGCATGCCACAATATCAGATTGCGACTTATGACCGCGAAACCGGTGAAATTACGGTACAGTCTGACCGATATGGTTCTTCTTTCCGGCCAACACTTTCAAGTGATGGCAAATGGCTGGTATATGCATCTCGCCACGATGAGCATACCGGTTTAGTAAAAAGAGAACTGGAAACAGGTGATGAAAGCTGGCTGGCCTATCCTGTACAGCATGATGATCAGGAGTCGCGGGCTTCTCGTGATGTTCTGCCCGGAATGTCATTCACCCCGGATAACAAGCATGTAGTTGCTTCTTACGGTGGCAAAATCTGGAAACTACCTATTGATGGTGGAGATGCCGTTGAGATTCCGTTTTCAGTTGAGGCGACTATTGAGCTGGGTCCGGAGCTCGATTTCGATTATCCGATCGAAGACACTCCGCAGTTTGAAATTACACAAATTCGGGATGCAGTCCCTTCACCAGACGGGAAGAAGATCGCTTTTACTGCATTGAATGAAGTTTATACCATGGTTCTGCCGGATGGTGAGCCTAAGAAATTAGTAGATCTGGATGAAACTCAGGCACAGCCGGTATGGTCACCTGATGGAGAATGGATTGCATTTGTATCGTGGACTCCTGAAAGCGGGAAATTATATAAAGTCCGCCCGAATGGTCGCCGACTTCAGCAACTTAATGAGGAAGAAGGTGTTTTCCAGGATCCGGTTTGGAATAACGATGGAAGCCGAATTGTGTTGATCAAGGGTCAGCCTCAGGATTTCCGAAATGCAACCCGTCGCTCTGCTTTTCAGGGAACCAGTGACTTAATCTGGATTGATGCCGATGGTAGCGAGAATAACTTCATCACTTTTACTAACAACAGAGGTAATCCCCATTTTGTAAAAGGTAATGACCGAATTTTCCTTTCCAGCTGGGGTGGACTTGTTTCTATTCGTTGGGATGGTACTGATGAGAAAGAGATTCTTGAAGTCTCCCGAAGCGGAGGTGGTAACGCCTCTTGGATACGAATGGCTCCGGAAGGAGATCAGGCACTGGCACAGATCCGAAACGATCTGTTTGTAGTAACAGTGCCAAAAGTAGGCGGTGATGCTCCGAGTATCAGAGTAGGAGGGTCTTCCAGCTCATTTCCAAGTAAGCAGCTTACTGATATTGGCGGACAGTTTCCTGCATGGAGCTGGGACGCAAATAAAGTGCATTGGTCGATTGGTAACGCACATGTAATTTATGATTTCGATGCTGAAGAAGCCTATGAGGATAGTGTGGAAGCTGCTAAAGAAATGGAGGAGGCTAAGGAAGAGGAAGCTGAAGAAGAGGGAGAATCTGACGAAGAGATGGAAGAAGAGGAGAAAGAAGAACCTGAAGAGAATAAAGGCTATCAGCCTCAGGAAATTGAGATCTCTGTAATGGCAGATCGTGATATTCCGGAAGGAACCTTGGTTCTAAGAGGAGCTACTGTAATCACGATGAATGGTGATGAAATCATTGAGAACGCAGATCTGGTAATCGTAAATAATAGAATTACGGCGGTTGGTGCTCGGGGTGAAGTTGAAATTCCGTCCGGCGCTGAGGTCATGAATATGAATGGCAAAACTATCGTACCTGGTTTTGTAGATACTCATGCTCACTTTCGTCATCCTGTAAATCTTCATCGAGGAGAATTCTGGTCGTATTTAACGAACCTTGCTTATGGAGTTATTACGACTCGAGATCCCCAGACAGCAACCACTGATGTATTAACCTATCAGGATTTAGTGGTAGGTGGAAAAATTATGGGTCCTCGCGTTTATTCAACGGGTCCCGGCGTATTTAGCAGTGAAGACATCAGTGATCTGGATCACGCCCGTGAAGTTCTGGAAAGATACAGCAAGTATTACGACACCAAAACCATCAAGATGTATGGAGCCGGAAATCGTGAGCAGCGCCAGTGGATTATTCAGGCTGCCAAAGAGCAGGAGCTGATGCCAACCACTGAAGGTGCCCTCGATTTCAAAGAAAACCTGACTCAGGTAATTGATGGTTACCCGGGTCATGAGCATTCATTCCCAATTTTCCCGCTTTATGATGATGTCATAGACTTGGTAGCTTTCTCAAGAACGGTTTATACACCAACACTTTTAGTGGCTTACGGCGGACCTTGGGCAGAGAATTATTTCTATGCAATTGAGCGCCCACATGACGAGCCAAAGCTTCAGCGTTTTATGCCGCATCAAAATCTGGATGAAAGAACCCGCAGAAGAGGTGCCGGTTGGTTTATGGAAGAAGAGCATGTTTTTGAAGAGCAGGCTGTATTCGTGAAAGATCTGGTTGAAGCAGGCGGACGTGCCGGAGTTGGAAGTCACGGTCAGTTACAAGGACTGGGCTACCACTGGGAATTATGGGCTATGGCAGCAGGAGGAATTTCTGAGCATGACATCCTCAAAGTAGCCACTATTCAGGGTGCTGACGGAATTGGTCTTGATGATGATCTTGGCTCCATTGAAGAAGGAAAACTGGCTGATCTGGTTATTCTGAACAGCAATCCACTGGATAATATTCGAAACACATCAGATATCTCTCACATCATGAAAAACGGCTATCTGTACGAAGCTGAAACGCTTGATGAGGTATTCCCTAATCAAAAAGAACTCCCAACCTTCTGGTGGCAGAACACCGGGCCGATGGATGTTCCAGGCGTAGATCGTTAATGGTATAATCGTTATTCGTTGAGCGGGCGATTAACGAATAACGATTAACGAATAAATAGTTTAGAATTATAGAACTGACTCTTTAAATACCTCTTCAAATCCGTGGGGAGGTCGGTCGAGAGTCCACGTTTCGAAATAGAAGTGACGTTCGGATCTGAATTTTTTTCCGTTAATGCTAAAGAAGCGGAAGTTGTCAGGGACTAATTCCTGAAGGGGATAAAACATATCGGTGTATATATTCTTCTTTGAGAATAGGTGTAAATCAAAACCATTCTTGGCCTGCTCTTTATATACAACAATGAATTTATCTTCTAGAGCTTCTTTTAGCTCGTCTTTAAGGTGACCTACATTTGAGTTGGTATCAATATGAAGGTCTTTGATATCCAATCCAATTTCTGTCTTATCTGTCAGTACAAAGACTTCTCCAAGCTCGAGCTTTTCTATGGCTTCAGAAATTGATTCAACCTTGCCTTCTTGAGTAAATACGTTCTTCTTAGAGAAGGCTTTCTCTAAAGCATCAATCACTTTTTGATAACCGGAGATCCGGTTTAGCCCGAATTGTTCCTTTCCTAAATCAGTACCTGTCAGGTAAAACTTAGAATAGGTGGGATCCGGCTTCATGAAATCAGCGAGTGTCGATTCCATCTCATTGGTCTTCTTGTTCGCATTTCGGTCCGCCAGTTTATCCAGTCGCTGGTCGTGGTGGAAGAATAGTTTGAAGATATCGGTGTTTGGCATAATGATAAGTTTTTTCAAATTGAGTCATTCTGAGGCTACTGCCGAAGAATCTTCACGAGTATAATATTGCCTCACCATTGAAAAAGGTATTTGAAGATCCTTCGTAAGTATGCTCAGGATGACCTAATAAAGGTAATGGATTCAACTAACAAAAAAGCCCCGCACATAAGTTTATGTGCGAGGCTTTAAAATAAGTGCTTTCTAAGCTTAAATCATGGTTGCAATAACAAGTGCAACAACTGACATCAGCTTAAGCAAGATGTTAAGCGAAGGACCTGAAGTATCCTTGAAAGGATCTCCAACTGTATCACCTACAACACCGGCTTTATGAGGCTCAGAGCCTTTGCCGTACTCAACGCCGTCGATGGTTACGCCCTCTTCAATCATTTTCTTAGCGTTATCCCATGCACCACCAGCGTTAGACTGGAATAGAGCCATAAGAACACCTGCAGAAGTTACACCAGCAAGAAGTCCACCAAGCATTTCAGCACCAAGTGTTGGGCTGTCACTGATAAGTCCAGGAACAAAGCCGAAAAGTACGGGAACAATTACAGCTAATAGTCCGGGAACTACCATCTCGCGAATAGATGCTTGTGTAGAGATCTCAACACATTTTTCGTATTCAGCTTTTCCATCAGCAGCTTCAAAAGTAGTACGATCTTCGTCAGACCATTCAGCTAATTTCTTGCCTTCGTTTTTGTTCATCGCAGCAAGAGCTTTTGTCAATTCAGGAATATCGCGGAACTGACGGCGAACTTCTTCGATCATACTCATCGCTGCACGGCCTACGGCATTCATTGAAAGTGCAGAGAATAAGAATGGTAACATTGCTCCAACAAATAATGCAGCCATTACGGAGGGATTAGTAACACTAATAATCACTTCTACTCCAGGGTTTACAGCCTCAAATGCTGTAATGAAAGCTGCAAAAAGAGCAAGAGCTGTCAAGGCAGCAGAACCAATTGCAAAACCCTTACCGATTGCTGCAGTCGTGTTACCAACAGCATCCAGCTTGTCAGTACGCTCACGTACTTCCGGCTCTAATTCAGCCATTTCAGCTATACCACCGGCGTTATCAGAAATTGGTCCGTATGCATCAACTGCTAACTGAATACCAGTATTTGAAAGCATTCCAACTGCGGCAATTGCAATACCGTAAAGACCTGCAAATTCGTAAGCTCCGATAATTGCCACTGCAATAATAAGAATAGGAATAGCAGTTGAAATCATACCAACGCCTAATCCGGCGATGATGTTTGTTGCAGATCCGGTTACAGACTGCTTTACAATAGACCAAACCGGCTTAGTTCCGGTTCCAGTGTAATGCTCAGTGATTAAGCCAATGCCAAGTCCTGCAGCAAGTCCAAATATAGTAGCCCAGAAAACTCCGGTACTGTTATATGTTTCACCGTTGAACATCCATGTTTCAGGAAGCATCCAGGTGATAATGAAAAAGGACGCTACAAGCATAATAAAAGCAGAAAGGAATTCACCAAGATTCAATGCTTTTTGCGGGTCACCACCATCTTTAACACGTACAAAGAAGGTTCCGAAAATGGAAGTCAAGATTCCTACACCTGCAAGTACAAGAGGGAGAATTACAGCAGAAAGTCCGTTAAAGGAATCAGCCCAAGCGGCTCCATCAACGGTGGCGCCTGCGATAAAAGCAGCACCCAATACCATTGTACCTATAATAGAACCTACATAAGATTCGAAAAGGTCAGCACCCATTCCGGCAACATCGCCAACGTTATCACCTACGTTATCTGCAATTGTAGCAGGGTTTAGGGGGTGATCTTCAGGAATACCTGCTTCAACTTTACCAACAAGGTCGGCACCAACATCAGCTGCTTTGGTATAAATACCGCCGCCTACCCGAGCAAAAAGAGCGATAGAAGAAGCACCAAAAGAAAATCCTGTTACAACGGCTAATACCTTGTTAACAGCACCGGCTCCTTCAAGTCCAAAATGCATTCCGAAAATGATAAACAACAAACTTAAGCCAAGAACACCAAGGCCAACAACGGCTAATCCCATTACAGAACCACCGGCAAAAGCAACTTCAAGACCTTTACCAAGGCTGGTACGGGCTGCCTGAGTTGTTCTTACATTTGCTTTGGTTGCTACTTTCATTCCAATAAATCCGGCCAATCCTGAACAAATGGCACCAACAATAAAAGAGATGGCGACCATCCAGCTTGAGGTTGTTGGATCAGCACTTAAACCAAGTATGATAGCTACTACAAAAACAAAAATGGCAAGAACACGATATTCAGCCTTTAGGAAAGCCATTGCGCCACTCGCAATACTCTTGCTGATACGTTCCATGCGTTCTGTTCCAATTTCCTGCTTAGATACCCAAGATGACTTGAATATGGTGTACAGAAGCGCTAAGACTCCGGCGACCGGTATTAAATAGACTATAGTTTGCATTGTTTCCCGTTACGTTAGTTTATGTTTGATGCGCCAACAGGTTAACACTGGCGGCATTCATTAATTAAAGTTGTTCATCGTTTTGTTGATTCCTTCCCGAGCAAAATAAAGGGAGGCATCATGGGCATTTTGAATGCCCTCTTCTAAATATTTTTGGTCTGAATTGTTAAAAGGCGAAAGTACAAAATCAACCTGACGGCCCCGGGGGAAATCATTTCCTATCCCAAAACGCAATCGGGGAAATTCTCGAGTGCCTAAAAGGTCAATAATGCTGGAGATTCCGTTATGGCCTCCTGCACTGCCCTGAGATTTTAACCGGACATCCCCGACATCCAGGTTAAGATCGTCGTAAACAATAAGGCAGTCTCTTATATCAGTTTTGTACTCAGAGAGAGCTTTTCGTACCGCGACTCCACTCTTATTCATATAAGTAGTTGGCTTTATAAGCACTACATTCCGCCCTCTGTGCCTTCCCTCTGCAACCACAAAAGGCCCATTACCTGGGCCAAATGTTGTGGAAAGAGTTTCAGCGATTGCGTCAACAATTTCAAATCCTATGTTGTGACGTGTCCCATCATATTCTTGCCCGATATTTCCTAGTCCAACAATAAGGGGCATATCAAGCGGGGATCACGTTTCGGTTCTCCGTATTAAAAGAGAATGCTATTCTTCTGTTTTGTCTTCAGAATCAGCACCTTCTTCGCCTTCAGCAGCTTCTTCACCTTCGGCCAATTCTTCGCCTTCAGCAAGTTCTTCACCTTCAGCAACAGCTTCTTCTTCAGTCTCATCAGCAATACCTGCAACAAGATTTTCGAGGAAGTCAGCACCTTTAGGAGGACGTATAGTCACGATAGTTCGGCTTAGATCATCCAATGGAATAATACCATCGAGTTCTAAGTCAGAAATATGGAATGACTGTCCAATTTCAAGAGGTGAAATATCAATTTCAAATTCTGCAGGGATATCAGCTGGAAGAACACGGATACGAATGAAATTCATTGGCTTAAATACACGGCCACCGTTTTCTACAACTCCTTTAGCATTTCCTGAAATTTTGATAGGAACACGGAGTGTTACTTTTTGATCGTCAGCCAATACATAAAAGTCAGCATGGAGTGGACGATCTGTAACAGGATCATATTCGGTTCTTTTCAGAAGGGTTTTGTAGGTTTTTCCGTCAACAACAAGTTCTTGTAGCTTGGTTTGAGGCTTGCGTAAAATTTTCTCAAGCTCTAACTCGTCAATAGAGAAATGAACGTTTTCTTCAACTTCGGGACCATAGAGAACAGCAGGAACACGTAATTCTTCCCTGAGAGCTTTATTAGCTTGTTTGCTGGTATCTCTTACTTTTCCTTCAAGTTTTACTAATTCTGGGTATGCCATAATGCGTTTACCTTAATCATTAATTATCAAACAGTGCACTGATAGTGTCGTTAGTATGTATGCGTTGTATAGCTTCAGCAAAAATATTCGCAATGCTCAACACCTTAATCTTATCTGAAGGCTGGCGAAGCTGAACTGTATCTGTTACCAACAACTCGTCAATGGGCGAATCTTCGATTCGCTGAAATGCCGGACCCGACAAAATCGGGTGTGTACAAATTGCAATAATGTTTAAAGCACCTCTTTCTTTCAAAGCAGCTGCTGCATTAGTCAACGTTCCGGCGGTGTCGATCAAATCATCGACAATTAACACATTCTTTCCTTCGACCTCGCCAATCAAATTCATGATCTCGGATTGATTGGGTTTAGGTCTTCTTTTATCTATAAAAGCAAGACTAGCTCCTAACTTCTTGGAGTAAGCACGAGACATTTTCAGACTGCCTACATCCGGAGCTACCACAACCAAATTATCGATTGGATTCGAGGTAAAGTGATCAATAAAAGCCCGGCTCGCATATAAATGGTCGAGCGGGATATCAAAAAATCCTTGTATCTGAGCAGCGTGCAAATCCATGGTTAAGATTCGGTCAGCGCCAGCTTTAACCAGCAAGTTTGCCATTAATTTTGAACCTATTGAAACCCGGGGCTGATCTTTGCGATCTTGGCGGGCATAGCCAAAATATGGAATTACTGCTGTAACCCTCTTCACTGAAGCTCGTTTTGCGGCATCCAACAAAAGCAATAACTCAATAATGTTATCACCGGGAGGGGGAGTAGATTGTATTACAAAAATATCTTCGCCCCGAATGCTTTGCTCGTACTTAACGTACTGTTCTCCATCCGAAAATTTCTTAATAGTTACATCACCAAGTGATGTACCATATTCTTCAGCAATTGCTCTTGCTAAAGCCGGGTTACTTGTACCGGAAAAAATCGCCAGAGGTGTGTCCACTTTGAGCGCCTTCAGTTCAGGTTTACATACAAATTGTTTAAAATCGAATCAGTGATTTATAAACAAAAAGGATGGCTTAACAGTCATCCTTTGTATTAATTGTTGCCCGGGGAGGATTCGAACCCCCACTGCCTGGACCAAAACCAGGTGTCCTGCCATTAGACGACCGGGCAATACGTGTCATTGACAGACTCCAAAGATAGAAATCACTTTAAAAGCAATCAAGACTGAATCGCTTTTTTTAGTACAAAACATTCAGAGCACCTAGAAGCCTCGCAATAGGTTTTTAATTGGTGAACAGCGCCTAATTTTTTGCGATAAGCGGGGTTGCCGACATTTAGTGAGGTGTACTTTTTTAGTAAAGTTGGTGGTATTGGTGTTTTTAAATGTTTCCATGTTGAGAGTGAAGCATCAGCTAACGCATGAGATGCGAACAATTTCCCAAGCATATATAGAGCCGGTAAAAAAACTGTTCCATAGAGGATTTTCATGCGTCCGGAATTTTTAAGTGAGGACTTTTGATGCCAGCTATTCCATAAATCAGGAGCGTCTTTTGTGAGAAAATCTTCAAACGGTTGGTTTAAAATAAACTGACTGATTGATGTGGCTTGTTCAATTCTTTTTATTGGGTGGTTTGCCGGTCTTACTGATTTGTAACTCCAGTCTAAAAGTGAATCTGTATTTGCATCAGTAGCTGAGAGCCCGGCAATCTGTAAAGCAATCTTAATCCCATCTTCAACAGAGAGTCCATCCCACGTTTCAAGTAACTCTTTTGCAGTAGTTTGCATTGGTTCACGGTTGTGTGAAATCCCAAGCCCATCCCAGAGAGAAATAACAAGAGCGTGTTTCCAGGCTTTGGATGGTGTCAGGTTGGGATCATAAAATCGGATAAAGTCATTGGACTTTTTTTCAAAGTACTCATGATGAGCTTTCTCAATCTGAGCATAAAAAGCATCTTCGGAAATAAAATGGAGCCCTGAGCTGCAGGGCAGTTCTGAAGGGCTGGCAAAACTCTTTAAGAAAAGATGCAATTCCTGAGAAAGATAGGGCAATAGGTTCAGGGTACTCGGAGTGCTGCCATTTTGAGTTTGAACCGGTGAGGCACTGTAATCTGTAACAACATGCAGTATGACGGCATCAAAATTTGGATCATTATGGTGCCCATGGGAATTCCAATGCTCACTTTGAGTATGTATTTCAATATCCCCGTGCCAGGTTAACCCGTCAATTTCAATGGCGGCACGTTTGAAATCCGGACCATCGGAATTATTCAATTTCCCCTGATCGAGAATCTGTATTTGTTTTCCATCAGTGGTTTCCAACCGGCTAAAGTCGAATAGCAGGTTTTCCCAAATCCACTGCAGGAAGGCTTCAGAATGTTGAAAGCCGGTACTATCCATGCTGTGTTATTTCTTCAATCCCTTCTTCTTCAGAAAAGTGAAGGTTTTCAGTGGCTTCATAGAGATTGGGAACAGCATCTTTCAGGGTCTTCTTAACGCCTTTGGAAAAATTATCAATGCGGTGCTCATTTTCTTGTTTAAACTTCCGGCCTTTTTCTTCCAGCCAGTCTTTAGTTTCTTTGCCTTGCATACTAATCCAGCGGCGATTCACCTTTCCGCTTTTTGGTGTTAGCAGAAGTCCTGAAATAACACCACCTGCAAAGGCAGTAGCACCAACCAATACGGTTCCAATTAATCGTTTCATAAATCTCTCTTTTTAAGGTTTAGGTTAACACTGTTAATGTAAGAAATTCACCCTAATTTTTTTGATATTTTTAACACTAAGTGCAGAAAACGCTACCTTGGAGTGAAATCTAAATAGAGGATATGAAAAAGCAGATTGTTTTAATGGATCGTGCCCGAATAGAGCGCTCAATTAAACGAATGGCGATTCAAACATGGGAACGCTTAAGTAAGGAAAGTGAAAATGAGCTTATTGTAATTGGGATTAATGAGCGTGGAGAGGCGACGGCACAACTCTTGGTTGAGCAACTCCAAAAGCTGATGGAAACAAAAATCACTGTTCATAGATATGATGTTCAGGGAAGTACTTCACAGAATAACCTGCCAGACTGCAACGATACATTTGTGCTGCTTGTTGATGATGTGATTTTTTCAGGTAAAACAATGTTCCGGGCTCTTTCTGCAGTTTGCAATGTATATGAACCAACCAGTATCGAAATTGCGGCCCTGTTGGATCGCGGACATCGAAAGTATCCTTTAAGAACCGATTTAACAGGTCTTACATTACCTACAAAGCTAGGCGAGCATATTGAAGTAATGCTGAAAGATGGAAGTCTGGATCAAGCAATATTATTTAAAAACCAATAAATACTAAATGAACAAGATGGATTCTAAGATTAAATCAATTTTATCATTAATCGTTGCACTTTTTATAGCGACCGGTACATCAGCTCAAACAGTGTCAATTCCTGATACCTTAAATGGATGGGAACAACAATGGGTAGCCAGCCTTAATGGGTCACAAGCGGCCTATAGTAACTGGTCTCAGGGTGGGGTAAGCTCAGTAAGTGGAACAGGATCTTCAGTATTTACTCTCCTTTTTCGGGATGGAAAGTTCGCCTATGGGTTCCGAACTAATCTAAAGTACGGACAAGCACGCATTAATGGTGATGGTGTTCGTAAGACTGATGATCTTATTTCTATTCGAAATCGATTTACCTATACATTTGAAGAGGATGGTACGCTTTCTGCATATGGTGTAATAGGCTTTAAAACCCAGTTTGACCGAGGTTTTAATTACGATGCCAAAGTGGCCGGTGGTGACTCTCTTATCTCAAATTTCATGGCGCCTGGTTATTTCAATGAAGGAATTGGTTTAGCGTATGCACCCACCCAGAGTTTTATTTTTGAGGCAGGTCTTGGACTGAAACAAACAATAATCAGTGATGGCGAGCTGGCTCCAAATTATGGACTGAATCAAGGCGATAATTTTAGGGGTGAGGGTGGTTTGACGACCGGTATTAATTTCGAGAAAGCGATTGCTGAAAATATTTTGTATTCCAGCAGCCTTGAGACTTTTACGAACTTCTTGATTCCCATTAGCGAGACGGACGTAGCCTGGGGAAATGAGCTGGTCGGACAAATCAATAATGTGGTAAGTGCTTCTTTCCAATTTGAGCTTCGGTATGACAATGACTTTTCAAGCGAAGTGCAGCTCAAACAAGTGCTTTCTGCCGGTGTTTCTGTAAATCTTTACTAATGGATGAATCTTCGAAAAAGAAATTAGATCAAGCTCTGAGTCAAATCTCAGAATGGAAAAACTCTTTTGGAGCGTGGGAAACAGATCCCACGCTTTCTATTTCTGATGAAAAAGTCGAGCAAGTTTTCAGCAGATTGGTCCAGCGCCTGAAATGTAATTTCCCTTTTCATCATCCGGTTTATGCCGGGCAAATGCTGAAGCCACCACACCCACTAACCTGGGCGGCTTATGCTATGGCGATGTCCATCAATCCCAATAACCACGCGCTGGATGGTGGTCCGCCATCTTCAGAGATGGAAAAAGAGGCGGTCGCTGAATTAGCTAATTTCTTTGGATATGGAGATAGTTTTCTTGGGCATTTAACAGCCAGCGGTACCATTGCAAACCTTGAAGCCCTTTGGGTAGCACGAGAATCTCATCCAAAGAAGAAAATCGCCTTTTCCGAAAACTCTCATTACACCCATGGACGAATGTGTGGCGTTTTGCGGGTTGAAGGATTGAAAGTGCCGGTTCAAGAAAATGGTCAGTTTGATCTCGATGCCATCAACCCAAAAGAAATTGGGACTATAGTTGTAACGCTTGGAACTACCGGACTGGGAGAAGTTGAACCGCTGGATCAGATTTTACCCTGGGCAAAGGAACACGGAATTCGAATTCATATTGATGCGGCTTATGGCGGTTTTTTCCGAGCGCTAAAGGATTCAGATATCATTGATGGTACTTCCTGGAGGTTGATGGAGGAAGCCGACAGCATAGTTGTGGACCCTCATAAACATGGATTGCAGCCTTATGGTTGTGGATGTGTACTATTTAAAGATCCGGCTGTTGGGAAGTTTTATAAACACGATTCGCCATACACCTATTTTACCTCCGATGATTTACACTTAGGGGAGATAAGTCTGGAATGTTCAAGAGCCGGAGCTGCAGCCGTAGCTTTTTGGGCAACGCTACAGATGTTTCCTTTAAAGGAAGAAGAGGGTTTTGGACCGGTTCTTAAAAAGTGCTTGCAAGCGGCTCGGAATATGTACGAATTGCTGGAAAAGAGCGAAAAGCTGAAGGCTTTCAAAAAACCGGAATTAGATATCTTAGGATATTTCCCAGCCAATGTAAGTTCGACATCAGAGATTTCAGCGAAGTCAAAAGAGGTGTTTGATGCGGGGATGAGAGAGCAGTCGTTTTACCTTTCGCTATATAAAATACAGGCGGATACTTTTCATCGGCTGCATCCGGAATATGAAGTGGATTCGGAGCAGGTCACTATTTTGAGGAGCGTGTTTATGAAACCGGAGCAGAAATCTTTTGCGGAGGAGTTGCTCCAAAGGATTGAAAAAGTTATATAGTCGGCCATGGCGGAATTGGTCGATATTGAAAAATGCCCAAACTGTGGTTATGAGCCATTTAATACCTCATATTGTCCACAATGTGGGCAGCGGAAGCTATCTGAGAAAGATCATAAAGTCACCGTTCTATTCAATGAATTTTTAAGTGGCTGGCTCAATTTTGAAAACAGCTTCCTGAATACCTTTAAAGCTTTTCTTATTAAGCCACATCAATATGTGACTGAGTATTTATCCGGAGCACGAAAAAAATATCTTTCACCTATCAAGGTTTTCATTCTTGCCAATGCCTTTTACTTTATATTTCCAGCCGTAGATACCTTTAAAACTTCATTAGATACTCAGCTGAATCGGCTTCCTTACAGCGAATACACCAAAGGTTTTATTGACTCATTCATTGCGGCATCTGGTTTGAACTATACTGAATTTGCTGTAGAATATGATGAGCTGACTCAGATACTTTCAAAGGCATTGCTGGTTCTCATTCCTTTACTTTTTTCAGGAGCTACATGGATACTGAACCTGAGCTTAAGGGAGAAAAAGCCATTCCTGCATCATATTAATTACAACTTAGTATTGAGTGCTTTTCTGGTTTTTATTTTGTGCTCCGTGCTACCCGGAACGTACTTATTGATTTCAACACAATTTGAGATTTCGGGAATGATGGATTTGATATCTGAGATGAGCTTATCAGTTACGTTGCTTTTAATCCTTAATATCTATGCGTTTTTTCTGTACCGTGACTTTTTTGCGGGTAGTCTATGGAAAAAAGCAGGGAAAGTTATTTTACTAAATGCCGCTTTCATACCCCTGATTCAAACCTATCGCCTCATACTACTATTTGTAACACTTGGCTGGATGAAATTTTTTGTATAGCGTGATTTCTGATTCTATACCTACCACTTATCTTGATATCAGGCTCTGTTAAGCTGTGAAATGATACCCGAGCAAGCTGAATTTGTTGAAGAGCTAACCAGCTGAATAGAAAATTGAAGCCTAAGCTTCTTTTTTAGGAAGCCAAGCTTTCCAAAACTCTTCCGGAAATTTCATAGAGCTATAACCGAAAAGAAGAATGCCACCAATAATCGCAAGGATGTGGCTTAAGGATTTTTCACCAAGAAGGCCACCATCTGAAAAGAAAAGAATGATACCGAAGAATAAAATACCAAGTGCACATCCACGGAGAAAGAGAAGAAACTTATTCATAATCAGATCATTTGGTTTAGCATTAACTCTATTATCCGAAAAACAGAATCAAAAACAAAATGCCCGTCCTTTGGATGATTAAGGCTAAAGTTGGGCTAGGAGTACTTTTTGAATTACGAGGGTTTAGCTTCGTGTAAGTCTTCCGATAATTTTTGAATGGTTAGAATAAAGGTTGGTTAGTGCATCTTTTTCCGCCAACTCAAAATCCCGAAAATCAAAGCCGGGTGAGACCGTGCATCCCACAAAGGTATAGCTGTCAGGCTCATTCACTTCCGCGGCAAACCAGTATTCTTTAGGAACTGTGAATTGAGGAAGCTCACCCTCATCAAAGTTCAACCCAATAACCTGCTTTGAATATTTACCATCGGGACTAATCATATGAATGGTAAGCGACGAACCCTGATAAAAGTGCCACATTTCATCCTGGTAGATTTTATGGAAAGCTGAAAAAGCATCGGAAGTGAGGAGAAAGTAGATACCGGTGGAATAATTTCGATCTCCTTCAAATTCTTCGGGAAGAACTCCCTCCGGAATTTCACCCTCACTACGATAGGTTTCTTTGAAATAGCCGCCTTCAGGGTGTTCCTGAAGGTCGAAGTGGGTGATTAATTTTTGCGCTTCGTTTATCATAAATACTATTTAAGGGACAAGAATGTCATCCTGAGCGCTTAAATGAACAAATAGGCCAAAGTTGGTTTTCGCGAAGGATCTCAAAGTTTGTATTAGGATGTAATTTAGAACTTGAGATCCCTCGTGTTCAAGCTCATAATCCTTTATTCTTTACTTTGCACTCGGGATGACAATATTTGATAATTTGGGTTGTGACTAAGCCCTAAACATCAAAGTCGATACCCTGAGCTAACGGCAACGAATCGCCCCAGTTCATGGTGTTGGTTTGTCGGCGCATGTATGCTTTCCAGGCATCGGAGCCGGATTCACGTCCGCCACCGGTTTCTTTTTCGCCTCCAAAAGCACCACCAATCTCAGCACCGCTTGTTCCAATGTTGATGTTGGCAATTCCACAGTCAGAGCCATGGGCACTCAGGAAATTTTCAGCTTCACGCATATTCAGGGTAAACATGGCGGAGCTTAGTCCCTGCTTCACACCATTGTGATATTTCATCGCTTCATCCATGGTTTTGTATTTGATGAGATAGAGGATAGGAGCAAAAGTCTCTTCCTGAACGATGTCGTAATGATTCTCCACTTCAGCGATAGCCGGCTTTACATAAAACCCATCTTCATCAAGAGGCTCGCCGCCGGTGATTACCGTTCCGCCTTCTTTAGCGATTTCTTTAAGTGCCTTCTGCATCTGATCCACTGCAGCCTGATCGATCATAGGTCCGACCAAAGTGCTTTCATCCAGAGGATCACCAATAGTTATATTCTCATAGATACTGAGCAGCCGTTCTTTCACCTGATCGTACACCGATTCGTGTATAATCAGCCGGCGGGTGCTGGTGCAGCGCTGACCACAAGTTCCTACCGCACCAAAGACGGTTGCTCGAATAGCCATCTCAAGATCGGCATTTTCGGAGATGATGATGGCGTTATTTCCGCCCAATTCGAGAATGGTTTTTCCTAATCGACCGCCCACAGTTTTGGCGACTTCTTTACCCATTCTGATGGAGCCTGTTGCTGAAATCAATGGAATACGACTGTCTTCAGTCATCCATTCGCCGACTTCCCGGTCTCCGGTAACCAAGTTGAAAATACCTTCAGGGAGGTCATTTTCTTTCAGAACTTTAGCAACAATTTTTTGAACCGCAACTCCGCACAATGGCGTCTTTTCGGAGCCTTTCCAGATCATCACGTTGCCACAGACAGCAGCAAGCATAGCATTCCAGCTCCACACAGCAACCGGGAAGTTGAATGCCGAAATGATGCCCACAATCCCAAGGGGGTGCCATTGCTCATACATACGGTGTTGAGGACGCTCGCTATGCATGGTATTCCCGTAAAGCATTCGGGACTGACCGACTGAAAAATCACAGATATCAATCATTTCCTGAACTTCGCCCAGACCTTCCTGATAGATTTTACCCATTTCGTAGGTGACCAGTTTCCCAAGCGGCTCCTTGAATTCGCGAAGTTTGTCCCCGATCTGCCGGACAATCTCGCCGCGTTGTGGAGCCGGCATTTCACGCCATACTTCAAAAGCCTTTTGTGCTTCTTCTACGACACTGTCATATTGCTCGCGGGTTGTTACACCAACGGTCGCAATTTTCTTTCCATCAGTAGGGGTAAAACTGCTGATCGTGTTTTTGCTTTCATGATGTTTGCGCCCCGTACTAGTTCCGGGATTGATGCCTTCGATGCCTAATGCCTTCAGAAACTCCATAACGATAATTTATCTGTTGTTTTTTGGTGAAGATAGGTAAGTCAGGTGTCAGAATACAGCAGTCAAACCTCACTTTAATTACTGTATTCTGAATCCTGAGTTCTGTATTCTTGATGTATGAGAAAAGCATCTAACAATGAGATAAAATTACTTCGCAAACTCGGACGCAAAAAGTACCGCGAAAAAGAACAGCGGTTTGTAGTTGAAGGGGAGCGGGCGGTTGAGCAGGTTGTTGAAAATGGCCTGGTGGAAGTGGAGACTATATTTGTGCTTGATGGGAAAGCGATCAGCGATCAGCTGACAGCTTTCAGTGTTTTGATAGAAGAGGATGTATTGTTTGAGGTGGCTGATACAGAAAGTCCACAAGGGGTTTTGGCACTGTGTAAGATGCCGGAAGAAATTCAGCCTGAGAAATTGGCCGGCGATTCCGGAATAATTGTTGCTACGGATGCTATTCAAGACCCTGGAAATATGGGTACGATTTTGCGAACAGCGGCCTGGTTTGGAGCAAAGGCTTTAGTTGCCGGAAAGGGGAGTGTGGATGTGTATCACCCGAAAGTAGTTCGAAGTACGGCCGGGGCAACGGGGAGTATTCCGGTGTTCAGTGGAGAGCTAGAAGGTGTTTTTGGAGAGCTGGAAAAATCAGGATGGGAAGTCCTGCTGCTGGATGGCGGAGCGGATAGTGTGAAGCTCGGATCGGTTCAACCCGCAGAAAAAACGATTATTGTTGTGGGGAATGAGGGAAATGGAATCAGCCCGAATTTATTGAACTCGGGAAGAAAGAAAGTCAGGATAGAATCGGCTCCCGGACAGGATAAGGTTGAGAGTTTGAATGCGGGGGTGGCGGTAAGTATTGCTCTGTGGTGTTTGAGTGATAAAGTGATTAGGTGATATGGTGGGAATACTATATCACCTAATCACCATATCAAGATCCTCAAAAACCTCCCCATTAAAATTGGATTAAATCTTTTCCACCCGTTGCATATGGGTTGGGCTTTAGCTTTATTTCGAGAGCCGTTCTTTTCAATCATCGACTACAGACAAATGGCTGGTACACTGGCAAGACTAATTAAACCATCTCATCTATGCCTAAGAAGAAATCTAAGAAGATCTTCGTCCTCGACACTTCCGTTCTTTTATATGACTATGAAGCAGTTAGAAACTTTGAGAAAAATGATGTAGCAATTCCCATCACAGTTCTTGAAGAGCTGGATACTTTTAAAAAAGGAAACAACGTAATTAATCTACATGCTCGGGAATTTATCCGGTACTTGGATGGTATATCGGATGACAATATGCTTCAGGACTGGATTCCAATGAATGGCCGGTCGCACGGAAAACTTCGGGTTATCACCAACGGCAAGAACTCTTTGGATGCCACCAAAGTGTACGGTTCGGATAAGAATGATCATCGCATTATCAACGCCGCTCTTCACCTCAAAGAAGAAAACCCCAATCAAAAGGTTATTTTAGTTTCCAAGGATATCAATCTAAGGCTGAAAGCCCGTGCACTGAATCTGGAATCAGAAGATTATGAAACGATTCGGATTCAGGATATTGAGCATTTGTACAAGGGGAAGACAACGCTCGAAATCGAAGATCCTTCGGTGATCAGTAAGTTTTATGAGAAAGGGAAAATTAAACCTGCTGACCTGATGGAAGGCGACCCTCTTTGCAATCACTACTACATCATGAAAAGCCACGGGTCGTCTGCGCTGGGCTGGTATAATGCTAAGAGTAAGCATGTGGAAGTGGTGGAAAAAACGAATGCATATGGCATTCAGCCCAAAAATGCAGAGCAGACTTTTGCGATGCATGCCCTTCAAAACCCTAACATTTTATGCAGTACCATAACCGGTGCAGCTGGAACCGGGAAAACATTGTTAGCACTTGCCAGCGCGCTTGAGCAGCGAAGTAACTTCAAACAAATTTATCTGGCACGGCCGATTGTTCCGTTGAGCAATAAAGACATTGGATTTCTGCCCGGGGATGCAAATGCTAAAATAGATCCTTACATGCAGCCGCTTTGGGATAACCTGAGCTATATCAAAAATCAGTACAAAGAAACCAGCAAGCAGTTCAAGAAAATTGACGAGATGCTGCAAACGGACAAACTCCGGATTGTGCCTTTGGCTTACATTAGAGGGAGGAGTCTCTCAAATGTGATTTTTATTATTGATGAGGCTCAAAACCTGACTCCACATGAGGTCAAAACCATTATTACTAGAGCAGGACAGAATACGAAAGTGGTCTTTACAGGAGACATCTTCCAGATTGATACGCCTTACCTGGATGCCCAAAGTAACGGGCTGAGTTATCTGGTAGATCGAATGCACAACAATGAGCTATATGCGCACATCAACCTTGAAAAAGGAGAGCGCTCTGATCTGGCGAACCTGGCTTCAAAACTTTTATAGGGGGTAGGGACAAGGTTTTAGTTAAGTCATTCAGAGCGATAGCGAAGAATCTTCACGTGTCTAACTTTTGCAGATCCTTCGGAGGTATCCTCAGGATGACTAATGAAACTAAAACCTTACACCTTGCCCCTAAAACCTATTTCTCAGGACTAAGCAATTCTATATGAAAACGGAACTTCTCACTTTCCAGAGACATGGTGTCGTAGAGATCTTCGATAATCTCAAAAATAGTTTTCGGAGCCCCAATTACCGTAGTTGACAAATAGCCTACCTCAATTTCAACATCATATTGAGCCAGATGTTCGAGCAAGTCTTGAACTTTTTCACGAGGATCTTCTTCTGATAAAGGAATGTAAGTAAGCTGAGCAATGGTTTTCATAGGCTAAATCTAAATGTTTGTTTTGAAATAAGCGTTAGCTGAAAGGTAAAGGAGATTAGATAAAGAGGCTAAAAAAACCTTCCTTTATAAAGATTCATCAATTAAAGACAATAATCCCCCAAAAATCACACATGCAAAAAGCAGCACTTATCACCGGAGCATCCAGCGGAATTGGAAGAGATCTCGCCACTATTCATGCTGAAAAAGGGAGCGATTTAATTATTGTTGCCCGGCGCGATCATGAACTCAAGGAATTGAAAACAGAGCTGGAGGCCAAATATAGTGTAAAAGTAAAGGTTATTGCTAAAGATCTGATTGCTGAAAATGCTTGTGAGGAAATTCATGAGGAGATCAAGAGAGAAGGAATTAATGTAGAATACCTGATTAATAATGCCGGTTTTGGCGGTCATGGATATTTTCACGAGCAGGATGACGAGTATCAGCAGCGGATGATAGATTTGAATATTAAGGCTTTGACAAAACTTACCCGATTATTTTTACCATGGATGGTTGAGCGAAACAGCGGCAGGATTTTAAATGTAGCGAGTACCGCGGGATTACTCCCCGGACCGCTTCAAGCCGTTTACTATGCAACCAAAGCTTACGTTGTTTCATTGAGTCAGGGCATTGCCGGTGAGCTGATGGATACCGATGTCACCTGCACAGCCTTGTGCCCGGGACCCGTAGAAACAGAATTTGCTGAAGAAGCTGATTTAGAAGGAACAGATTTATTTAAAAACGCCGCCACTTCCCGGTCGGTGGCTGAAGTAGGCTATGAAGCGATGATGAAGGGAAAGCTAATTGCCATCAATGATCTGAGTTTGAAAATTCAACTGGAATATCTGATTCCATTGGCTCCCCGAAAAATGGTACTCTCTACCGTTAAGAAGATGCAAGAAAAGCGGGGTTGAATATCGAACATTGAACATTCAATACTGAATATTGAATGATTGTGCTCCCGCTTAACATTGGGGATATTGAAAGAAATACTAATTCATCAAGAAGTAATGAAAGATTTGATACAAGAGTTTAAGAAGTTTGTCTCTCGAGGAAATGTCATAGAACTTGCGGTGGGGCTTATCATGGCTACCTACTTTGGTGCTATCGTGAAGTCATTTGTGAATGACATCATCATGCCTCCCGTAGGATATTTTATAGCCGGAGTAGATTTTGCAAATCTCAAACTCACCATTGCCGAGCGCACACTGGAAGATGGAACACTTCAAGCAATTACCATCAATTACGGGGCTTTTATTAATACCATTATCACCTTTTTAATTACTTCTGCAGCAATCTTTATGGTGGTGAAGGCTTACAATCAATTTATGAAAAAAGAAGAAGAGAAGCCGGCCCCTAAGCCTGTTGAGCCTTCAAAAGAAGAAGTGTTATTGACTGAGATTCGTGATTTGTTGAAGAAGTGATATTAATCCCGCTTCATATTAAAAACCTCAGTAGTGATTTCACCGGCGCGTCTCATCTTCAGAGAAATAGTCATCTCCGTATCAGACTTCTTTTCAAAAGTCAGCCCTTTCATTTCAATCCTGTCTTTGGAAAAGCTGATCATTTCGAAGGAAGTCATATCGTCTTTTTCTTCCCAGCCGGTTAGGTCAGGGTTGAAATGTTTGAGTCGGATGCCGGTTTCATCAAGCAACAGAAATTCATAAAACACCAGTTCGCCATCTTTGATATGGCGATACATGCCCATCATAGTTCCATTTACAGGTTCAGACCACGTTTCCTGAGAAATTCCGCCAAATCCATCTCCGGTCCAGGAACCGACCAGCCAGCTGTAATCCTCTATATTAAAAACAGGGGTAGTTTCATTTTCGTGAGCTAACGATACAGGAGAATCCGTAATTGAAAGCGAGCCAATTATGAGGCCAAGAAGTAAAATGAGTTTGTTCATAAGAATTGTTGAGTCATTGGTGGTTACCTGTACGACAATCGGGATAGTATAAAAGAGACATATAAGTTAGGATTAGAATTTTTGTTGTCTGCATATGCGAAATTTCACGAGGTTACTTCAAAACAAAAACCTAAAAACCCAAGCTATTTCGATTAGTTAATTATTTTTCTTTCCCTTACTCTATGTGCAACAACAGCTAACCAAACTTTTTCACAATGCGGATTTCAACTCTATTAATTGCAATGACGATGATTGCAGCTGTAGCCTGTACTACTACCAAAACTGAAAGAATTGTTGATTCACAGACTGGTAATAGAATTGACAAAGCTCTTCAAAGTTTTGTGGATTCAAACCGTGTAGCAGGTGCTTCTGCTCTTATATATGAAGATGGGGAAGAGGTTTACTTTGGGGCTTTTGGCCATGCAGACCGAAGAGAAGACATCCCGATGAGCCGGGAATCCATAGCGGTTATCTTTTCAATGACAAAACCTATCACCGGCACGGCATTGATGCAGCAATATGAGCAGGGCAAATTTGAGTTGGATGATCCGCTTTCTGATTACCTGCCGGAATTTAGAGACGTAAAGGTTTTTGAAGGCATGGACGATGAAGGCAATCCTATTTTGCTTGAGCCCAAAAGGCCTTTAACCGTTCGGGATATAACACGGCATACTTCTGGTTTCGCCAACGATGGAAATCACTTATATATTGGCCGATTGTTACAGGATGCTCAGCCACTAAATCGGGAAAATACGCTTAAAGAATTTGCTGAAAAACAGGCTTCACTGCCTTTGGAATTCCACCCCGGCGAAGAGTGGTACTATGGCCCTTCGGTTGATGTGCAGGCCAGACTCGTTGAAGTTCTCTCCGGCGAAACTTTTCAAGACTATGTTCGGGAAAATGTATTGGATCCTTTGGGAATGAATGAGACGCGCTATTTTGTCCCCGAAGAAGATCGTGATCGGATGTCTTCTCTTTTCCAGCGAAATCAGGAAGGGGAGCTGGAACAAATTCCTGATATTGCTGCCCACTCGATGTATACCCAAAAGTGGCCGCTTACACCGGGTGGCTGGGGACTGGCTTCAACACTTGATGATTACATGACCTTCACCCAAATGCTGGTAAATGAAGGTACTCTGGACGGAGTGCAAATTCTGAAACCGGAAACGGTTAAACTCATGGCAACCAATCAGCTTTCTGAAGAGGTGACTGAGCGGCTTTGGCTGCCAAGCAAAGGGCAGGTTGGCTTCGGGATTGATTTTGCCGTACGGGTTGCTCCACCACAATCGGCTGAAGAAAATATGGGAACCGTCGGGGAGTTTTTCTGGGATGGAGCAGCTTCTACTTTATTTTGGGTAGATCCGGTTAATGAGTTGACGGCAGTGCTTTTCGTTCAAGTTTTTCCATTTGCAGGAACCATTCATAAGGATTTTCGAGATGCTGTTTATGGACCTTATCAACCGACTGAAAACTAACAACCGAAAGTTTATTTTACTTGCCAGATTGAACTTTGGTGTTATCTTAGTCCAACTCCAATTCTAAAACCTAATTATTGCGATGAGTAAGAAAGAGTTCACCCCCTTTGTTTCTGCAGATGACGATCTGCCACAAATCACCGTAAAAGCTGTAATACTTGGCTTTTTGTTATCCGCAATTCTGGCCGGTGCCAATGCCTATTTGGGGCTTAAAGTTGGGATGACGGTTTCAGCCTCAATTCCGGCTGCAGTTATTTCTATGGCGGTTTTAAGGTTGTTCAAAGAATCCAATATTTTGGAAAACAACATTGTTCAGACGGCAGCCTCTGCCGGGGAATCACTGGCGGCAGGAGTGATATTTACCCTTCCGGCGCTGATTCTACTTAAATACTGGCTCGACTTTCCTTTTTTGGAAACGGCCGCTATTGCTATGTTTGGAGGGATTTTAGGAGTGCTATTTACCATCCCACTTCGGCGGGCTTTAATTGTAGAAAGTGATCTTCAGTTTCCGGAAGGTGTAGCTACCGGTGAGGTTTTGAAAGCCGGGACAGAAGGTGGAGCAGGAATAAAGACGATTATTCAAGCCGGTATTGCGGCGGCTTTGTTTAAACTCAGTCAAACAGGTTTAAAGATTTTTGCGGGTTCTGTTGGCGGTTCGGTAAAAGCCGGAAAGTCCATCTTTGGTTTTGGGAGTGATTTATCGGTGGCCCTGCTGGCGGTCGGGTATATCGTAGGGTTGAATATTGCGGTGCTTATTTTTGCCGGGGGATTGATTTCCTGGCTGTTCGGAATCCCGATCTATATGGCGGTTACAAGTCCGGAAGAGATATCGGCTATTGTGGGGGCTGCGGAAGGATACGATGCCGCCTTGGCGATCTGGAGTCAAAAAATCCGTTACCTCGGTGTTGGCGCTATGGTTGTTGGTGGAGTCTGGGCACTCATTTCTTTGGCAAAACCACTGGTTGATGGTATCAAGTCGTCCATGGCAGCTGTAAAAGAGTTAAATAGTGATGGAGGTGGAAACATCCCAAGAACAGAAATGGATACTCCTATTAACATTGTGATTTGGGGTATTATTGGCCTGGCCATTCCCATCTTCATTGTGTTTATGTTTGTGATTGATATTGAACACCTGGCGGTGAGCAGCGGCGCTTACTGGACGGCCATCACATTTGGAGTGGTCTTTTCATTATTTGCAGGATTTCTATTCTCGTCAGTTGCCGGATATATGGCTGGTTTGGTGGGGTCATCCAATAATCCGATTTCCGGAGTTACCATAGCTACCGTATTGGCCACTTCATTATGCTTGCTGGCTATTCTTGGCGGACAGGTCGATTTTACCGCCGATATGGACAAAGCAACTACTGCCGCCGCTGCAGCCATTATTGTGGGAGCGATGATTGCTTGTGCCGCTGCTTTAGCTGGAGATAATCTTCAGGATTTAAAGGCCGGACAAATAGTAGGAGCTACTCCTTACAAACAACAGATTATGCAGGTAGTTGGTGTAGTTGCTGCCGCTTTGGTAATCGCCCCGATTTTGAGTTTACTTTTCAATGCCTATGGTCTTGGAGGCGTATTTCCCCGCGAAGGGATGAACCCAGCAGAAATGCTGACCGCTCCACAAGCTACGTTGATGCAGTCTGTAGCTGAGGGTGTTTTTGCCCAAAATCTGGAATGGGGTATGATCATCATCGGGGGCTTAATTGCCGTAGCTATCATTATACTGGATGAAGTGTTGAAACGTAAAGAATCTGAATTCAGAACTCCTGTGCTTGCCGTTGCTGTGGGTATCTACTTACCCGTTGAGCTTTCAGTCCCTATTTTCTTAGGCGGGATGATTGCATGGGGAGCTGCAAAAGTTGTTCGAAATAGAGCAATTGCAAGCGGTGAAAGCCCGGAAGAAGCAGAAACCGGAGCCGAGCGTAAAGGCTTACTGTTTTCTTCAGGATTGATAACCGGTGAAGCACTGATCGGTATTGTACTTGCCATTCCATTTGCACTATTTGAAAGCACGGATGCGTTGCGAATTATGCCGGAAGGTTTAGCATGGCTCACAAATCTACTTGGAGTTGGTGCCGTAATCTGTTTCATGATATGGCTTTATAAAGTCGCCGTAAATAAGGATTAAATGCTAATAATACTTAGGTTACAGGAAGTGTGTTTCTGAGGTGCGATAGCTCTCATGAAAATTCTTCTCAATGGATTAATAGGCGGATATTATTCATATTCATATAGCTTCTTCTTACCAAGGAGCAATATATCAGCCTAACTTCAAGTAAATCGAGATGAATATCAGGACCGCATTAAAGCTGACCATCGCTTTCACATTTTTGTTTTCGGTAGCTGCTTTTTCCCAGTCTGCAAATAACATGGTAAAGCTCAATCAATTAGGGTTTTATCCTGAAGCTCCGAAAGTTGCTATTTCACCTTCATCCTCAACAAGCTTTCACATTCGAAATGCGACAGATGGAACCGTTGTATATCAGGGAGAATTTAGTGTAAGCAGAAATTACTCTCTGTCGGGAGAGCAAGTTAAGGTTGCGGACTTTTCAGATTTTAAAACTCCAGGCGAGTATGTTTTATATGCAGACGGAGGAGGGAAATCGTATCCATTCAGCATTGAGAATAATGTATTTGGTGAGCTATCAAAAGGATTAACAAAGGCTTTATACTTTAATCGTGCCTCTGTTCCTCTAACGGAAGAGTATGCAGGCGAATGGGCGAGAGCAGCCGGACATCCGGATAATCAGGTAATTATACATCCTTCAGCTGCTACAGATAATCGGCCGGCAGGGTCAAGGATTTCTTCGCCGGGTGGATGGTATGATGCAGGTGATTTCAACAAATATGTAGTTCCTATTTCTTCCAGTATCAACCACATGCTTTTTGCTTACGAGCAGTTTCCAGAATATTTCAATGATCAGGATCTGAATATCCCCGAAAGTGGTGATAACGTCCCTGATGTTCTGGACGAAGCAGCCTTTGCCCTTCGGTGGCTGTTTACCATGCAAGATCCAGACGATGGGGGAGTTTACAATAAACTGACACACGCCAACTTCCAGGGCACCGTAATGCCATCTCAGGCAACTGCCGATCGGTACGTTGTTCAAAAGGGAACAGCAGCCACACTCGACTTTGCCGCTGTAATGGCTCAGGCTGCTCGTGTATATGAGCCTTTTCTGCCCGACTTTGCTGACTCAGCGTTAGCTGCAGCCGAAAGTGCCTGGGCCTGGGCTGAAGCAAACCCAAATATGGAGTACAATCAGGGAGCCATGAATTCAGCCCATGATCCTGATATTGGAACCGGAGCTTATGGAGACGGTAATTTTTCTGATGAATGGTTTTGGGCAGCTTCTGAGCTTTACATCACTACACAAAATGATGATTATTACAATGACGGAGGCTGGAGCAATGTTGGTAATTCCGGATGGGGAAATGTTCAGGCTCTGGGACTTTTTTCATTATTACATCATCGCCAAAACCTAACCAGTGTTGGTTTAGCTGACACCGCTTCAATGAAACAAGCACTGCAAACTGGATTTAGTTGGTATGTAAGTAGTGGAAATAATTCACCCTATCGTTCACCTTTTGGAATTGAGTCTTGGCAGTTTAACTGGGGCTCAAACGGTGGAGCAGGAAATCTGGGAATGGCTTTGTTTATGCTTTATCAAACAACCGGGCAAGACCAATACTACAATAGCGCACTCCATGTTATGGATTATTTATTGGGAAGGAATGGAATTGGATATAGCTACGTGACGGGATTTGGCGAACAAACTCCAATGAACATTCATCATCGTCAATCAGAAGCAGATAACATTACCGAACCTACTCCGGGATGGGTGGCTGGCGGAGCAAATCCCAATAATCAAAGTCAGGATTGTGGAGTAGGAGCTTATAACTCATCATTAGCCGCATTGGCCTACCTCGATGATTACTGCAGTTATTCTACCAATGAAGTTACGACCTACTGGAACTCGCCTTTTATTTATCTCTCAGTAGCTTTTGAGGCTACTACACCCGAGTATACTCACACCACAACAAAAACGATTTCAGTTACGGGTCCTGGGTCAGATTCTCTTTATGATGCCGGATCTGAAATAACACTGGAATGGACAGCTAGTGATGTCAATACAGTAGATATCTCCTATAAAATCTTTTCGGATGACGAGTATACTGAGATTGTGTCCGGAGTCAATGCCTCCGTAGGAAGTTATGAAGGTTTTGAAGTCCCGGATGCAAAGGGAGATTCTATTTTATTCAGAATTGAAGATTCTTCTGATGCTGAAAACTGGGCTCAGTCGGCCATTATCAAAATTACCCCCGGGAGATCGGTCACCGGCATTTCGGTCGATACGCCTAATGGTAACGAACCCGGAAAAAGATTGTATTTGGGCTGGAATACCTTTCTGGTGGATAGCGTGGATTTGTATTACCGATTCGCAAATCAGGAAGAACCAACACTCATTGAAGCAGGCTTAGAGCCAAATGAAGACTTCTATTTTAGATTTAGTATTCCTGAAAATCCGCCTGCGGATACTTTATACATTCGAATTCAGGATAGCGATGATCCCACTATTTTTAGAGAATCTGAACCGCTTCTTATTTCAATATCTGTGGGGACTGAAGGCGAGTCTTTAAACCCTAACACTTTTGAGCTCAAACAGAACTATCCAAATCCTTTTAATCCTACTACTCAAATTGAGTTTAACCTTGCCGGCGCTTCTTTCACCAAGCTGGAAGTTTTTGATGCCAGTGGCCGGTTGATTAAAACATTAGTAGAAGGGATGAAACCGGCAGGAACACACACAGTCACTTTTGATGCGGCAGGGCTCGCAAGTGGTGTTTATATCTATAAGATTCAAAGTGAAGGGCTCACAGCCACTAAAAAAATGCTTCTTATCAAATAACTATGGAAAAGGTTAAAGGTTTTCTGATACTGGCATTCTTAGGAATCTACTCAGGATTAGCAGTTGCACAAACTCCACTCCCTAAAGTCAATCAGCTTGGATACTATCCGGATCTCCCTAAAATATCCGTAACTCCGGAAATTGAAGCCTCGGTTTTTTACATAAAAGAAGCAACAAGTGGAGAAGTCAGGTTTACGGGTGAGCTGGAAGAAGGCGGGTTAAATATACCATCAGGGGAAGAGATCAAGATTGCTGATTTTTCAGATTTCAAAGAGCCCGGTACATATGTTCTTGAGGTTGAAGGCGGAGCGACTTCCCATGAATTTGTGATTGGCAACGAAGTATTTGAAAATGTTACCGATGCGGTGCTTAAAGCCTACTATTTCATGCGGGCTTCTACGCCACTTGATGAAGAGTTTGCTGGTAAATGGGCACGCGCGGAAGGTCACCCGGATCAGAACATAATGATCCATGCGTCAGCTGCAACCGAGAGCCGTCCCGAAGGCGTCATATTTTCATCTCCTAAGGGATGGTATGATGCTGGTGACTACAACAAGTATGTGGTTAACTCGGGGATCAGTACTTATACGTTGCTGTTTTCTTTTGAACAGTTTCCAGACTATTTCAAAAAACAGAGACTTAATATTCCTGAAAGCGGAAATCACATTCCTGACATTTTGGATGAGGCACTTTGGAATCTTCGCTGGCTGATAACGATGCAGGATCCGGAAGACGGAGGGGTATATCATAAGCTTACCACGGCAAATTTTGAGGGAGCCGTAATGCCGGAAAACGCTAATAGTCAGCGTTACGCGGTAATGAAAAACACTCCTGCCACACTCGACTTTGCAGCGATGATGGCTCAGGCTGCAAGGGTATACAAAGATTATGAACCGGCTTTTGCAGACTCGGCATTAACTGCAGCAAAAAAAGCGTGGCTGTGGGCTGAGAAAAATCCCGATGTTCTTTACAGGCAAAATAGTATGAACCAACAATATGAACCAGATATTGTTACTGGAGCTTATGGAGACAGAAATGCTTCTGATGAGAAATTTTGGGCTGGCGCTGAGCTGTATATTACTACCGGAGATAAATCATACTACTCTGAATCGGGGTGGAAGTCTGAGCAATTCTCAATCCCGGATTGGAATGATGTTCGGGCATTAGGTCTCTATTCTCTTGTTCACCATTCAAAAAACTCCGATTTAAATCTGAATCAAAAGGGGTTGATTGAGAAATTAATGGAAATGGTTGATACTCATGTATCAGCTTCGGAAACGGCCCCATATCGCTCACCTTTTGGTCATGATGATAGTTACTTCATGTGGGGATCTAACGGTCATGCAGGAAATGTGGGAATGGCTATTCTTCAAGCTTATCAAATAACCGGAGATGAAAAATATTATGACGCAGCTCTTCATGTTGCGGATTATTTGCTGGGGGTTAATCCTACTGGTTACAGCTACATTACAGGCTACGGTGATAAACGGGTGATGAATATCCATCACCGGCCCTCTGAGGCTGATGGAATAGAAGAACCGGTACCGGGCTTGGTTTCAGGTGGACCTAATCCACGGAATATGAATCAGGATTGTGGGGAGGAGATGTATCCAAGCAAACTGCCGGCGCTGGCCTTTTTAGATAACTGGTGCAGTTATTCTACTAATGAAATTACCATAAACTGGAATGCTCCGGCGGTTTTTCTATTTAGTGGGCTGGAGGCTTTAAGGCCAGAAGATTAACCCGTTAGATTCCTATTTATCTAGAGAGACAACCTCAACACTGTTCAGAGTCCTTCCTAAAAACCGTTCTGCCAGTTCATGAAAACGCTGGGGTCTATCACTTACAAAACATTGGAAATCGCCGCCGTCTTCGTTTAAGATTCCTAAACCATCCAGTTTTACTTTCGCCGATTCTGCAATGGATTCAGCTGAGTCAATGATTTCGATATTTCCATTTTTAAGAACTTTTGGAATCACATCTTTAAAAAGGGGATAGTGTGTACATCCCAAAATAAGAGATTGAATTCCGCTGTCATCAAAATCATCCAGATAATGGTGTAGGGTTTGAATGGCCACTTCATTATCAATCCATCCTTCCTCAGCTAAAGGCACTAAAATAGGGCAAGCCTGCTGGGTAACTTTTATGGTTGGATCATACGCATGAATTGATTTTACATAAGCTTGGGAATTCACTGTTCCCAGGGTTCCAATAACTCCAACATGCTTATGGTTTGGCAGAGAAACAGCGTTTTTAGTTCCTGCAGTAATTACATCTAAAACCGGAATATCCCCAGCGGCCTGAATGATTTCTTCTTTGGCGGACGCCGATACGGTATTGCAGGCAATGAGAATCATTTTCACGCCGCGCTTTAATAAAAAATTGGTGATTTGAAGCGCGTAAGCACGCACCGTTTCCTCTGATTTTATTCCATAGGGAACCCGTGCGGTGTCTCCGAAATAAATAATATCTTCGTTGGGGAGGGCATCAATCACAGCTTTGGCTACGGTAAGTCCGCCAATACCTGAATCAAAAATCCCAATGGGTGCGTTCTTTAAATCTTGCAAATGGAAGTATTTAGGAGTAGTTGTTGTTTATTTTTCTAAAATTGGTACCTCAGTAAAGTCACCGCTGCGAAGGCAGAGGTTTGAATATTTGATAAGGTAACTATTTAGGGTTTATCACCATCTAGATTCCGGCTTTCGTCACGGAATGACTAAGCCACATTTCTTATCAATTAATTAAAACTAAAATCCTACAGAAGGAATTAAAAGTTGTTATAAGGTATTCAATTCTTAAATCTTAATACAAGGCTTTGTAATTTGTTCCTATGAACAACAAAACAATACTATTTTTTCTATTTCTCTTATTCACATCAACCCAGCTTTTTGCCCAGCAGGAACCGGACACTCTGAAGGGTGATCTCGGTGAGGTTGTGGTTACCGGCTATGAAGGCAACCGAAGCGTCATGGAAACGCCCGGCGCCATAACGAATGTAGATGCCGCACTGGTTGGTGGATTTGATGAAGGCTCTCTACTCTACGGATTGAATACTGTTCCCGGCGTTCGGATTGAGCAGCGTGCTCCCGGAAGTTATCGGGTGGCGATAAGGGGGAGCTCGCTTCGTGCGCCGTTTGGAGTGCGAAATGTGAAGGTTTACTGGAATGGAATTCCTTTTACAGAACCATCCGGAAGTACTCCTCTTAATCTGCTGGATGTGATAAACATGCAGGAAGTAGAAGTGATCCGTGGTCCGGCAGGAAGTATTTATGGGGCTGGAAACGGTGGAGCTCTTTTACTGGAAAGCCGCCAGTCCAATCAAAATGAAGTGGGAGCGGGGTCGATGTTTGGTTCATATGGCTTGCAGAGATACTCGGCATACGCTCAAAATCAGTTTGAAGGAGGAAATCTCAGGTTCAATTACTCAAATCAGCAATCAGATGGCTACAGGGATCAATCCTTTTTCAATCGGCAAACAGCAGAGCTTTCGGGGCGATTTCAGCTGAGTGATAAGCAGATTCTAAAAACCAGTTTTTTGTATTCAGATTTGTACTACGGAATTCCGGGAGGATTAAATCTGGATCAGTATCAAAATGACCCAAGTCAGGCCCGGCCCGGAAACCCATTTGTGCTTGGAAGTGTAGCATCGAATGCGAGCATTGACCAACAGGCTTTTCTTGCCGGAATTTCTCATGATGTACAGATATCGGATGATATTTCTAATCTGACTACCCTATATGGTACGTTTAGTGCTTTCGAGAATCCGTTCAACTTGGATTACAAAAAAGACAGCCGAAAATCAGGAGGAGGGCGAACCCGCTTTTACTTTGACACTGATATTGGAGAAGTAAGAACCCGCTTTACGGTCGGGGGTGAATTTCAGGCCGCAAATTACGCAGCCCGAAACTTTGAGAATGATACCAGTGAAGTAGGTCCGCTTAACTTTGATGATGAAATTAAGATTCAGTCATCACTGGTTTTTGTGAATACTGAAATTGATTTGCCTAACGATTTTTATTTGACAGCAGGTGTTAGCTATAACCGACTGGAATATAGTCTGAATCGGTTGGTAACTAATCTTCCCGGAGATACAACCGGCCTTGCCGAGAAAACTTTTGATCCCGAGATTATTCCAAGAATTGGGTTGCTCAAAAAAATATCTCCGGCGCTATCTCTACATGGCAGTATCAGTTACGGGTTTTCACCGCCAACTATTGAAGAATTCAGAACCAATGAGGGAAGTATAGCCCTGAACCTGGAAGCTGAACAAGGAACGAATTTTGAAGTTGGTGCAAGAGGTTCTTTCGTTGATGCAAGGTTCACCTACGATCTGACCACCTTCTACTTCAAGCTGGATGAAACGATTGTGCAGCAGCAATCCGATCGGAATTCGACGGTCATTTTCAGGAATGCAGGAGCCACAGATCAATACGGAGTTGAGTTGGCCACGAAATGGGCAGTCATTCAAAACCCTGAGAACTTTCTTCAACAGCTGGATTGGAACCTCTCATATACCTACCACAACTTCGAGTTTAAGAATTACATAAACGATGGGAACGACTACTCAGGGAACAAACTAACGGGCGTTGCTCCTCATACGATTGTTTCGACATTAAGGGCTAAAACAGAGCTCGGGTTTTACGGGAATCTGTCCTATAATTTCACCGATGAAATTCCTTTGAATGATGCGAATACCGTGTATTCAAATCCATACCATTTAGTTCAAACCAAAGTTGGTTTCAAAAAAGAATTCATTGAAAATTGGACACTCGACCTCTTTGTAGGCATCGATAATTTGCTGGATGAAAAGTACAGTCTCGGGAATGACTTGAATGCGTTTGGAGATCGATTCTATCAGCCGGCAGCGCCAAGAAACTGGTTTGGCGGGGTGAAGGTTAATTATAGATTTTAAATGCTAAATTTTGAATGTAGTACAAGCCGTACATTCAAAATTCAGCATTCATAATTTCCAATCTTTCACTTAGAATTTTTTCGCTAGCACTACAGTTTCTTTAAACGTCTTATTCTTGCCATTAGCACTGTTGTAGGCTTCAAAAAGTACGATGTAAATTCCAACTCTGTTTTTGGTACGATCATCTTTTAGTCCATCCCAAATTATGGAGCCTTCAAACCCGGCCTGCTTTCCATCTACCAGTTCTCGCACTTCCCGTCCATAACGGTCAAAGATTCGAATGCGCAGTAAATAATCCGGTTCTTCAAGTTTATAGTTGATGAAAAGATTGTCATCGAAACCGTCATCATCGGGAGAGAAAGGATTGGGAGTGAAGGTGATTCCGGTTTCATCAGGTCCTGCACCGGCTTGTTGGAAAATGGAATTTTGTTCGCCCGGAGTACCACCGCTTACCTGTGTGCTGGAACTCCAGTTTGAGTCATCATTGCTCGGACCGTCAGGGTCAATGCGTTCGATTGAAACTCCGTCCGTATCGAAGAGATTCGGATTGTGCCAGCTTTCATCATAGAACACCGAATCTATAGTTGTTCCGGTGCTATCCGCCAGATATACGGCATCATCCGAAGAAGCCAAACTCAAGTTGGATCGATCAGTTCGGATGAAGAATTGATCGGACGGGTTCTGAAATTCAAAATATTCGGCAAGCTGACTCTCACTGAAATCGGTAGCATCATCTTCGGCGTAAAGCACGGCTATACCACCAGCCGGAATCCATTTGAACTGAGAGGTGACCGGTTCAATGGATCTAATCTCGTTATTTTCATCCGGTTCATCATGAATGAAAAAGCCTTCCAGAGAAACAGCGTACTCGGCTCGATTGTAGAATTCAATATATTCGGTTTGGTCAGGAAGATTGTCGTCAGAGTTAGCCAGTGGATCAAATAAAATCTCGTTGATAACAATGTTGCCCGGAGCAAGAGGTTGTGAAACTTCAATTGTAAGGTTCTCTGAAGTATTTCCTCTGAAGTCAGAAACGCCTGCGAATGAAACATTGATTGGCTCGCCCGATGGATAAGGATCTTCACCCAAAATTAGAACATTGGCGTTCTGGGGATCATATTCGACGATTGCTGTAGGGACTTCATTCACATTAATAGGCCCTGCTCCAGCTTCGCGAATAAATTCTGAAAAAGCGACAGAAATTCTTCCATCAGATCTGAGTTTAGCAAAGATGATTTCAGGAGCTGTTTGGTCGGGTTGAAAAACGGAACTTTGAGCTCCGGCACTGCTTCCGGTTGGGGAAGTATTGGTTGCCCAGTTACTGGCATCATTGGAAGCCGATTCCGGATCTTTTCGCTCCAATGAAACACCCGGTGTGTTGCCGCCCCAGGTCTCATTATAAAACACGCTATCGATGATGACGCCATTTTCATTTTTGATGACTACAGCATCTTCACTGTCATTAAGAGAAGGAAAACCGGATAGGTAAACACGGTCTCCGATCATTTGTTTAGCCAATGAATTTGTACCGGCAAAATTCTCTGAGTCCGTTAAAACCAGATAGGAGTCGCCACGAATAATGGTGCCTTCAGGGATAGTGGTTGAACTTGTGGCATCAGAAAAAGTCCAGCCAGTGAGGTCGAAGTTTTCTGTGGTTCGGTTGAATAACTCAACAAACTCTTCAGACTCTGCACTTTCCCGTCGGTAAAGGATTTCATTTACAATTACATCACCGTTATTAACCGGGGAGAAGACCACATATTCAAGCTCAACAGAGTCAGGCTGTGAAGTATTTCCAAAAATGTCTCTTTGCTCATTTACGACGATCGATAAATTCTGTCCACTTACCAGCGGTGTTGCAAGGACAAGCGTAAGTGCATTGCCATCATAATTAGCAACCTCAGCCACGACAGGGGAGGCTGTGGTGGGATAGTTTTCTGGATCTCCGGCACGGACTGAATCAACTCGCTCGTTAAAAACAAGACCTACTGAATCAGCTGCTGCAATAAAGGCATTTTCTAAAACAGGGGGCTTCTCATCTTGTTCAATCTCGTTAGCTTGTCCGGGTGTAGCTTTGTTTTCAGAAGGCGAATCCCCCCAGTTTTCACGATAGATTGAGGGGAAGTCAGGACTTCTGCGCTCCAGAGAAACACCTTCACCACCCCATTCAGAAGAATAGGCTAAGGAATCGATCAGTAAACCTTCTGAGTTTCGGATTACGATGGCATCTGTGCTGTTGTTGAGTGAAGAAAATCGGCTTCCTATAATCAGCGTATTGCTGTTTGGGAAGAGATCGAGGAAAGAACTGTCGGGCCCGATGACAACATAAGAATTGGCTACAATTTCAAAGCTGGCAGCTGTAATAGCTCGCCGGTTGCCGGTATTATCATTCAAAGTCCAGTCCTTGAGATCATAGTTTCTATTCGTTGGATTGTACAGCTCAATAAACTCCGTGAATTCATCTTGAGGCTCGTACATGAACTCGTTGATGACTACATCCTTATTTCCTGCTTCAGAGATATCAATCAGGAAAAATTGAGCTTCAAGTCCATTAGATACGTTTCCAAAAATATCAGTTTGGTTGTTGATGATGAAATTGTAGTACGTGCCATTGGTTTTCCGAGCTATTTTCTCAGAATACGAAAGTAAAACAGTGTCAGGAGCCAGATAAATGAGTGAGTCAGGCAGTTGTCTATTAATTTCTGAACTAACCGGAATCAGGAGCTCGTAATTATCTATGTCAGTCGCCGCATCGGGTTGGATACGTTCCGTGAAAATTATTTGAAGAGTTTCGTCATCTAAAACAGAAAGACTTTCAATAGCAGGGGCAGTTTCGTCTTCGGGGATAAGATTGGGAAGTCCGGGAGTGGCTTTGTTCTCGGAAGGAGAAGTGCCCCAGTTTTCCTTGAACACCGGAGAAAAATTGATGCTCCGCCTTTCCAGAGAAGCTTCGTCCCCACCCCAGTCGGAAGAATAAGTCAAAGAGTCGATCAGTTCACCATCAGCATCCCGAATTACTACGGCATCGGTAGAATTATTAAGGGATGAAAACCGACTGCCAATAGCAAGAAAGGGAGTGTTGGGGTAGTTTTCAAAGATGACGCTATCCGGAGTCAATATCACATAAGAGTTCGGATCTAATGAATAGTCAAGATCTGATATTACCCTTTGGTTTCCTGAATTATCATTGAAGGTCCAGTTCCTCAAGTTGAAAGCACTGTCGGTTGCATTGTAGAGTTCCACAAACTCAGAAAGAAGTTCAGGCGGGTCGTATAAGAACTCCGTTATAAAAACTTCACCGGAATCAGGATCAGCATAATTAATGATTAGAAACTCACCACTTAAACTTGAAGCTACATTTCCAAAAATATCAGCTTGGTTGGAGATGGTGAGTTCATAGTTAGTTCCACTATCCTCTCGGGGCAGGGAAGTGGTATAGGTCAAAAGGACGGTATCGGGTGCGGTAAACGTAATGTTTTGGATGTCCGGAGGGGTAACATTCCCAGCCACTGTTGAAAGAGTATAATTTCCCGATGTCTGTGCTGGTCCGGCCTGAATCCGTTCATTAAATATTACCTGAATTTGACTATCAGTTATCACAGAAATCTTATTGATCTCAGGAGCTTCTTCGTCGGGTTCAATGGCGTTGGCAGCTCCGGGCGTAGCTAAGTCAGCAGAAGGAGAATCTCCCCAGTTGGCACTAAACTCGGATGGTAAACTCAAGCTTCTGCGCTCGAGTGAAACCTCGTCACCGCCCCAGGCTGAAGTGTAGGTTAGAGAGTCTATGAGTTCACCGCCAGCATCCCGAATTACGATGGCATCGGTAGAATTATTGAGGGATGAGAACCGACTGCCAATAGTGAGCAATGGAGCATCCGGAAAATTCTGAACCAAAGTACTGTCTGCCGTTAAAATAAGGTAAGCATTTGGGTTGAGCGTGAAAGTGGTATCTGAGATAGCCCGGCGGGTTCCGGTATTGTCATTCAGAGTCCAATCTTGCAGGTTGAATGCGCTGTCGGTTTGGTTAACAATTTCAATAAACTCAGCAAGCCCTTCACCGGGATCATACATAAACTCGTTGATGGCTACTTCTCCCGAATCAGGTTGGGCATAATCAATCCGAAAGAAGGAACGGGTTAGGTCTTCGGTTACATTTTCAAAAATATCAGACTGATTAGAAATGACAAGCTCGTAAGTGGTTCCATCAGGCTCGCTTTCAAAATTGCTATCATATTGTAATAAAATAGTATCGGGTGCGGTAAATGTAGCCGATTGTAATCCGGGAAGAGTCCCTGCAAAGGAAGATTCCGCAGAAAGCTGAAAATTGGAGGTATTACTAGCGGGAGCGCTTAAAATTCGTTCGTTGAAGATCAGCTGAATAACATTATCAGAAATAAATGAAATTGATTCCAGATCGGGCGGAGTTGTATCAGTTGGAATTTGATTTACAGCGCCCGGAGTAGCCAATTCAGAGGCAGGAGAATCGCCCCAATTTTCCCGAAAATTTCCTGATAACTCAACATCCTTACGCTCGAGTGAAATTTCATTACCGCCCCAGATACTGGAGTAAGCAACGGAGTCTATAGTAACTCCATTTTGGTTTTTGATGATGATGGCATCTGAGCTGTTATTGAGTGAAGCAAATCGGCTTCCCATATCTATAAGATCGGCATCCGGAAAAGAGGAAGCGATGGTGCTGTCTGGGGCCAGGATTACATAATCACCAGCCGGCAATACAAAGCTGCCATTAATTATAACTTCGTCATCATCGGTATTATCGCTGAAGGTCCAGTTCTGAAGATTGAATGAGCTATCTGAGTGATTATACAGTTCCAGAAACTCAGAGAACCCATCTGCCGGATCATACATAAACTCGTTGATAGAGACCTGACCTGCTTCGGCGGTAAAAATCACGAAGTAGTTAAAATCAATTTCACGATTGGCAGTATTCCCAAATATATCGGTGAGATTATTGGCGCTGAGCGTCCAGTCTCCATCGTATTCTTCCAAAGCGGAATTCAGCGTCAATCTGATGGAATCCGAAGCTATCTGACTTACAGAAGAAATAGCGGGTAAAGTTGGAGTGCTTGCGCCCGCCTCCGGATTTTGACTCAACGAGTAATTTCCAACAGTTTCAGCGGAGGTGTTTTCGGCTCGTTCTGAGAGAACCAAGAGTAAGGTTTGGTTGTCTTCCACTTCCAGAGAAGAAATAGAAGGCGCTGTTTCGTCAGGTTGAATTTGATTGGTGAAACCGGGAGTCCCAAAATCAGGATCGGGGCTATCTCCCCAATTCTCTAGAAAAGTAGAAGAGACCGTAGGGTCACGACGTTCAACGGCTACATCTTCGCCACCCCAATCGCTATTGTACTGAAGAGAATCGATGAGGGTGCTATTGTCATCAAAAACCCGAATCTGGTCTTCTCCATTATTAAAGGCAGGCAGTGAGACTTGTAAATAGTTAGCCTCACCATAAAAAGTATTCAATACAGAGGTATCCGAAGAAACGACTAAAAAGCTATCGGGCAGTAGGGTTAAATCAGAGAATGAAAGGGTGCTTAAGGAATTGTTGTCGCCAAGTTGCCAGTTTTGGAGGTTCAAATATCGGCTGGAGGTATTTCGCAGTTCAATATATTCGGCTGTTCCCGTTGGTGGGTCTTTTAAAAACTCATTGATAACCACATCTCCGCTTTGATAATCATCATACACAAAGAAAGAGAAACTGGTATCAGCCAATGTGGTTTGGTTGGCAGCATCTTCAATGGCTGAAATAGAAAGAGTGTTCTGTCCGCTTGCAATAGTATTTGCAAAGGTAATTCGTGCTACATCGGAACTCTGTTGGCTAATCGATTGGGGATTAATAGAACCCGGATTTAAGGTGAAGTCTGAAACTTGAGCTGTAGCGAAATCTATATTCCGAGAAAAAGTGACATCTATTTCGGTGTCGCTATTGGTGGTAACGGAATTGACCTCAAGAGGTGGAATGTCAATTTTGAAATCATAGAAAAAGGCATCAGAACGGCTGCTCGAATAGATGTTTTTAAATCCGAAATGGGTAGCCGAAGTGTACGTATTATCGGTTCCGGTGTCATCTGTTGAAAGCACTCCGGCATACCCTTCAGCAACTTCTAAGGTCCAGTTTCCGGAGGCGTCTCGGGTGACTTTCACCCGGAAATCTCCACCCGTACTTATGTCGGTAGTTCCGGTGAGCACTTCATTAGCTTCCGAACCATTGGTTACTCTGAAAAGACGGAAAACGTCGCCACCTAAATTTTCGCCACCTCTAAGTTTATACCCGTTAAGATTTGAGGTTAAATCCTGAGAGTCACTCATCAGGTAGATTTCTGCTCGGTTTCCATCAGAGGGAGAGAAGCCATCAAGCCGAACAAAAAACTCCCAGATTCCTTCTACATCAGTTGATGGAATACTCAGGTAAGAAGTGCCGGCTCCAGTGGCCACTTGTTGTAGCAAAGTGTTCCCATTCTCTTCGATAAAATCAAAATCACCAGTTGTGCCAGACCAATCGGAAATATCCTGATCTGAAAAATCATCTTCGAAGTTAACGGTTTGAGCATTTAATGTGCCTGAAACACCAAAAAGTAAAAGGAGTACCCACGTTTTCATGTCAAAAGAATAGCGCGAAGAGTTTATTAAATCAAACTATAATGAAGGGGTTATCCATAATAAGAATGCAAAAAAAATAGGGTAAAAGGATTTTCCACCTCTTACCCCTGGAAGGACATTGAGAATGTGGTCACATTCTCAAGGCAATGATTAGTTTTTTTCTCTTATGTTAGCTGTTTA
The DNA here is from genome assembly GCA_002694685.1 of Balneola sp. NCBI lineage: Bacteria > Pseudomonadati > Balneolota > Balneolia > Balneolales > Balneolaceae > Balneola > Balneola sp. The sequence continues at coordinate 77,106 of NZMW01000004.1, forward strand.
GTTAGAGCGATGAGATGGGAACTCCTTACAGATTTTTTGTACTTTTTAAGAGAAAATAATTTCAAGACCTAACTTCATAAAAATCAGTAGTGCGTATGCGAAGTCTTCCTTTTTCAATTGAAAATTTAAACGGCGGATTCATGAAAGTGGAAGGAATTCTGCGCGTGGAAGAAGAGAATCTGGTTTTTGAATACCAGAAAAAAGATGCTGTAGTTGAAGCTTATCAGTCAGACTTAAAAACCGAGACAGTCACCCTTTCAGAACTCGATATGCTGGAGTACAAGAAAGGCTGGTTTAGCGCAAAGTTAATTTTGCATGGAAAGCGGGCTTCTTCTTTTGGAGAACTCCCCGGTAAAGAGTTAACTGAACGTGTGCTTAAGGTTAAAAGAAAACATCGCAATATAGCAGCCAGCATTTCATCAAATCTGAATCTCAAACTGTCTGAGAAAAAACTTAATGAGCTGGAAGATTAGTTATGAGTATTCCTTTTAATTATTCGATGTATGAAACCAAGGATGTTCAAGTCACGGTAAAAGAGGTGAAAGGAATTCTAAGCTTTATGGATCGAGAGCTCCTTTTTGAGTACAAGGTATATGACATGCATGGAAATGCACTGAGTAATCTGTCTAAGTTTTCAATTCAGCTGGAGCACATTAAGCGCCTGAAATATAAAAAGGGATTTCTTTTTTCTGGCGGGAAATTGATTCTTGAGGCAAATCAGTGGGCATTTTTTGAACCTATTCCCGGAAGTGAGCAAGGCTTACTTAAGTTGAACATCAAGCGAAGAGATAAAAACGAGGCGATAAGATTTTCAACAAAAATGAATTTGTACATGTCTCAGCAGCGCCTCGATAATATGGATGAGTAGAAAAGTCTCAAAAAATAGTTCAAGCGTCCGCTTTGACGGAAGCTTGTTGTAGTTATTTAGTAAAGATCTTGAATTCAAATAAAAAGGAACAAGCGAGATGCTTGTTCCAGTTTTAGAGATTAGGACACATCTTAAAATGTCCCCTTATAGTATGCTATTTCAAGAACCCTTTCTTCGTCAGTAATTCCGCGTTCAAGATTGCACCGCCGGCAGCACCGCGAATGGTGTTATGCGCCATCGCTACAAAGCTTACATCAAAAACTTCGGCTTTTCTCAAACGACCGATATGTAACTGCATTCCATTTTCAGCATCGGCATGAAGACGAGGCTGAGGGTAATAGTCGTTATCATGAACGTTATATAACGCCTTTGGTGAAAACGGGAGGTCTAATTCACCAATCGGGTTTTTATAGTTGTCATAGGCTTCATTAAGTTCACTCAGGTCAGCCGGTGGATTTTCGAGCTTAACGGTTGCCGAAATCATATGTCCGTTGATGGTAGGCACGCGTGTTGCCGTGGCCTGTACATCGAACTCAGGTAGTGTAAGGCTGCCATCTGACAGAGAGCTCAATAGTTTGCGAGTTTCAGGTCCTACTTTAGGCTCTTCCCCGGAAATAAAAGGAACCACATTTCCTAAAATATCAAGACTGGCAACACCGGGATAGCCTGCTCCGGATACAGCCTGAAGCGTGGTCAAAATCAATGCTTCGATTCCAAAGGTATCATACAGTGGCTTCAAAGCCAGGGACAATGGAACTGCTACACAATTTGGGTTTGTAACAATCCAGCCGCTGCCATCTTCAGTAAAGGTCTGGGTTTTGATAAGGTCGGTATGATCCGGGTTGATTTCAGGAATCAATAAGGGAACAGTAGGATCCTGCCTGAAATTTTTGGCATTGGAGATAACCGGTATTCCTGCCTCTGCAAATGCTTTTTCAATTTCTCCGGCTACTGATGAATCTAATCCTGAAAACACAAAGTCTACATTTGAAAAGGCTGATGGCTCACAATTTTGAACCGTCATTTCCTTTACATAATTAGGAAGTACGACATCTTCGATCCAGTTGGCCGCGTCTTTATATTTTTTGCCGGCAGAACGTTCTGAAGCACCAAGGGCTTCAATTTCAAACCAGGGGTGTCCCTGCAATAAACGGATAAATTTTTGTCCAACAGCACCGGTAGCGCCAAGAATTCCAACTTTCATGATGATTGAGTGAGTATTGTTATCAAAATTAGTGAGCATCAAAAATAATCATTCTGAAAGCTTTATGTGAATATTTTCTTTTCAAAATTATTAGATAAAACATGTTGGTCATTCCGTCCTTGAGAACGAACCTGAAAAGGGAGAAAGATTCAAATAACATCTATACCTATTCAGATGCTGAATCGAGTTCAGCATGACAGCGTTAGGGGAACGGGATAAAATCAGGGTAGTCCCAAAATCCTTCACAAGTGGTAACGATGCTCTGCGTCGTTATCGGCGCTCCGAGGCAGAGCATTACAGCAAGAGTCGTGACAAAATTTATACTCTAATCCGTGATGATCAGTTCAATCCGCTTTATCCGTGTTCCATAAATATGTGAATCAGCAAAGCACTTCCATCCAACCAATCAGAACTATATCTTTGCATCCATGAAATTCATCTACGGAAAGATCGAAGAAAAAGCACCTCAGTTCTATGCCTGGCTGGTATTGGCACTGTTGATGCTGATCTACATCTCCAGCTTTGTGGATCGGCAGGTTGTGGCGGTTCTGGGAACGGCGATCAGGGATGATCTAGGTTTATCTAACACACAAATCGGTCTGCTGTATGGACCGGCTTTCTCTCTGATCTACGCTATCTGCGGAATGTTTATGGGGTGGTTTGCGGATCAGTTTTCCCGAAAGCGCATTATCTTAATCGGCTTGTTGATCTGGAGCCTGATGACTGTAGCCAGTGGATTTGCCAGCTCGTTCGTCTTTCTCATTACCGCGCGGTTTTTTGTGGGGGTGAGTCAATCGGCGTTGAGTCCGGCGGTATATTCTTTATTGGCCGATTACTTTCCACACGAAAAAAGAGCCCGGGTTTTCTCGCTGTATGCCTCAGGTATTTTTGTTGGAGTAGGTTTGTCGTTTTTGATTGGAGGCTCAGTTGCGGAATTATACGATTGGCGGGTTGCTATGAAAACGGTAGGCTGGCCAGGAGTTTTATTATTCGTGATTGGGTTTTTGTTGATTCGGGAACCAGTCCGAAAGTCAGATAAGGGAGGCCGCAAATCAGCTGATTTCTTCAAAGTCCTGAAATACATCCTTCAAAAGAAAACCGTTCGCTACCATCTGGCAGGATTCTCCCTATTGGCACTCAGTGGCTATACCATTTTGGCTTTCATCGGAACCGTGCTGAATGACACTTTTGAAATGCCGTCGCTGATTTCCCAATATGGCTGGTTTATGTTTGCAACGGGACTAAGCGTAAATGCTTCCGGTTGGCTGGCTGATTTTTTCGCCAAAAAAGGGGGTCCCGAAAAACGGTTTGTGATGGGAATCGTAGCCGCACTGGGCGGACTTCCATTATACTATTTCGGGTTGATGACAGAGTCAGCAATAGTAGCCTTCTTCTTGATCGGCATAGCGAATGTGATTTCTTCCTCCTATAACGGAGTGGCAGCTGCACTCATTCAGTATTTTGTGAAATCAGATATGCGGGGCATGGCCGGCGCAGCTTATTTATTTGTGGTGAGTATTGTGGGATTTGGAATCGGCCCGCCCATAACCGGCTGGATGATTGACCATGTGTTTACCGGCGTTTATGGACCTTCCAAGGCTTTGTTGCTGGTATTCACCGTATGTGGAATTTTGGCTACGTTCTTCTTTTTGAAAGCGATGCAGCACTATTCTGAAGATGCGATAAAAGAATAACCCCGTCATTCCTGCGAAGGCAGGAATCTGATTCTTTAGTTCAGCTAGTCTTTAAAACCCGAATGTTGCAGAAACCTACTCGAGTAAAGGTCTCAACGCTTTGTTCTCGATAAAGCCGGATAAATGCATAACATATTCCCCTTTTGAATTAAGAAGTACAATCCCCGGAACACTTTGAATATTCAATTTCTGAGCCAGACGAAGAGATGAGAGCCTTTGTCCCTTATAGCTGTGCATTGTTTCATTATCATCCCGGTTGATGCGTGTTAAAACATAATTCTGACTGAGGTGTTCTGCTAGTTCCGGATACACATCTCGTTTCATCTTCCGGCACCAGCCACACCACGGTGCCCATACATCAACAAAGATTGGCAAACCCTCGGATTCAGCAAAAGATAGGGCTTCCTCGAACGGCTTCCAGTCCAGCTTTTCCTGAGCAAAAGCTGTGGAGGACTTCAGGCCACTAAATAGAATAGAGGCCACGAGCACAGCTAATAAAATGGACAGTTTTTGCATGGTCGTTAAGTGTTTGGCTTAGCGTAAATTTAGTCGTGCCCCTATAGTCAAAGTGCGGCCAACGATCGGTCCCCAAGTGTAAATAGTATCAAACTCAGGACTAAAGGGTGTGGCGGAATCAACCAAAGGGGTACCCTGTGTATAGTTGAAAATATTTTCAGCCGATAAGTAGGCTTCAAATCCTACTCCTGCTTTATCATTAACGCTGGAGAATTCCTTAGTGATTTTAATATCATGCACACTATATACAGGCGACTTTCGCTCACGCCCAAAATCTTCCACATAACTATCCGGCATGCGCTTGGAGCCAACCAAATTCCCCGAATAACTGATGGTGGCATCTAAACTTCGCAGCTGATAGCTTGCCCCAAAGTTGCTAAGAAAATCAGGGGCATAGGTGAGTGCCTGCCGATTTCCATTTTCCTGAGTGAAGACGTCCATGAACGTAAAGCTGGCATTATAGCTAAATGGTAAAACCGTAAGATTTTGATCAAGCGCTACTGAAAATCCCTGCGTAACGGAATAACCATCCAGATTTTCATAGACAATCAGGTTAGGGTCTTGATCGTAATCGGGGATAATTTGATTCGAAAAACGAGTATAGAATCCGTCTACACTCACCGTCATTGGATTGGTGCCAAAGGGTATGACCTGTTCAATACTTGCGGTAACGCTGCGGGATTCTTCAGGATTCAGGTCTTCAGTAAATACTACTTCCCGAGATCCTGTTAAAGCAGCATGATCTTCGGTAAATACATTCACAACCCGAAAACCAGTGCCTCCGCTTGCACGCAGCGTAGTTGAATAACTGGGGCTGTATTTGGCTGAAAGCCGTGGAGCGGATACAAATCCGTGTTCGGTGTGATGGTCTATACGAAGTCCCCCGAGCAGGGTAAAATCAGCGATATCCAATTCAGCTTGGGTGAAAACCCCTGGAATAAACCGGAGGTCGGCACCATCGGAGGTAGCAGGGGTGTTGTCATTGTAAGATTCATAGCGGAGGGTGCTTCCTGTTAGAATCCGCAAGCGATTGGATAGCGGCTGATCCCATGTAACTTGGCCAAAGGCAATATTTTGGGTGGCATCATAGGCTTCATCACCATAATAACTATCCTGTGCATGATAGGTTAGTGCAGTGTTTATACGCAGCCTCTCACTTAAACCTGCCGGGCGATATTCAGTAATAACTTCAGCACGTTGAGTATAAATGGACTCTCCATAAATTTCACTGGAGCCGCGCAGTTCATCGGAAAATCCGGGTACACCGCCGGTTCGGTCTTCATTCAAGTATTTAGCTGCGATATTGAAACGCTGTTCGCCGTTTCTGCCTTCTAAAACACCTTTCCCAAAAAGGGCTACTCGTGTTTGTTTGGCTTGGTCACTGAAGCCGTCATTGTTGTTGTCAAAGTAGTTCTCATTTCGATTGAGGTTGCCACTCACAAACCCTTTAAACCGACCAAATTTTGGTGATGCGGCAATGTTAAGACTGCCTTCTTGTGTGATGCTTTCACCATATGCATCAATAGTAAAGGTGGGAGTATTTGATGGATTTTTGGTGATAATATTTACCACTCCACCAAGTGCCTGTGTACCATATAGGGTCGATTGTGGCCCCTTAATCACTTCTACCTGATCAATAATAGATGGACTGATTCCATTCAAGCCATATACCGAAGCAAGTGCCCCCTGTATGGGCATTCCATCAATCAGAACGGCAGTATTGGGGCCTTCCACACCGTTGATTCGTATGGCGTTGGTGCCACAAACTCCACAATTTAATTGGGTGGAAAGGCCATTCACATTACTCACCAAGTCCATAAAATTAGAGCTGGACCTCCCCTGACTGAGGCGCTCAGCATTTACGACTTCAACTTTAACTGGTGAATCTTTCACGAAGGTTTCTCTCATGGTGCCGGTTACGACTACCTCGCCTAACTCTGAGGAAGTTTCTTCCAGGGTAAGATTGATGGTTGTCGATTCCTCCGCAGTAACCTTTACCTCCCTAGTCACTTTATTGAAGCCTATGTAGGAGGCTTGTAGCTTATGAGTTCCTTCCGGGAGATTGGTTATTTCAAAGTATCCGTCGGCATTTGTTACCGTGCCGCGCTGAAGATCTAAAATCTTAATATTCACTCCGGGCAAAGTCAGCCCATCATGGTAAACGGTGCCCTGAATTTTTCCGAAGCTTGATTGTGCAAAACTAAGTGTTGCTGTTGCTACATTAAGTGTCGTACAAAAAAGCAGTAGAATATATGTTTTCATGTCTGACTAATTTTTAAAAGAAACTATAGCTAATTATAAAGTTAGTCAAGGCTAATAAATTATTAGAATAACGTGCCCAAAACTCCGTCATTCCTGTGCAGGAAGGAATTTGGATGTTTGAAATAACTCGAGGGGATTGTAACGGGCAACCAGATCCCGGACATACGCCGCGGGATGAGAGTCGGGGTGTCATGACTTGGAGCCGAGAGTTCTTGTTCGCTTCGGATTTATTAATTAATCTTACATTTTAGAATCAAACCAATATCCAGTTGACTGAATTTTCAAACGCAATTGTGCGTAAACCTGGGAAAAGCATGGTCGATGGGTTGACCACCGCAAAATTGGGCACCCCTGATTATCAGAAAGCCGTAGAACAACACAAGCAATATGTTTCTGCGCTGAAGGAATGCGGAGTTAAGGTAGAAGAACTGAAAGCCGATGAACGGTTTCCCGATTCCACTTTTGTAGAGGATGTCGCTTTACTTACTCCTCACTGTGCCATTATTACGAATCCCGGCGCTCCTTCAAGGAAGGGAGAAGTCAACGCCATGAAAAACGTGATTCAATCCTATTATTCAGACCTGGAAGAAATCACAGCTCCGGGAACGGTGGAGGCCGGGGACATTATGATGGTGGGTGATCACTATTACATTGGCTTATCGGATCGGACGAATCAAATTGGGGCAGAGCAAGTCATACAGATTTTGAATAAGTATGGGATGAGTGGATCGGTGATTGAAGTAGGAGAGATCCTTCATCTGAAAACGGGGATGAGCTATTTGGAAAATGATACCATAGTGGCCTGCAGAGAATTTTCATCTCATCCGGAATTGGATAAATTTACAATCATTGAAGTCCCTGAGGAAGAGAGCTATGCAGCAAATTGTATATGGATCAATGGCACAGTCATCGTCCCCGAGGGCTTTCCTGTAACAAAGCAAAAGATAGAAAAAGCCGGCTATTCAACGATAGCCGTAAATGTCTCAGAGTTCCAAAAACTGGATGGCGGTTTGAGCTGCCTTTCACTGAGGTTCTGAGTATTTCAGGAATTCACTTAATAAATCAAATTAACAGTCATTCCTGCGAAGGCAGGAATCCTAATATCTGAAATAACTCTAAGGGGTTATAATGGGTAGCGACAAGAAACGCGTGTAAGTTATACGTACCTTTTGTTGCCGAAAATTACTATTTCAAGAACTAAGACCTATTGATGGAAAAAACCAAGCAACCCTGGCCAACTAAGGACGCCATGGAGCAGATTTATGAAATGAATCTCTGGGGAGATAATAACACTGATTTTTATTCAGGCGCAGGATCGCATCACCCTGAATTAGTAGATCCATATATAGAAGTAGTAACCTCGTTCTTAAACTCTTTTGATGACCCTCTTGTGGTCTGTGATTTAGGCTGCGGAGATTTTAATGTCGGAAAAGAATTGGTAGCCTACACCCGAAAGTATATGGCTGTAGATATAGTGGCCGACCTGATTGGGCGCAATAAAGAAACATTTAAAGCAGAAAACCTAGAGTTTTATTGTCTGGATATTGCAGCAGACGAGCTGCCTTCAGGAGATTGTGTGCTGCTAAGAAATGTACTTCAGCATTTATCGAATACGGAAGTACAGGATATTGTGAATAAGCTGGCTGATTTCAAATATGTTGTTTTAACAGAACATATTCCTGAAGGAGATTTCATACCCAATAAAGACATTATTTCAGGACAAGGAATCAGGCTTAAAAAGCAAAGTGGTTTAGACTTATTAGCACCTCCGTTTAATCTTGAGGTAAAAGAGGAGGAAGAGCTATTGGCCGTACCATATGAGGATGGCAAAGGAATTGTGGTAACTACGCTTTACACGATGTTTTATTGATTCTTAGTCAATGTAGTTATGGTGATCAAAATGGAGAAAGATTTTTCGGAAGTGTCCTCAGAATGACGGTTACTTTTATCTAACCAATATCTAGCCAAGTCTCCAGTCATTCCTGCGCAGGCAGGAATCTGGATCTTTAATTCGACTACTTTCCTTTTCAAAAAACCAGATCCCGGAATGCGCCGAGGGATGACTGTTATAAAAGCCATTCACTTGAAGGAAAGACTAATTTTTGATCTTATTCGCCCTAAACATCATATCTGCAGCTTGCAGGATTTTCATCCGCAACTGTTCGTTGTAATTCGGTCGTTCGTCAAGGAAATTTCTAACCGTAGTAACGGCCTCATCAGAAGAGTGATTTCCTAGTGTTACATCCAGCCAGCGTTTTGGGAAAAAGATATCACCGGTTACCTGAATTTCCTGAAGCAGCTCAAGACTCGGTAAAATATATTTCGCGGATTGATTGGTTCTGAGGGGATGATGTAAATATCCGATGGCTCCTAAAACCCAGGATTCAGTCTGGCGGTTTTCCTCATCTTTAAGAGATTCGAAGAAAGCGTCCCGAACAGTCGCATCCGGAGATAAAGCAGGCTTAATGAATTCAAAGCGCCGTTGACGGTCCGGGTTTTCGATGCGGTCGGTTTGTGCTTCAATAATATCCACAGCCTGATCGGGCATTTTAACGGCGAGGTTGCCAGCCATACTTATGTAGTCACTTTCAGAAAGGTTTAGTCCGTTAATTTCAAGATCCTCATTCCAGATATCATATACTTTTTGAATTTGATTATCAGAAAGGGCAATATTTCGGAAAGCATTAAAGAAGGTCTTTTTCTTACTGCTTTCATCTTGTTCCAGCATTTCAGACCAAAGGATTTCCTCCAGATCTTCGTTGATTTCTTCTCGTTCCTCATCCGTCAATAAATCCCAATAGATGGTCTGTAACTGACCGAGAGCAAGATTTAACACGAGTTGGTTTTCTTCGGTTTGAATGATTTCAGAAAGCCGGTTAAGATACTCGGGCGGAGCTACTCTATTTTGCTCCAGCATATTTTCAAAGAGGTTAATGAGATGTGAGCCCTTACGCACTTCCTTCATATGCGGCCATGCATCTAATGTTTTAAGATCTGCCGGAAAGAGTCCATATCCTTCACCATTTGCATTAAAGACTTTATGAGGTGCTTTCAATTCATTCAGCGTTGCAAATTCAGAAAGGGTGTCGCTAACCACGGTAAAAGATTTTGCAACTGAGTCCTTATCTAAAATCCAGATGCTTGTTTGCTGAGACCAGATTCGGTTCTCTTCAGTCGGGTCTTCCTGAATGAGCACATCATATTCCAAGGTAGAATAGGGAAGTTCTTCTTTAATATACTTCCAGCTAAAGTGTGGTCGACCTGAGGTATTCACCCAAACCTCGCTCCAGCGAGCCAGATTATATTCTGTTTTTTCATCAAGAATCTGAATAAGTGCAGGCCAGGTGGCATTCCCAAAGGAATAGTCAGATAAATATTCTTGAAGGCCTTCCTGAAGCGCTTCTTCACCAATCAGCAGTTCGAGTTGACGCATCATTATAGGAGCTTTATTATAAATGATAGACCCATACATTTGCCCGGCTTCGTTTAGGTTCCGCAGGTTTTGTCGGATCGGATTTGCTCCTTCCGTTCGGTCAACTGAGTAGGCGCTGGGATGATGCCTGACAAGAAAATTAAGATCATGATTGATGTCCGGGAAATTGGGATTCATGATTTTAGCTGCCATGAAATTGGCAAATACCTCTTTGGTCCACACATCATTGAACCACTCCATAGTTACCAAATTGCCAAACCACATATGGGCGGTCTCATGAGCAATCAGGCTGGCCCGGCCTAGTAATTGAGTTTCCGAAGGATCTTCATCCAAAAACAAACTCGAAGCCCTATACTGAATAGCTCCAACGTGCTCCATTCCTCCGTATTGAAAATTGGGAATGAGGGCAAAGCTGAATTTTTTGAAGGGATACGGAATTCCTGTGTATTCCTCCAGCCATTCGAGAGAGGCTTTGTGGAGGGTAAAAATGTCATCCAGATTACGCTCTACTTTCTCACTATCTGTTTCACGGTGCAGAAGAGTCATTTCCGTACCATCTACATTTCGTGTAAGGGATTCAAAGTCTCCGGCTACAAAAGAAAAAAGGTATGAACTGATTAAGTCGGAAGGGGCAAAATCTAAAACGCGGATAGAATCTTTGGTGGATTCAGTTTCAAGGGGACCATTTGAAATGGCTTCCCATGATTCAGGAATTTTGAGGGTTAAATCAAAAGTGGCTTTCAAGTCGGGCTGATCAAACAGAGGGAAAGCTGTTCTTGCCCGATCAGGGACAAAAAGCGTATATAGATATTCGGGATTTCGGTTCAGGGAAGTTTCCCCGGCAGTGAATTCAATACCGATTTCATTCAGCCCTTCATTAAGTAAATCAGAGGGGAGAATCAGGTGTTCTTGTTGAAATTGAATATCCGTCGGCTGGCCGTTAACCGTTAGTGATTTGAGGTTCTCCGGGCTTTCACGGAAATCTAGCTGAAGGTTATTTGCTGTGCTTTTTAGATTGAATCGAATTGTTTCGGAAGCAGGAATAGATTCTGATTGTTCTTTTGGAATTCTGAAGGTCAGGTCATATTCCAAGTCAGAAATTTGAGCCTTTCGGAACTGAGCTAATCCTAAAGATACCCCCGGTTCAACTGAGGGCGCGCTATTGCAAGAAGTAAGCAGAAAAGATGAAATAAATGCAAAACACAGAAGAACTGTAAATCTCATAATCGTTTATTATTAGCCTAAAAGATTAATCTATCAAGAATCAATATTATTTCAATTGATGAATTGTAAAAAGTCTATTGACAAGTAGAGCTATTTAAGAAACGCGGTCGATCGTTACCTCAAAGACTAAATTGGTATTAGCAGGAATGTCTTCTCCAGCTCCACGACTTCCATAACCGTATACTGAAGGGATATAAAGAATAATGGTTCCACCTTCTTTAATCTCTTGTAATCCGATTTGCCATCCTGTAATAACTCTACCTAAGGACAAAGAAATAAATTCATCTTCGTCTGTTTCATCGAATACAAACCCATCCGATAAGCGGCTTCCTGTGTAAGACACTGATACAAAATTACACAGACTTGGGGAGCGTCCACTGCCTTCTGTAGTAACCACATAACGCAGTCCTGACTTGTGAACCTGAGCCTCAATTCCTCTTTCATCAAGATAAGCATCGATGGCTTCGATATCAGCTTCCAGCTGACTTTCACTTACATTGGTATTTGGTTTCTGACCACAACCGGTATCTAAACAAGAGGTGAACGTCAATGAAACGATAAGGCAAAGAATGATAAGACTGAATTTTCTTATTGAATGCATGTAGTCAATAGATAATTGTTAATTTTTCGGAAGCAAAAAGATAAGCGGTTCTGAAGTAAATGACAGAATTTTTGCTGAAATAAAAACGCTCCGACGCAGAGCATCGGAGCGAGGGTAAAAAAGTGAATAACAGTCAGAAATAGGGGCAGTCAGATGAAATCTGCGCCACCCTCGTTCTATTCTATACGTTGTTCAAGGCTTCGTTTAGAGCTTGCAAGCTTTTCTTGGCATCCCCAAAAAACATCTGATTCTTTTCATCATAAAACAGAGGGTTGTCGATGCCGGCGTAACCGGGGCTCAAACTTCGCTTGAAAACTATCGTTCTTTTGGCTTCATCTACATTTAGAATTGGCATTCCATAAATAGGGCTTCCGGGTTCGGTCTTGGCAACCGGATTCACCACGTCATTTGCACCAATTACAAGAACCACATCCGTGCTTTTAAACTCAGGGTTGATTTGGTCCATATCCAAAAGCTGATCGTAAGGAACATCAGCCTCGGCAAGGAGCACGTTCATGTGTCCGGGCATACGTCCCGCAACCGGGTGAATTCCATATTTTACCTGAACTCCACGTTCTTCAAGTTTTCCAGCCACTTCTTTAATGACATGCTGAGCCTGAGCCACAGCCAACCCATAGCCGGGAACAATAATCACTTTAGAAGCATAAGCTACCTGTATGGCGAGATCATCAGCGGTTGTTTCCCGTACGGTTTTGTCGCCCTCTTCGCCGGAAGCTCCACCACCGGAATCACCACCAAAAGCTCCGAAGATGACGTTAGTAAGCGAGCGGTTCATGGCTTTACACATAATTTGTGTGAGGATAAGTCCGGCTGCACCCACAAGTGCACCTGCAATAATGAGCAGGTTGTTACCGATTACAAATCCGGCCATAGAGGCAGCTATTCCTGAATAGGAATTCAGTAATGAAATAACAACGGGCATATCAGCACCACCAATCGGAATTACTGAAGTAATACCAATTAACAATGACAATCCGAGGATAATCCAGAAAATAGTTTGGTTAGTTGGATCAACGGTAAAAAATCCGATCAGCACAACCACACCAATCATAGAACCAATGTTGATGAAGTTCAATCCCGGGAAGGTGATGGCATTTCCTGAAATAAATCCTTTCAGTTTACCAAAAGCGATAAAGCTTCCAGTGAAAGTAAGAGCACCTATAAAGATGCCTAAACCTGTAGTTACTAAACTATCCGGCGACATAGTGGTAGGGTCTACGAGTCGGGAGAATTCACCCCAGGCAACTAGCGCAGAAGCGCCACCACCAAAGCCGTTAAATACCGCTACTAGTTCGGGCATTGCGGTCATGGCAACTTTCTTGGCAAGAATGGCACCGATTAAACTACCGATAACGATTCCGGCAATAATCCATTCAAAAGAAATAATTTGTTGATCAAAAAGAGTAACAACAATTCCAATCAACATACCAATGGCTGCATATTGATTTCCCTTTCGAGCCGTAGCCGGGGAGTTCAATAATTTCAACCCGCGAATAAAAAAGAAGGTCGCGATCAGGTAAATGATTTGAATGGCATCGGGTATAAAAGGTAAAAGTGATTCCGGTAAAAACTGACTCATTGGTCATCCTCCTTTTTCTTGAACATCTCGAGCATGCGGTCGGTTACCATAAATCCACCCACCACATTAATGGTGGCAAATATGATGGCAACAAAACCAATAATCTGGCTCACTTGGGAATCTAAGCCCGAGTGCCCTGCAACAATTAGTGCACCCACAATGGTAATGCCTGAAATGGCATTGGCGCCCGACATTAAAGGGGTATGCAAAGTTGGAGGTACTTTTGCGATAAGTTCAAAGCCAATAAAACAGGCCAGAACAAAGATAAATAGGGAAAAAATTAAGGCTGACATGATATTTGAATATTGAATATCGAACAAGGAACATTGAATATCGAATTGTAAAGTATTCCCATGTTCAAAGGGTTAAGTAAAATTCAGTTATTTAAATATTAGAGTTTGTACTCAGTTCAAGATTCGTGATTGAATGTTCAATGTTCACGATTCCTTAAGCATTGGGCTTACAATTTCACCTTGATGGGTGATGGTGGTTTTAAGTAGAATTTCATCTTCAAAATTGAAGTTGGCTTCCCCTTCTTGAATCAATAGGTTCAGCAAAGCATACATATTCTTTGAGTATAACTTACTGGCGTGATGAGAAAGCTGACTGGGTAAATTAATCGGACCCACAATTTTGACATCGTGTTTGATTACGGTTTTCCCGGCTTCGGTGAGTTCACAATTTCCGCCATTTTCAGCGGCCAAATCAACAATTACAGAACCCGGGGCCATATCTTTCACCATTTCTTTGGTGATTAACAGAGGAGCCGGTCTTCCGGGAATCAAAGCAGTAGTAATTATGATATCAGATTTCTTGGCATGCTCATGAATCACTTCCCGCTGACGATCCTGGCTGCTTTTGTCTAATTCTTTTGCGTAACCGCCTTCGGTCTCCATGTCTTCTTCGAGAGGAACTTCGACGAACTTAGCTCCCAAACTTTCTACCTGTTCTTTTACGGCAGGTCGAATGTCAAAAGCTTCAACTACTGACCCCAAACGTTTGCAGGTAGCAATGGCCTGAAGTCCAGCTACACCGGCTCCTAAAACAAGAGCTTTGGAAGGAGGGATGGTGCCGGCGGCCGTCATCATCATGGGTAAATACTTGTCCAATTCATTCGCAGCAATCAATGCTGACTTATATCCGGCAATGGAACTCATGGAAGATAAAGCATCCATATTTTGAGCTCTTGAAATCCGTGGAACAGCATCCATGCCTAAAGCAGAAATTCCAAGCTCTTTCAAGGTTTCCACAAGTTCTTTGTGCTGCAGGGCCCACAGGAAGCAAATGAGTATGGCTCCTTTCTTTAATTTCTTTAACTCTTCATCTGAAGGGGTTTGTATGGTAAGCAGGACGTCGGCTTGTTTCAGAACATCATCTCGGCTGTTAGCTATTTTAGCACCCGACTCTTCGTAATGAGCATTCAGAAAATTAGATGAGAGCCCGGCATCTTTTTCAACCCAAACTTCCAATTCTTGTTTTACCAGCTGTTGGGTTACTTCAGGCGTAAGTGCAACCCGGCGTTCATGTTCCGCTGTTTCCTTTAAAACTCCAACTATCACTATAAATCCTCCGTTAAAACATTTCAAACAACATAATGAAATCAATGAATATCACAAATATACATGGGAGCGCTTTTTAGGGGTTTTTCTTACTAACTGACAGAAATAATGAGAACGAGTAAGAATGATGAGTAAGAGAGCATCAAAACGAACAGAACAATGCGGATTATTTTTTGATATCAGCATAAGCTTGTTCTATGAATTTGATAGAGAATTAGACAGATAATTTTATTGTCAAAACCTTATAATTAGAGTCGAATAAATAAAGGATTTTATTATGGAAGACATTGCAGGAAAAACATTTGACGTAGTAATTGTGGGCAGTGGACCTGCCGGCTTAACAGCAGCGCTTTATGCAGCTCGTGCTGATCTGAGCCCTTTAGTTTTTGAAGGACCGGAGCCGGGTGGTCAACTCATGACAACCACCGATGTTGAGAACTTTCCAGGTTACCCTGATGGAGTGATGGGTCCACAGATGATGCAGGATTTCCGCGAACAAGCAACTCGATTTGGAGCAGACTGTCGCTACGGGTTTGTTTCTGATATTGATTTCAGCAAGCGTCCTTACAAAATTACTGTGGATGAAAAGACGGAAGTTTTTGCAAACGCAATTATAGCCTCAACCGGAGCTTCAGCAAAATGGCTGCATCTCGAAAGTGAGCAAAAGCTAAGAGGAAAAGGTGTTTCTGCTTGCGCTACTTGTGATGGTGCCTTCTTCCGAAATGAACACGTAATTATTGTGGGTGGTGGTGATACCGCAATGGAAGAAGCAACCTTCCTGACCAAATTCGCAAGTAAAGTAACCGTTGTTCATCGCCGCGATGAATTGAGAGCCTCAAAAGCTATGCAAACCCGCGCATTCAATAATGAGAAAATTGAATTCATGTGGGATAGCGAACTTATTGAAGTTTTAGGTGAGCAAGTTGTGGCCGGTGTAAAGATCAGAAACTTGAACACGGAAGAAGTCACTACGCTTGATGACGTGACCGGTGTGTTTATAGCGATCGGTCATAAACCAAATACCGATCTTTTTAAAGGTGTGGTTGAAATGGATGATGTTGGATACATTCAAACTAAAGGACAGTCCACCGAAACAGACTTACCTGGTTTATTTGCTTGCGGAGATGCTATGGATGCTATATATCGCCAAGCAGTTACCGCAGCCGGAACAGGGTGTAAAGCTGCTTTAGACGCCGAACGTTATTTAGGTGAGCTTGAAAGTCGCGAAGCAATAGCTGAGGAGCACTGGAAGTAGAATGATGTGGTGATATAGTGATTAGGTGAGGTTCACTATATCACCAACTCACCATATCACTTTTTCTTCTTGCCGACTGTTTTCTCTTCCTTCTCTTCTTCCTCAGAATCTGAGTCTTCTTTTGATTCAGTCTTTTCTTCCGGTTCGTCCTCATCTTTGATATCTATAAACTCAGCATCTACGGAATACTCATCTTCATCCGTAACTTCGCGTTCTACAATAATCTGGTAGTCATTAATAAACATGGCGAACATTCCAATGGCTGAAATTACAGGAGCCATTGCGCCTACCAAAGCTGCTCCGGTTACTCCAAAAGCCAACTGAGTCTGAAATTTAATTTCACCTTCTTTGTCTTTTATAATCAGTTTTCTTGCACTTCCTTCCTTGATCAAATTTCGGATTTG
This sequence comes from Balneola sp., assembly GCA_002694685.1. Lineage (NCBI taxonomy): Bacteria > Pseudomonadati > Balneolota > Balneolia > Balneolales > Balneolaceae > Balneola > Balneola sp. The sequence goes on from NZMW01000004.1 coordinate 93,726, forward strand.
CTTGATCACCTCATTCACTCCGCCCTGGATTTCCTGATAGATTGTTTTTGCCTTCTCTTTTGCTTCTTCTTTTTTCATGATATGTGTGATTTATGAAATTTTTTGTAAGGAATTGGATTCTCGCCGCTCTAACTACGTAAACACAATAAAAAAGATTCAGGTACAAAACATGCTTTCAAGAGTTTATTGTGCATCCACGGTTGGGGTAGATGCAAAAATTATTGACGTGGAAACACATCACACAAATGGAATGGTGAAGTTCTTTTTAGTAGGATTGCCAGACCGAGCCGTTAAAGAATCCCGTGATCGGGTTGAAGCGGCAATTCGAAATACAGGATCCTACTATCCATTGGGGAGAATTACAGCAAACCTGGCTCCGGCCGATTTACCTAAAGAGGGAAATGGGTTCGATCTGCCACTCGCCATTGGGATTCTGAATATGTCCGGACAACTCCATACCGACAAACTGGACTCTACCGTTATGTTGGGTGAATTAGCTTTAGATGGACAGATCCGTCCGGTTAAAGGGGTGCTTCCTGTGGCTGTCGAAGCTGCCAAAAAAGGATTCAAATATTTAGTAGTTCCTAAGGAAAATGGAGGAGAAGCCGCTGTAGTTGAAGGGATAGACGTATTTTCATTCGACCACCTTAATCAGGTGAAAGACTGGCTGGAAAACCGTGGGAATATAGATCCACTCAAATGTAATGTGCAGGAATATTTTCATCAAAATGGGAAGCACAATCCGCTGGACTTCAGTGATGTACGTGGACAAGAGAATGTTAAGCGCGCTCTGGAAATAGCGGCTGCAGGAGGGCATAATGTTATTATGGTTGGACCCCCAGGTTCAGGAAAAACGATGATGGCTCGCAGAATCTCAACTATTCTTCCACCCCTGACTTTAGAAGAGGCACTGGAGACGACAAAAATTCATTCTGTCTCAGGAATCCTTGAATCTGGTAAAGCACTTATTACGAAGCGACAATTTCGGTCGCCTCATCATACTGTTTCTGATGTGGCGTTGGTAGGAGGCGGGAGTATTCCCATGCCTGGAGAAATATCAATGGCTCACAATGGGGTGCTTTTTCTGGATGAGTTGCCGGAGTTTAAACGTAGTGCACTGGAAGTAATGCGTCAGCCTCTGGAAGATGGCAGCGTTTCTATTTCTCGAGCCAGAATGAGTGTGACCTATCCAAGCCGTGTAATGCTTGTGGCTTCTATGAATCCTTCTCCTTCGGGAGATTGGTATGATGCACAGGAAATGAATGGAACCAGTTCTATGCAGATGCAGCGTTACCTCAGCAAGATAAGCGGTCCGCTTTTAGACCGAATTGATTTACATATCGAAGTACATAAAGTGAGTTATGAAGAACTTTCAGGTAAAGCCAAAGGGGAATCTTCCAATGATATTCGTGAACGTGTAGTAGTTGCCCGGGAAATTCAATCTAAGCGGTTTATGGGAATGAAAGGTGTTTACAGCAATTCCCAGATGAGTACGAGAATGGTTCGCAAAGTTTGCAAACTTGACGATGCGGGCTCATCCATTCTAAAGAAAGCTATTACTTCTTTAGGCCTTTCGGCGCGGGCCTATGATCGTATCCTAAAAGTATCCAGAACGGTAGCAGACCTGGACCATTCCGAAGAGATTAAATCCAATCACGTAGCCGAAGCTATTCAATATCGAAGCCTGGATAGAGAAGGGTGGTTGGGGTGAGGAACCTAATTATTAGCTGCAGGTCTGAAGACCTTTGCTTATTAATTACATAGGTATTGAAAGAATCATAATTACCCAAACTTAAGACCAGTAGCTTAGAAGTTTAGATACAATAAACGAGGGAAGTAACTCTGGACTGCTATTAAGGAAAAGATAGAATGTCACAGTCATATTCAATTCATTGGATTCATTGCGTTTGGGGAAAAAAGATAGCCGTAAGGTTCTATTAAAGTCTTTTCGTTATAAGTTATTCAAACACATGAAAAAGTATGCGGAAGAAAGAGGAATCTTGCTGGATATTATAAACGGAGTGGAGGATCATGTACACTGCTTATTAAGGTTGAAAACAACACAATGTGTAGCTGATATAATTAGAGAAATTAAAGGAGAGTCATCCTTCTGGGTCAATAGAAAAATAATTCTTGATACAAAATTTGAATGGCAGAAAGGCTACGGAGTTTTTTCTGTATCACCCGATGACATCAACAGAATAAGAAAATACATCTATAACCAAGAATTACACCATCAAGGACAAACGTATAATCAAGAAGTCAATAACCTGATTAAGACAAAGTAAATCGACAAGCAAAGGTCTTCAGACCTGCAGCTGAAGCAATCATAGTATGATCTCAATGTTCGAATATTCACATATTCATGCGGTGTTTAGGCAAAAGAATTTATTTAAGATTATGGCTGAAGAAACTTAATCCTTGGGCATCAGTATCAATTAAAAAGGAGACGGTTATGAGAAACAGAACGGCATATTGGAGAGGCGGACTGGTATTTAGTTTACCAGTGCTAATTATTCTGACCTATTTACTACTGGTTTTATAAATCGGTTGATTCGAGCGCTGAAATTGGATAAGCTTTCCTTCTAAAATTAATCCAAGATCACGCTGATATTTTGTCCAGTTTTGTTGATGTAGCTTTACCGGCCGCTGTCCGTAAGCAATTTACCTATCATGTTCCTAAAGAGCTGATGAACTCTGTTCAGGCAGGACAAAGGGTATGGATTCCATTTCGAAATTATTATGCCATTGGAGTCATTGTCAGGGTACATGATCAAACGCCTTCCTTTAAAACAAAACCCATTCGAAAAATCCTAGACGAGGAACCTATTCTCTCTAATGAGTTGCTTGCTCTGACTCAGTGGATCTCCCGGTTTTATTACAGCAGCTGGGGAGAAACTATTCAGGCCGCCCTTCCTTCAGGACTTAACTTTGTTTCCCGAAAATACCTGAGGATTTCAGATTCAGTTGACAGAAATAAACTCAACAAGGATGAAAAAGAAGTAATCTCTGATCTTCAAGAAACAGAAACTACACTTAAGGAAGCCAAGAAAAGATATAAAGGAACCGGTTTAAATAAGGTGTTCTCAGGACTTCTGAAAAGTAAGGCTATCGAGATTTGGGAAGAACCGGACCTAAAGGTGACCGTAGCCACTGAGCGCCAGTGGATTTGGGCAAAGGGAAAGAATGAAAAAGATGTTCAGGATTTTGTACAGAGTGAGGAATCGAATACAGATTTAAAATGGGTGTCAGCTTTAGAGGCTTTTCTGGAGATGGGGCTACCGGTTCGTCAATCTGAAATTAAAGACGAAAATGCATTCAGCTCTTATACCCTGAAAAAGCTACAGGATGAAGGGTGGATCACCTATCAAGAGGTAGAGAAGAAATCCGATATTGAACATCTGGATTACGAGCCGGACTCTATTAAAACGCTAAATGAAGATCAGCAGGCTGCTTTTAGACAGATCAGTAAATCGCTTTCAAAAGAGGAGTTCGCCAATTATTTGTTGTTTGGGATCACGGGAAGCGGGAAGACAGAGGTTTATATTCACGCTCTTGAACAAGTTGTTGATAGCGGAAAAGGAGGGATTGTACTGGTTCCTGAAATTGCCCTTACTCCCCAAACAGTTTCTCGGTTCTATAGAATTTTTGGGAATAAAATTGCGGTCCTCCACAGCCGGATGACGAATCGTGAACGCCTTCAGGCGTGGAGAGACTTAAATTCAGGAAAGAAAAATATCGCGATTGGGCCACGTTCTGCTGTGTTTGCTCCGGTCCAAAACTTGGGTCTTATTATTCTGGATGAAGAACACGACAGTTCCTACAAACAAATGGATCCGGCGCCAAGGTATCATGCTCGTGAAACGGCAATTGTCCGTGCCCGGAAAAATAATGCTGTGGTTATTATGGGCTCAGCAACGCCCAGCATGCAGTCACTTAATATGGCAGCGAAAGGAAAGTGTGAGTTACTTGAGCTAACCAAGCGCCATGCCGAAGCCCAACTTCCCAAAGTAGAAGTATTAGACTTGAAGCAATACAAAGGAGCCATGCGTGGGGAATTAGCCGTTCCTCTTTTTATGGCAATGGAAGAAGCGCTCGAGAAAAACGAACAGATTATTCTGTTATATAATCGCCGTGGCTATGCCAGCTACTTGCAGTGTGAAGACTGTGGGCATATTCCTCAAAGTCCTGAATGTTCCGTAAGCCTGACCTACCACAAGCGGAAAAATTTATTAATGTGCCATTATTCAGGCTACTCAAGGCGGGCGGATACGAATTGTGAACAATGCGGCTCACAAAATTTAAAAGTACAAGGTTCCGGCACACAGAATATAGAGGAGCAACTGGAAGATTTATTTCCTGATGCCAAAGTAATTCGTTTTGACCGGGATTCGACTTCGCGAAAAGGAGCGCACGAAAAAATTCTGAATGCCTTTGGTGAAGGCGAAGCTGATATTTTGATCGGCACACAACTTGTAGCTAAAGGACTCGACTTCCCCAATGTAACTGTTGTTGGGGTGATTGATACCGATACCGAATTAGCATTCCCATCCTTTCAGGCAACAGAACGGATGTATCAATTGTTGAGTCAGGTTTCGGGAAGATCGGGACGTGGCGAAAAAGCGGGAACGGTATTTTTACAAAGTCGTCAGCCTGAAAATTCAGCAATACAGTTTGCCCGAAAACATGACCATAAAGGCTTTGCACGGCAGGAAATGGAGTTTCGAAAACCACTTTACTATCCGCCATACTCACGGTTGGTTCGGTTTGAGCTGAAATCGACCAAAGAACAAGAAGTGAGTCAGGCCGCGCACCAACTAACCTCATCTATAGGCAGAGTGATGCCTGAACTTCCGGTATTGGGTCCTTCTCCGGGGGCTATCCCATGGATGAATAAAAAATATATATGGGAAGTGACGTTGAAAATTGATCCAGAAAAAGGAGCTGGATATATAGAGGCAGTGATAGGCAAAATCATGCAAGTATATGAAGCTGAAACGAAGGGCAGGTTTTCTTCAGTAAGGGTGAATGTGAATCCAGATGCTATCCAATAAAAGTTCACTGCAAAAACTTGCATAAAGGCTGGCAAAGTCGGTATTTAAAGGGAATTCAACTTTAACCCATCTAACGAAACAGATTATGGGAGAAGAGCGCGTAAAGCTTGCAGACAATAATGAAGAGGTGCAATCTTTTATGAAGCATGTGCTTCGCGATTTGCGGGCACTTCAAAAAATGCTTGATGAAGATTGGATTGAGACCGATACTTTACGGATTGGCGCAGAACAGGAATTATGTATGGTAGATCCCCATGGGAAAGTATTTCCCAAATCATTGGAGGTATTGGAAGCCTTGGGAGAAGGGAATTATACGACTGAATTTGCCCGCTTCAACCTCGAAATCAATATGGATCCCCTTGAATTTACCGGCGATTGTTTATCGAAAATGGAATTCAACATGCATAAAGAAATGGAGTATGTGCGCAAAACGGTGGCTGAAATTGGTGGGGATACGCTGCTTACCGGAATCCTTCCGACCATACGGAAAATGGATCTGGATATTAAAAACCTGACACCACTTCAACGGTATGAAGCATTATGTGAGGCGATCAATAAACTTCGGGGAAAAGAATATGAACTTCGTATTCAGGGAATGGATGAATTGCTGATGAAATTTGATTCTCCCTTACTCGAGGCCTGTAACACGGGTTTTCAGGTACACCTGCAGGTAAAGCCTGACGAATTTGTTAACAAATATAATATTGCACAAGCAGTAACGGCACCGGTACTTGCCTGTGCTGTGAATTCACCGGTTCTATTTGGGAAACGATTATGGGCTGAAACGCGAGTTGCATTGTTTCATCAGTCCATAGACACCCGCCAGGTTGGTGAGCATCTTCGGGATTCGAGTCCACGGGTAACCTTCGGCAATGAATGGCTTGAGAACAGCATCCTGGATATATATCAGGAAGATATATCCCGGTACAGGGTAATGTTAAGTGCGGAGATCGAAGAAGAAGTTGAAGAAATGATGGAGCAGGGAATAGCTCCGGAATTGATGGCTTTGAAAGTGCATAATTCATCAGTATATCGGTGGAACCGACCATGTTATGGAGTTGGCAACGGAAAACCACACCTAAGAATTGAAAACAGGGTATTGCCATCCGGGCCAACGGTTATTGACGAGGTAGCAAATGCTGCATTCTGGCTTGGTCTACTGAATGGTTTTGAGGATGAGTACCCGGATATAACAAAAGAAATGGACTTTGATAATGCGAAGATGAATTTCTTTGCAGCATCAAAGATGGGTCTTGATACTAAATTTATTTGGACCAAAGACCGAAAGATCACCGCTGTAGATCTTATTAAAGATGAGCTGCTTCCAATCGCCAGAAATGGACTCAAAAAAGCAAATCTTGATTCTGGTGATATCGATACCTACCTAAATGTTATTGAAGAGCGGGCTACTTCAGCTCAAACCGGTTCTTATTGGGTGGTGAAATCCTATGGCAAGCTGATAAAAGAAGCGAATAAAGAGCAGGCGCTTTCTGCGATCACTAATGCGATGATTAAAAATCAGAAAAAAGGTGAACCGGTTCATAAATGGGGTTTGGCTAAAATAGAAGATATGGAGTACTGGAAGCCGTCAACTCTGATGGTGGAAGAGTTCATGACAACCGATCTTTTTACGGTTCGGAAAGATGATATTTTAGAATTTGTAGGGAATTTACTGGATTGGAGGAAAATCAGATATCTGCCTGTAGAAGACGATCAGAAGCACCTCACCGGACTGATTACCATGCGTCAATTGTTGAGGGAATACTACCGAACAGCTGAAGATGGAGAAGATACCGGAGCGAAAACAGTCTCTGAAATAATGATCCAGAATCCCATTACCATTCATCCGGAGGCATCTATTATGGAAGCGATGGATATTATGAAGGATCAAGGAATAGGCTGTTTGCCGGTAGTTAAAAACAGTCGTGTAGTTGGGATCATCACCGAGGGCAACTTTATGAACATTACGACTCTGCTATTGAAGAAATTAGAAAGCCAAAAGGATTAAGATTTTTGATTGAAGAACAGACTGAAGAAATAAAATTGGAAGAGATATTTGAGAAAGAAAGTTTAGACCGCATAATTTGGAGTCATAAATCTGACACTGGGCCTGTGGCTGTCGTATTTGCAGCTATTCATGGAAATGAAATAGCCGGGTTAAAGGCGAGTGAACGTCTTTTGGATGAGTTACGTGAGAATTCAGATAATTTGAATGGTTCTGTTTATATAATTAGCGGGAATAGAAAAGCCATTAAAGAAGGAGTACGATTTTTAGACTTCGATCTGAACAGAATTTGGGGTGATTTAGGTGAAACAGGGAAGAATAAGCCTAAGGAAGAAAGCAGGGAATGGCACGAAGCACATGATATTCTTGATACCATTCTGCATATCATTGAAGAACATAGCGCTCATACTGATGAAATCTCATTTGTAGATTTGCACACAACATCAGCTAAAAGCTGCGCTTTTTTATTATTCAACGATACCATTAGGAATCGAGAGAATGCCGCTCAATTTCCGGTACCGCAAATTTTAGGGATTGAAGAAAACATCCACGGCACGCTGATGAGCTACATCAACGACCTTGGATATCCTGCTATCGGGTTTGAGGCAGGCAACCATTTCGAAGATGCTTCTACTGACAAAACGGAGGCATTCCTTTGGCTATACCTCCACCATAAAGGTATTTATAAATTAAATACTTCAGAGATAGCACATTTTGAAGGTAGAATAAGTGACTCGAGTGATGTTGAGAATAGATATTATGAAATCAGCTATCATCAGTACTTAGAAGATGCATCCCTATTCAATATGAAAAGTGGATACTACAATTTTGACCGCGTACAGAAAGGGGAGCTGCTAGCCTATTATGAAGGAGAGCCGGTTGTTGCACCTGAAAAAGGTCTGATATTTATGCCTTTATATCAGAATAAGGGGAATGATGGATTTTTCATTCTTAAAGCTCGTTCTTCGTTCTGGTTAAAGTTGTCGTCCCTATTCCGTGATTCTTTCTTTAATAATTATCTGCAATACCTGCCGGGAGTGAAACTTGAGGGTGATGGTGTTTTTGAAGTTAATCTGAACGTGGCCCGTTTCTTTGTAAAGGAGGTTTTTCACCTGCTGGGATATCGAGTAATTAAGAAAGGTAAAGCGAAACTCATCTGTTATAAGCGCTAAATTTAATTCGCTTAAGAATTGGTTCTGAATCAGTAGTGAAATTAATTTTGTTGGGTGACTCACACTTTGCGTATGTTTGGAGACTGATTTCAGTAATAAACCTTTTCAGTTATTAATTGAATTTTTAAATGAAAAACGATTATGAATTTATTGATGGTTCCCGGCTTTCATCAGTGATTGAAGCACTGATTTTTGCCAGCGAAGAGCCGATTACCGGTTCTAAAATCCGGGACATTATTGTTGAAAATGAAGAGCAGATTGAGATTACTGAAGAAACGGTATCTGATTTCGTAGATAAGTTGAATGAGCGCTACGATGAAAACGGATTCAGCTTCAGGATCCAAGCAATGGGTGGGGGATATACCTTCGTAACCCAGAAAAAATACCACTATTGGCTCAGTATTTTTCAGCACGAAAATGCTTACAGAAAACTTTCACAATCAGCAATTGAGTCGCTCGCTATAGTAGCCTACCGGCAGCCCATTACAAAACCAGAAGTGGACCAAATCCGCGGGGTTGACTCCGGATATATCCTGCGGCAGCTAATGGAAAAGGCTCTTATTGAAGTTTCAGGCAGAGCTGACAGCCCCGGAAAGCCATTGTTATATAGAACCACAAAACACTTTTTAAGGCACTTTGGAATCAATTCGGTAAGTGAGCTTCCAAAGCCGCGTGAAATTGACGAGATCCTAAAAGATGATGACATGGCCGAACATCGTCAGTTGTTAATGGAGCGTCAGCTTATGATTGATGAAATGGAAGAGGAAGAAGATGATGTGACGCCGGAGGAAATGGCTGATGAATTAATTTCAGAGTACGAGGAGAAGAAAACAGCAAAAGAAAATGATCAGGAAGAAGAGGTTGAAGAGGAATTGGATCAGCCCAAAAATGAGAATCATGAAGGAGAAACCAACGAGGAAGAATGAGTAAGAAAGGAAGACGGAAGAAAAATAAGGCAGACGATAAAAAAGCAGCAACGGTAGATCAAAATTATTCAAAAGAAGAGGAAATACGCCTTAACAAGTTTATAGCACATGCAGGCTTCTGCTCTCGCCGAGATGCAGATGATTACATTTCTGCCGGAAAAGTACAGGTTAATGGGGAAGTTACAACTGAGTTAGGAACTAAAGTCCGCAGGAAGGATACGGTTGTAGTAGACGGACAAAACCTCAGCCTTGAGCCTTTTGTGTATTTATTGCTTAATAAGGGAGAAAATGTAATTACAACCACCGATGATGAAAAAGACCGGACGACGGTGATGGATATCATTGAAGATGCAACAGGCTCGCGAGTATATCCGGTTGGGCGCTTGGATCGGAATACAACAGGATTGTTGGTTTTGACCAATGACGGAGATTTAGCTCATCGGCTGATGCACCCAAGCTACTCAATTCGAAAAACCTATCATGTAAAAACTGAAAAGCCACTCACTGAAAAGCAGCTGGGCGAATACCTGAAAGGCGTTGAACTTGAGGACGGAATAGCAAAGGCAAATCACGTGAAGCAGTTCGTTGATATGCCGGAAATGTTTGAAATATCGGTATTTGAAGGAAGAAACCGTTTGATTCGCAGGATGGTAGAATTCCACGGAACAGAAGTAACCAAGCTTAAAAGAGTGGAATATGCAGGGCTCACTTTAAAGAATGTTTCGATGGGGAGATGGAGATATCTTCGACAAAATGAAATTAATGCACTGCGAAAACACGTTAAGCTTGAGACATTAGACTTTAACAAAGAAAGGTAAACCAAAAGAGACTTCATGGAAATAAGCAGTATTTCGATTTCATCCGGACAGGTAAAATCAACAGAAGGATTACCAATCCGTTATGATTTGTATTCACCTATTTCAAGAAACGGACTCAGCTTTCCGGTCATAATATTTTTACATGGCTTTAAAGGATTTAAAGACTGGGGACCCTTCCCGGATATTTGCGAAGAAATGGCCCGAGCAGGATTTGGGGTTGTTGCCATGAATTTTTCTTTGAACGGAATTGGGGATGAGAAAACCGAATTTACCGAGATGGAATTGTTTGAACGAGAAACGCTCTCTCAAGATCTTGAAGACGTTGGTACGGTGATTGAAGCCCTTCAAAAAGGAGAGATCAGCGATAGCCATTCAAGCTTAAATACCGATAAAATTGGTTTGATAGGGCATTCACGTGGTGGCCAAACGGCTATTGCAGCGGCCGTTGAATATACTCCGGTTCAATGTATTGCCACCTGGTCGGCAGTTGCTGACTATCGGGATCGATGGTCTGATTCCATGAAAAAAGATTGGGAAGAGCAGGGATACACCGAAATTGAAAACAGCCGAACCGGCCAAAAAATGAAGCTCGGTAAGGTTGTATATGATGATGCTACAGAAAATGCTGAACGGGTTATTGCGATGGAACGGGTTGGCGAACTTCGAATTCCTACGCTGTTTATTCACGGACGGGACGACGAAACTGTGCCTTATACTGATTCAGAAAAATTACACATTGCCTGTGACGCCCGCGATAAAGAATTAAGATTGGTGGCCAATGGAACACACACTTATGGTGGTGCTCATCCTTTTGAAAGCCAGGACTTTCCAAAGCCTCTTGCTGAGGTCTTAGAGTGGACGGAAGGTTGGTTTGTAGAATATCTGCGATAAAAACTTTTCTCTGTTTAATTCTTTTTACACAGCATTAGTCTTAGCTACTTGATTAGCTTCGAAACTAACCTCACTTTTACTATTCGGTTACCATTAATAAGAAATAAACCAAAATCTATGAACTACGGAAAAGTTACTATAAATAGACTTGCAGTACTTTTGCTGAGTTTCACCTTTGTTATTGCAGGGTGTAAGACAGCAGAAAAAGCAGCAAGTTCATCTGAAGGCCCATCCCGGGGAATGCGAGGCGGCGGCCCAAGTGGTGATGGCGAAATGAAAAAGTACAGTGATGTCATCACTAAAGATGCAGAAACAGACGAAGGACTGTTTGATGTACATAAGGTTGAAGACAAATATTACTATGAAATCCCTGATGCCTTGTTAGGCCAGGAAATGTTATTAGTTACACGTGTTGCTAAAACAGCAGATAACCTCGGTTACGGTGGCGAAAAGCTTAACACTCAAATCGTAAGATGGGAAAAGAAGCAGGATAAAATTCTTCTTCGTCACATCTCCTATGAGAACGTTGCTTCAGAGACCAAGCCTATTTATGAAGCGGTAAGAAATTCTAACTTCGAGCCAATCATTGCTTCTTTTGATATTGAAGCTCTTAATCAGGATTCAACAGGTTCTGTGGTAGAGATAACCAGTATGTTCACTGATGATATCCCATCATTAGGATTAGACAGTGGCGATCGCCGGCAGTATCAGGTACGCCGCGTAGATGGTAGCCGAACTTTTATTGAGCACATCAATAGTTACCCGGAAAATATTGAAGCGCGAAACATCCTGACTTATGATGCAGGAAATCCACCTTCAAACTCTTCCACAGGGACTATTTCTATTGAACTGAATCACAGTATGATTGTGCTTCCTGAAGAAGAAATGCGCCCAAGAGATTATGATCAGCGGGTAGGATTCTTTAGTGTTTCTAAAACGGAATACACGGACGAAGCTCAAAAGGCAAAACAAATTCAGCATGTAACACGCTGGAAATTAGTACCTAAAGATAAAGAAGCCTACATGGCTTGGATGAATGGCGAGAGTGACGAGCTTGTAGAGCCGGAAAATCCTATTATCTATTATGTTGACCCTGCAACTCCAGAGAAGTGGAGAAAATATTTACTTCAGGGTGTTGATGACTGGCAAGTAGCTTTTGAAGCTGCCGGTTTCAAAAATGCAATTATGGGTAAATTACCTCCAACGAAGGAAGAAGATCCTGAGTTTAGCCCGGAAGATGTACGTTATTCGGTGATTCGTTACTTCGCATCTCCGGTACAGAATGCATACGGACCACATGTTCATGATCCACGTACCGGTCAGATTCTTGAAAGTGATATCGGTTGGTACCATAACGTAATGAACCTTCTCAGAAACTGGTTCTTCATCCAAACAGCAGCAGCTAACCCTGATGCCCGCGGTGTAGAATTTGACGATGAGATTATGGGTGAATTGATCCGATTTGTATCTGCTCACGAAGTAGGTCACACACTTGGTTTCCCACATAACTTTGGTTCAAGTTACGCTTTCACGGTAGAACAGCTTCGCGATCCGGAATTTACTTCTACACACGGAACAGCACCATCTATCATGGATTATGCTCGCTTTAACTATATCGCTCAGCCTGGTGACGGAGTTACTAATTTCTATCCAGCTGTTGGCGAATATGACAAGTGGAATGCAAAATGGGGTTACACTTGGTTCCCTGATGACATGAGTGATGAAGAAATTAAAGCTACTCTTAATGAGTGGACTGTAGAAAGGGCAGATGATCCTTTGTACTTCTACGGCCGTCAAACCGGTAGCAAAATTGACCCACGTTCTCAGAACGAAGACCTTACCAATAATGCCATGGAAGCAGGCGAACTTGGCTTGGCTAACCTTCAGGTAATAACTGAAAACCTGATTGACTGGACCGAAAGAGAAGGTGCTAATTATGAAGAATTAGACGAGCTATATGGTAACATCATTGGTCAGTGGAGAAGGTACATGGGACATGTGTTGTCTAATGTTGGTGGTATCTATGAAAACCACAAAACGTATGAGCAGGATGGCGTTGTTTATGAAGCTGTTCCTGAAGCAACCCAGCGTGACGCGATGGAGTTTTTACAGCAGCATGCATTCAGTACACCAACATGGGCTTTCAGTGATGAAATCCTTGATCGTGTAAATCAGGCATCAGCTGTTGATGATTTCCGAGGTGCTCAAGCCGGTGTTCTTTCCGCTCTTGTTGATGGAAGACGAGTTGCAAAACTGATTGAGTTCGAGCGACGTTCAGATGACGATACGTACACTGCTTTCGAAATGATGGATGACGTACGTAACGGTATTTTCAGCGAAGTAAGAGCTAATGAAAATATTGATGTACATCGCCGAGCTCTACAGCGTGCATACGTTGAAGAGATGGAAGGCCTGATGACTCAGGAAATCCAAGGAAACTGGTGGTCAGGACCATCTGTTGATGTAAGTCAGTCTGACATTCGCCCAATCGTGCGAAATCAACTAAACATTTTAAATCGTGATATTGCCAGCGCTCTAAGAAGTGGTGGATTTGACCGAGCCACAAGAACGCACCTTGAAGATCTCCAAGCGAGAGTTCAGGATGTACTTGACGGTGACGATTAATTAAAAGAGTATAGTTCTTCAAAGCCCCACACATAATTTATGTGTGGGGCTTTTTTTATAGCTATGGTTTTGCCCCTAAGCTTTCGTTTTAGCATCTTAAGTAAGCCTGGTTAACCAAGTACTTAATTATGGAATCACTGATTGAATTTTTTGAAAATGTACCTACTTCATTCCGGGCAGGAATGTTGATTGGTGGAATTTTCCTTTTTTGGATTATCGAGGGAGTATTCCCTTTGTTTGAATTTGGGTACAAGAAAGTCCGACATGCTGCTATCAACTTAGTGTTAAACGGCTTTTTTGTAGTGATTGGATTGGGTTTTGCCGGTCTATTGGTGTGGTCATCGAATTATGTGACGGCCAATGAGTTTGGGGTTTTGCAGTGGGTTGAAATGCCGATATGGGTCCAAGCTATTGTTGGGGTGATGCTGCTCGACTTCTTTGGTGCTTACTTGATTCATTGGATAGAGCACAAAGTCATATTTATGTGGAAATTCCATCTCGTACATCATAGCGATACAACGGTAGATGTGACTACAGGACTCCGCCACCATCCCGGAGAAGCTGTATTTCGAATGGTATTTACCATCATAGGGGTGATTGTAGTTGGAGCTCCCATCTGGATTGTGTTCTTATACCAAAGCATTTCTGCGCTATTCGCTCACCTTACACACGCGAATATAAACATGCCAAGAAAGATAGATCGGGCTTTGTCGTGGATTTTCATCACGCCATTGATGCATAAAGTTCATCATCACTACACCCAGCCTTATACAGATACCAATTATGGTAATATTTTTGCTGTCTGGGATCGTGCTTTTGGAACCTTTGCCCAAGTTGATGAAATGACCGAGCTCAAATATGGCATCGATACTCACATGGATCCCGCCGAAAATGATAATCTGGGGAACTTGCTTAAAATTCCATTTCAGTCGTATCGCCCGCCAGTAGGTTCAAAGTTTGGGGATGAGGAAGTAGAAATTTCTAAAGAGAAATAAACTAGCTTTTTCGAGGGTTGATATAGCTTAATATCAACCCAACCATAACTACCATAATGGTACCCACCGGATTCAACCATAAAAACTCGATGGCTTTGGTATAACCATCCGGCACTTCACTCCATGGGAATATGAAAGAGTAGTCGGCAGTAGTGGCATTATAGAAAAGACGATCGAAGGTGAACACGGAAGCCATTCCTGAAATAAGCCCAATTAAAGCTCCGGTTCCGGTTGCTCGTTTTACCCAAAGCAGTAATACAAACACACCCAGAATAGATCCATAGAAATAGCTGCCAATCTGGTTAATGAGCTCAATAATAGATTTAGTTTCCCCAAGCAGTAAAGCCGAAACCGTGGCTATAGCGCCCCACATAAATGTGACACCTCTCGAAGACTTCACATAGTGCATTTCTTCATACGTATCGCCTTTGAGCCGTCGATACCAATCTACAATGGAAACCGTGGTTAAGGCATTGAGCTCACTGTCTATACTACTGAGTGCAGCTGCAAAAATCCCACCTACAATCAACCCAATAATACCAATAGGGACATGATTGAGGATGAAATAGGGGAAGATATAATTGGTGTCGTTGACATCTGCCTGCTGGATTTCAGCTTGTAAAGCCAGATCAGCCTGACGAGCTTCATTCATTTCGCGATCGGCATTTATAAAGGCTTGCTGATTTTCCTTGCTCCTGTTTTGAACCGCAGCTAAGGCCGCATCTTCACGTGCGATATGGGCGAGGTCATATTGCTTCAAAATCCGTTCTTCGGCAATACGAAATTCTTGTTGTTCAGCTACAGGTTCTGTTGCACGAAAAGAAGCCGGTGCGGGATTAAAGATGAAGAACACATATAACATCACCCCAAGTAAGAGAATAAAGAACTGCATAGGTACTTTAGCATAAGCCGTAAGCAGTAGTGACTTTCGTGCGTTTTTGACTGAATCGGTTGTCAGATATCGTTGCACCTGAGTCTGGTCGGTTCCGAAATAGGAAACCATCAGGAAGAAGGCGGCAATCACTCCACTCCAGACATTATATTTTTCGGATAAATCGAAATTCAGGTCAAGGGCGGTAAGCTTATCGAGGCTTCCGGCTAAGTAAAGAGCATCTCCGAAATCAACGTTTTCGGGCAGATTCATCCAGACCAGGCCGAAGCAAAATATGAGCCCAAACATCATCACAGCCATCTGCTTTACATCCGTATTGATTACACCCGCAATACCGCCAACAGTAGTATATCCGGTGGCAATAATGCCAATAATGATAATGGTCACATTAAGCGGAAGACCAAGCAAAAGGGCCAATACATAGGAGGGAGCGGCAATCACAACACCTAGAGCAAGTCCGCGTGAAATTAGAAAAAGACCGGAAGTGGTTAATCGTGTTTTGAGGCCAAATCGTTCTTCCAAAACCTCGTAGGCCGTAAAATTCTGCATCTTATTGAAGAAGGGAACTAGAAACATACAGATGAAAATCATGGCAAAAGGAATGGCGAGATAGGTCTGCACGAAGCGCATATCTTCCACATAGGCAATTCCCGTGGTTCCAATAAACGTGATTGCAGAGGCTTGAGTAGCCATTACTGAAAGTCCCGCTGCCCACCAAGGCATGGAGCGATTAGCTAATAAATAGCCTTCAATGGTGGATGCATCTTTACCCTGACGGGTTCCATCCCATACCGTATATCCTAAAAAAATGATTAATACCGACCAGTCAATCCAGCTCATTTATGGGGTATTGAATGTGGAGGTGAAGATCAGAAAAAGAAGAATGTAAATAACACCAAGTATGGCAACGACCGTATAATCGCCAAGCCATTTAGGAGTTAATTTTTGGTCGGTTGTTTTTTCATCCATGGCAGATAATAGGAATTGTAAGGTAGTTTTAAAAGTGAGAGATAAAGTAGGATAATTGAAATCCCAGTCATCATCAAAATCCTTAAAATCATGGTTCACATTGCGTTTTTGAAACTTGATTTTGGGATTGATGGATTTACAAGATTATTGGGTTTGCCATCATACAGAACTTTACCCTCTTAAATCATCAATTATTCTAAAACTCTCTTTCCCGTAATTGAATAGCAAATCAAGCGTACTGCAACCGGGGACAAAACCGGAAACGGCTTGCCGGTATTCGGGATGATCATCTAATGCGGGGATAGCTAAATCTGTTTGTCGCTGATAATTCTTTGATTCGTGCTCTAAGTACAGCGTATCGGCACCGATGTTTTGGACGAATTGATCCGGGAAAGTATCGTATTCCGGAATATCACTGGCCATTTTGGGGTGAAGGTCAATTTCCAGGTAGGTCATCATGCGGTTAAAAAAATAGATATCAAAGTCGATGAGCTTGGTGAAATGGGCTCCGGTTTCAAAGTCTGTTCGAAGTTCATCCTCAAATAAGTCGAAGTAGGTGGCGCTTTTGTAGTTGTGATAGATGGCATTCCACAGAGGTTCAAACCAGTCACGAGTCTGATCTATACGCACATCTTTGATAGGCTTTTGCTTGTCTTCGGTCTTGATAGGGAGATTAATCCATTGCAATCCATTATGCCCTCGAATTTGAGCACGGTGCGAACGTCCTTTACGAGACCACTTTTCTACATCCTCCCAAACAATGAGATCCGCCTTAAGCATAGCTGAGAGGTCGTAAAGATTGGGAGCAAATTGAGGTTGGAGCAGAGCTAATTGCAATGTTAAATTTTTAAATTTTGAATGTTGAATGGAAACTTAGCCAATTCAACATTCAAAATTTAGCACTTAAAATTTGTTATCTTTAAGGGATTAGAAAAATGAACTATCAATTACTACAAAAAAGAGAAATTAAATGAGCGTTCGCGTACGATTTGCGCCTTCACCAACCGGATTTTTACACATTGGCGGATTGAGAACCGCACTTTATAATTATTTATTTGCCCGCCATAACGACGGTAAATTTATATTGAGAATTGAGGATACCGATCAGTCCCGATATGTAGAGGGAGCCGAACAGGATATTATTGATTCTTTGGAATGGACCGGGATGGAAATTGATGAAGGTCCTGGCAAAGGCGGAGATTTTGGTCCTTACCGACAGAGCGAGCGAAAGGATATCTATCACAAGTATGCGGAGCAGCTGGTTGAAGCCGGTCATGCCTATTACGCTTTTGACACAGTTGAGGAAATTGATGAGATGCGTGAGCGTTTGGAGAAGTCCGGAAATCCATCTCCTAAATATGATGCGATTACGCGTCAGTCTATGAAGAATAGCCTGACTCTTCCTCAAGATGAAGTTGAGAAGAAATTAGAAAATGGTGACGAGTACGTAGTTCGCCTGAAAGTACCGCGTAAAGAGAATGTCCGGTTTGAAGATGAGATTAGGGGCAGCGTTTCTTTCGATACCGAAGGATTAGACGATCAGGTTTTGCTAAAATCCGACGGAATGCCAACATATCATTTGGCAAATGTTGTTGATGACCACACCATGGAAATCACCCACGTTATTCGCGGTGAGGAATGGTTGAGCAGTACACCCAAGCATATCTTACTCTATAATGCTTTTGGATGGGAGCCGCCAAAAATGGCTCATTTGCCGTTGATTATGTCTCCAAGTGGCGGAAAACTTTCCAAGCGTAAAGCTGAAAGTGAAGGGATTCCGGTAAACACCAAAGATTACATAAAAGGAAATTATGAGCCGGATGCTCTTGTGAACTTCCTGGCTTACTTGGGATGGAGTCCCGGTGATGATTCTGAAATTCATGATCTGAAAGAACTTTGTGAGTTATTTACACTCGACCGTGTGAGTAAAGGTGGAGCAGTCTTCAACTACAAAAAACTGATGTGGTATAATGAAAATTATATCCGTGAGCATTCAGTAGAAGAGCTTAAGCCAAGAGTGAAAGCTTTATTTGAAGAGTCAGAATTTAAGATTCCAAATGAAGAGTTTTTAAGTGATGTTATTGAGCTTCTACATGAGCGTGTATCCAGAATTGAGGAATTTGTAAGCATGGGTGCTTTCTTTTTTGAAGCGCCGCAAGAATATGATGAAAAAGCCCTCAAAAAATGGAAAGAGGACAGTCCAGTTATCCTAAAAGCATATCGGGATAAAATTGAGCAGCTATCTGATGGTGACTTCGAAGCTGTTACCTTGAAAGACAAAATCAAAGAGACGATTGAAGAACATAATGTCGGTTTTGGAAAACTGATGATGCCGCTACGAGTTGCTGTGAGTGGACAGGGCTTTGGTCCGGACCTAACCCCGGCGCTGGAACTTATCGGTAAAGAGGAAGTGCTGGATAGAATTGATACAGCGATTGAGAAGCTTTGATCTAAGGAAATATAGTCATCGCGAGGAGCCCGGATTTTGGTTAGGGTAATTTTCTCAAACGACGAAGCGATCTCCCTAATTCAGGCAATCTTGCATAAAAAAGAGATTGCCACGGAATTTGCTTTCTGCGGTCGCTGAATTCATCGCAATTGTAGATGTTAGGTAATTCGATGACAGTTTTTTAGTTAAGGTGCTTGCTCAACAAGCGTTCGACCTCTTCTGTCTTCTCCTTCAACAAGGAGAAGGACGCGCTGATAAGGTTTCCATACCTTAACCCATCATAAATACTATTAATAGGCTCGGACAAGTCTCTCCTTGAGAAGGAGAGATTTAGAGAGGTCGGAGTATTGGGCTTGGAATAGTTATGGGGCTGTGCAAAGAATTTTAACTAAAAAAAAGGGAGCTCAATTGAACTCCCTTTTCTTTTGCTAAAGATTTTTAGATTCTATTTAGTCCTGGAAACCAACCCTCCCTTCTTACTATCTACCGTAATGGTATAATTGTTTCCGCGGCTAATGATCCATCGAACCGTCACGGAATCCATTCCGGGGATATTATCTACCGCAATTTTTTCAGGATTATTCTTTTGCTCTACGGTCTGATTCATTGCGCGATTGGTTACAACCATTCCAGCTTCAACCTGAGCACCATCAATGGTAATGTAGTTAGGAGGAGTGATTTTGTATTTCAAATCCTGGCTGGCATGAGTAGGGATCATACGCGTATTGGTAATTACGGCCGTCACTTCTTTGAGTCCACCACCTAAGTCTTTTTCTGAGATCTCGTCAATGACCAACTGAGGAGTATGATAGGCGTGGTAAATGCTGAAGGCCATATTGCGATGAGCCATCTGCTCGAGTAGAAAACCGGGGTGGGCGCGACCGAGATTTTTCTTCAGTCCACCAATTTCAATTTCCCCATACTGAGGATGATCGAATGGTTCCCACTCTGTGAGTGCATCATTGAATAACAGATACTTGTTGAATTCGTAGGTTTCTTCACCGTAACGACCTCGGGTATCTTCATTAAACATTTCGTAAGGTGTCCAGAGCTCGTTTGTGAAAGTAAATATTCCTCGGCTTCCATAAAACCAGTCTAGTTCACCGCCAAAAACACTATATAAATCATCATAAACGACGAGGTAGTCGTAGCCCGGCATTACGCGTTCACCCATTTCACCAAGTGCATCATAAACTTGCACATCTGAGCGGTTATAGGTTTCACGATCTTCCTCTGCTCCCGGCCCGCGTAAAATCATACCTCCGGCATTATGGTAACTTTGTCCGGCAGCAATATTTGGATGCTCCATTACAAAATCCATAACCGCACGATTTTCAGGTAACGAGAACGGATACTTATGAGAACCACGCTGTATATAGTCTGGCTGCCAGTTCCAGCCCCAGTCCCGGTTAGGGTCGTAATAGCCTTCAACATCTTCGTTAATACGTCCGTCATTATCATTATCGAGACCTTCAGATCCAAGCAGTTCGTATTCCCCAAACTCATCAGCTCCAACACGCTGCATTAGTTCAGGATAATCAGGATGTGAACGATATCCGCCGCGAGGGTTTTTACGGCGCATGTAGGTGATGCTTCCATCTCCATTCAAATCATCGTACTTATCTTCATTTACCTGTCCGTCCATATCATCATCGATAGGCTTCATGCCTGAACGAGGTGAGCTAGAATTGTTAGGTTCCTCGAAAAAGTTTTCGCGCCCATCAGGGTTGATTGTCGGCGCTATATAGAATGTTTTTTCATCCAAAAGCTGAGTGATGAAATCATTCTGTCCATACATTTCAGCAAGGTACCAAGCTGTATATAAAGAGACTTCAGTGCCCTGAATTTCGTTGGAGTGAATATTTCCATCTATGTACATAGCCGGCTTGCGATCGGCATTGCCCTGAGAATGATTGGTAACCGTGAGGAGCCAGATATCTCTGCCTTCGTATGATTTCCCAATGGACTCCCGCTTAACTAAATCGGGATGGGCATCGGCTAGCTTCTTAGTTAGATCAGTGATTCCCTCATAACTGTAATAACGATTCCATGTGGCTTCAACTTCAGGGTTGGCAGGCGATCCGGCTGCCTTGAAAAATCCATCAGTTATTTGAGCGTTTACCGAAGATGGTAAAGTCCAAACGAGGCCAACAAGTGCGGTAGTAAGTAAAATGTGTGTTAATTTCTTCATGGCTTTCTCTATCGGATGGTATGTTCTTGTGTTGAAATTCCGGTATTTGGCGCTCCGGCTGAAAGGCTAAAAGTACCCTTACCTCGAACCAGCCAGGTTTTGCGGACACTGCCATCACCTTCAATAGATTCGATGGTATCCAGCATTTCACCGCTTACCAATTTCAGATTATTTGAAAGGTTGATTTTAACCACCACCTCTTTCACCCAGTTAGTGCGTTCACCAAGTCGGGAGGCTGTGGGTAAAACTCCGTCATTGTGAATATCGACGGTAATACGGGTTAAATTTCTTCCAGCTTCCGTAACTTCAAAATTGACTAACTGAACTTCCGGTTTCATGGAAGCGAGTTTTGTGATAAACGCCGTATGTTTCTGGCTCAAAGAATCAACCATTGCGTAAGGAGGGTTTAAAGTCATATATGGCTTGATACCTCCTACTTCTACTTTTTTATTGGGGAAGTCAGGGTGATCAATTTCTTCCCAGTCCACAAAAGCATCCATGTTATTCTGATCAGCCCAGGCAAGAAATTTGGCTTCATCATTATCAAATTTCATGGCTTTATCATCATCACCCATAACATCCGGTGTCCACCAGCCGGGAGTACTGAAACTAAATCTTCCATAATGGAAATAAGCCCACTGGAATAAATCACCGGATTGCCCATTCATGGATGGGGCATTTTCTAAGCCGGTAATTTCATTATAAGAATTTGAAACCAGCTGGTTGATGGCAACATCTTCCTCATACCAACCGGTAATCACTCGTTTACTTATTCCGCCTCGGTTAAATTTAACGGGAGAGCTCAGGTTGTTAGCAGGTCCAAATGACACTACCGAAAAGACATTGGAGGCTTCTTCAAATAGAAAATCGAGAACGGCTCTAGTCTCAACTTGAGAGGCCATATTCTCACCGGCGCCCGGCTCAAAATAGGGGTAATCATAGGTGAAGTTTTTGTTGATGTTTACCCCTCCGGCGTTGTCTTCGTTGAATTCACCATCGCCGTCATCATCGGCACCTTCGGTGAATAACTTGTACGTTCCTTTTTCGCCTTTAGTGATATCAGCCATCTTCAACAGGCGATTTTCATCGGGATGAACCATCCATTTTCCGGTGGGATCTTCAACCCGCATCATGGTAATAAGGTTGTCACCATTCAGGTCGTTAAAGGGATCCTCATCAAAAGCATCATCACGATCTTCGTTGGTGGAAATGGTATTAACGTCCCGCTCGTACTTCAGCGAAGCAAAATATTGCTCGGTCGCATCCGGATTAATGCGCGGTAAAACATAAAAAGTGGTGGTTTCCAAAAGACTGCTGATTTCTTCAGAGGAAGAATTAGACAGGAGGTTTTCGGCGAAAGTCAGGGCAAGTTCGCTACCCAGGATATGCGATCCCTTCGCCCCGCCAATAACTGCAATGGCCGGATGATTCTGTACATCGCCGGAGCCAATTGTAAGCACCCAAAGGTCTTTGCCATCGGCTGTTTTTGCAAGTGAAGTTAATTCGGTTAGGTTTCCGTAGTCAGTTTCCAGCTGATTCAGGCGGTCGGTGAGGGTTTGGAAGTCGCTGTATGAGTTTTGAGCAATTGATGATGCCGGCAGGCAAAGCATCCATCCCAAAACAAACAACAGCGAGCGCAGGTACGAATGTTTCATAAATACGGATAATTGATTTTATGGTATGCGAGATAGTAACTCGCTGAGCGATGCAATTCAAAGATTGAACTGTTAAAAGTTAATAAGGAGCCTAAAGTTTGAATCTTGGTTTTAATTTAATAGATGTTATTTTCTGAGCGATTTAATATTCAGAATTAATAATTACGCATGAAAAAGAAAATAGCAGCACTGATTGGGGTTGTTTCCATATTCATTTTGGCATCTCAGTATGCCTGGGCCGATGTGCAAATGGCAGAAACATCCTCCTCTATTTTAGGGAGCTGGCTAAGTATTTTACCACCTCTTGTAGCCATCGCTATCGCTCTCATTTTCCGTCAGGTGTTGTTTGCTCTTTTCCTGGGTATTTGGATGGGGGCTTATTTGATAGGAGACCTTAGCTTTACCGGCATATTTAGCAGTTTCTTTTCTTCTCTTAGTGATTTTATAGTGCCCGGAGTATCTGATCCAGATCGGATGAGTATCGTCATATTTTCAATTTTGATTGGGGGAATGGTGGGTATCATTACCGATAATGGGGGAACCCGCGGTGTTATTAAAGCAATCACCCGCTTTGTGCGAACTAAAGTTCAGGGTCAGGTTGTCACTTCTTTGATGGGTTTCGTTGTATTCTTTGATGATTATGCCAACACCATGGTTGTTGGAAATACCATGCGTCCGCTCACCGATAAGCTTAGGATTTCGCGAGCCAAACTCGCTTACTTAGTCGATGCAACCGCAGCTCCAATTGCAACCATCGCTTTGGTAAGCACCTGGATTGGCGCTATGGTAGGATTTATTGCAACCGCAGAAAGTGAGATGGCCAACTTTAATGAAGCTGCTTATTCCGTATTTATAAATTCACTTCCGTACAATTTCTATGCGTTTTTCACCATCCTGTTCGTAATTCTGATTGCCTATTCAGGGCGCGATTTTGGAACTATGCTTAAAGCCCGAATTGATTTATATAAAGCAAAGCATGACCCAAAACTGGATAAATACAATCTGTACAAGGATAAGATAGAAGAAGATGAAGCTAAGAAGTCAGAGTCGCATTGGATGAATGCAGCACTGCCAATTCTGACTTTAGTACTGGGAACTATAATCGGTTTATTTGTAACGGGTGAAGGGAACAGCATCCAATCTATTGTTGAGACGGCGAACTCCTACAACGCTCTTTTATGGGGTTCATTGGCATCAGTAGTGGTGGCTATTATCATGACCCTTTCACAAAAACTATTGGATATCGAAAAGACTCTGGAAGGCATGATGAACGGAATGCACGTGATGTTTGACGGCGTGCTGATACTTGTGCTGGCTTGGGGGTTGAGTGATGTGACAGTAGCCTTAGGCACCGCCGATTATCTTGTTTCTGTATTTGGTGAAACGTTAAATCCTTACTGGATGCCTGCCATTGTGCTCGTGCTTTCAGCATTGACAGCCTTTGCAACCGGATCGAGTTGGGGAACCATGGGAATCTTGATGCCACTGGTAGTTCCTCTGGGATGGGAAATTGGAAATAACACTGGAGTACCGATGGAAATGACCCTTGAAATTATTTATGCCAGTGTGAGTGCGGTATTAGCAGGGTCGGTTTGGGGCGATCATTGCTCACCGATTTCAGATACCACTATATTAAGCTCTATCGCTACCCAATGTGATCATGTTGAGCATGTAAACACCCAACTTCCATATGCAATGATTGTAGGAGCCATTAGTATTCTAGCCATGATTGCAGCTATTGTTTTGAATATCTCCGTATGGATTATTTACCCGGTAGGTGTCGCCATAATCATAGGCATCATCTATAAGTTTGGTAAAATTCCGGATCCCGAAACCTATACACCGGAAGGAAAAGAACCTGCTATTACCAGCCTTGATGCTTAGTGACGATTATTAAATACATATCAATCCTTTTAATCGGGATATTATTTGTTGGATGTGATGCTTTTAAAAATGAGCAAAGTGTTCCTCAAGAATTGATCGGTGAGTGGAAATTAACGGGAACGGGTTATGGACCAAACCCAACCTATGAGGTAGATCCGAATCGTTCTTCAATGACCCTTTTTCTCTATAATGATAGAGTGATGTGGTATCAAGATGGGGAAATATGGACTAAATTCGGTACCACAGAAAAGAAAAAAGGCTGGCCTGAAGATTCTTTTTATATGAATTCTAAAAATAATAGTTTTTGTGATTTCAAAGCTGTGTTTAACCCAGAGACAAACACTTTAGGAATAATACCAGCAAACTGCCTTGATTTCCCTTCTCATTTTTTTCAGAAAAGCCCTGACTAAATCTCGAAATGTTGCTCACCCAAAACCTCGGAAGTGCCGGGCTCAAATCGCCGTTCGGTAAAGTCAATATTTCCTTCTTTATCAATCAGTAAAACGGTAGAACATCGGGAGCCATAGCTTTCAGTCTTGATAAAAATAGAAGAAACCGCTTTCTCTAATTCTTTTGGAATGCCGGTAACCGGAAGCTCTTCTTCCTCAGCCTTACGCTCATCAAGCAGAATCTTAAACAGATCTTCTTTCCCGAAATCTTCTTTTTTAATAACGTGCTCTAGCTGAGATTTGGCTGAGTCCAATTTGGGCCAGGAGGTATTGAGTAAGGCGTTACTGAGCCCGTGAATACCGGGCTCAATTCGGGTTACTTTTTTGTTTTGGTTTGAGTAATGATAGAATCCGTTTTCATCCCAGAGCAATAGGCTAAAACCATTATATTTTTCAGCTTTTTTAGAAATATCTCCAAGATAGTCCATCGCTGACTTCTCTCTTTTGAGGTAGTCTAATACCAACTCTCCCCGTGAAGGCGGGTCTTCTTTTTTGATGGAAGTATCGCGATAATTTGTAAGAGCACTCCACTTGCGGGAGGCTTCATGAACACCCAGCCAGGTTCCACCGGCTTCAAGATCCTTTCCGGCCAAAATATTTGGAAATCCTTCTTTCGTCCAGAACTCTGCTTTACGAGTTGGGCGCTCATAAAATTCATCCCGGTTGCCGGCTAAAATTAGCTCAAATTTCGGGTGAGACTTGTAGGCAAAGGTGATTAAGCACATAAAACTAACCAACGAGGTTTCTATATTTGCCTGAATCTAAGCATATTCACGAAACCTAATACAAGTTTTTCGTACAGTCACTCATGCAATCGAATAAGAAACTCTTTAGGGATGTAATTATACTGCTATTCGGAGTTATTGGAATAGCCACGTTTTTTTATTCATTCCCAATACACCATCCATTTACAATTTCGGAGATTAGCCAAACTAATGAGCAGGTTGAGCAAAAGGCTGATTCTGTATTTCAAAGCTGGCAGTACCAGACCTTTGACTATTATCCGTCAACTGAATTTGTCAGCTACAACGGTGCTATTGATTCTCTTCAAAAAAAGTGGGGCACACGTGAATTTAAGAAACAGCAAAGTGAGTCTGATTTCCTTCAAAATCTGCCCTTTTTAAAATGGGAAGTAAGTGAAGTAAATAACCAAACAGAGGATAACAGTCCGGAAGTAACCGTTGGATTAAGTCCGGCCGGCAAGGTTGTAAGTTTCTCAGCATCTAATGATTTAATTACTCGCCAACGCCCGTTCAATCGCTATGCGGTGCGAACTGTTTTTCAAAATCAAGTCCAAAACTATTCGCGGGGACTTGAAGATTCTTTGATTACCGGCCTTACTGATTATCAACACCTGGGCGACACCACGCCCACTAATTCACAGGCACTGGCTATCATTGATCGCCTTCGGGAACTGAGAGGGGCAGAGGATGAAGATGTTTATACCATGAATAACATCTGGAGCTTATCTGATTTTTATCTGAATAGAACTATTTGGAATTCGATCGATTTAGAACGGGATTCTGTAGAGCTTTTAGATGAGGGCGGGATCCGTTTTGCCAGAGCACATGCAAGTGTTTTTGATTCTTTATCCGGGGTGAAGGTCAGCCTGACTTTAGACTTGCTGCCGGCCGGCTCTATTAAGGAGCTCGATTACTCCATTAGTCCGGTAATTAAAGTAGGTGAAAGTAGAATCACTGAAGTACTCGAAAGTATTTCAATTTTTGTTGTTCTGATATTTGCGATCGGACTCCTGTTTGTTTTTTACCTGCGGATTAAGGCTCGCGCCATAGATACTAAACCGGCTATTATTATCGCGGTGTTGGCGGGCTTTATGGTACCCGGCTTTTGGCTCCTTCAGTTTATAGACGAAGTGAGCCTTATGAATGGGATAAGATCCGGTATGAGTATCTTCCAAGCTCTCATTACACTCGCTATTTCAGGAGCTATAAGTGCCATCGGCTTTTTTGTGATTACAGCAGTAAGTGATTCTATCACCCGCCAATATTGGCCTGAAAAACTTAAAACCTGGGACTTGGTTCGCCGGGGTATGTTAGTTAATAAGCCGGTTGGATGGGGTATTATCAATGCTGTTGCTATTGGGGGAATCCTGTTGGGCTTAATGTGCCTGTTCATGACGGTATTTCCGGAATCCTTTATATCTGCAAACACAGGCTTTATATCCGATTCGTATTTTTTACCATCTATTGCCAATCTTATGATAACCACCTGCTTTGTACTGGCAATTGTGGTTCCTATCTACTTAATACTTGGAAATCAGATAAAAGGATTGGTTGGACGAAATTGGATTATCCCAATTCTTAGTGCTGCACTTTTTGGGGTGATTGACATCCTTCCTTTTAGTATTGAGCCGGACATTCTGGATCGATCTATGCGGGCTATACTTGGTTTTACTCTTGGGTATTTCTACTTGAGATATGATTTCCTGACCATTGTTTTTGGAGCCTTTGTTTTTGTAAACTTTTTGACCACTTCCAAGGGCTGGGTCATTTCAGGTTCGCCTGATGCTAATACCTTTTATTTGTTCCTGTTGGTGTTAGTCACTTTTACAGCATCAGGAGTTTATTTTATACTGAAAGGGACGGAAAGAGATGAGCTCCCGGAATATATTCCCGAGTACATTGAGGATCAAGCCAAAGAACAGCGACTAAAGCAAGAACTCTCCATTGCACGTGTGGTTCAGCAAACATTCTTGCCATCAAAAATTCACCATTTACCGGGAATTGATATCGCAGGTGTTTGTATTCCGGCCCAGGAAACCGGTGGTGACTATTATGACATGATTTCTTTGGGAGAGCAGCGTACAGCTATCGCGATTGGTGATGTAAGCGGGAAAGGAATCCGGGCTGCTTTTTATATGACCTTCACCAAAGGAGTACTCCACAGTTTGAGTGCATTGATATTGTCACCGGTTGAGCTTTTAAATCAGCTGAACCGCCTTTTTTGTGAGAATGCCACAAGAGGTACCTTCATCACTATGATCTACGGAATACTGGAAGCTGACAAACGTCAGTTCACTTTTGCAAGGGCAGGTCACAACCCCATGCTTTTGGTCCGGGCTAATGGCGATACAGAATGGCTAAAGCCGAATGGCATCGGGATTGGTATAACCACCGGTGATGCTTTTTTAAAAAATACGCAGGAAGCTACACTGAAACTAAAAGAAGGCGATGTGATCATTCTATACACAGATGGAATCACAGAAATGCTGAATACAAGTAACCATTTTTATGGGGAAGAACGCCTTGAGAGATTAGTTAAAGGGGTCAGAAAAGCTTCATCTGAAAAAATACTGGAAATAATTACTGATGATGTGAATGAGTTCAAGGGCATTGCTACACAGCATGATGATATGACGCTCGTCATTATAAAAGCTGATGCCTCAGTAAATCAGTAATTTTTGTATTTTAGCCAGAGCTAAATATTCTGTTCAACACTATTAAAGCAGAATCGACTTTTAATATTTTTAAACTGATACCATTGCGAGAATCGATCAAAAATAACATGGGCTTAAGTCAGTCTGTGGAAGATTATCTTAAAGCCATTTACGTACTTCATACAGAGGGCGATAAAGCTACAACTACAAATATCGCCAATGCTCTGGACGTTTCTTCAGCATCGGTTACAAATATGTTGAAGCGCCTCGCAAAAATGAATCTGCTAGAATACGAGTCATACAAAGGAGCGAAGCTAACTTCAGCGGGGAACAAAATAGCTCTCGAAATTCTACGTCATCACCGGCTGCTGGAATTGTATCTGAAGGAAATTATGGGTTATTCCTGGGATGAAGTTCATGACGAAGCCGAGAAGCTGGAGCACCATATTTCCGAACAGTTTGAAGATCGAATTGCTGAATTATTGAACAACCCTACTTACGATCCACACGGTGATCCCATTCCCTCTAAAGATGGAGTGATGCCGCGAATGGCCCATCTTTCAATTTCCGAGGCGGAAGAAAATGTCCGTTATATCATTGGCCGGGTTAAAGATCAGGATCCGGAATTGTTGCGCTATCTTGAAAAAATAGGAGTGCTTCCTGGGGTAAAAATTGAGGTTACTGAAAAAGCTCCGTTTAACGGTCCGGTAAAAATTCGCTTAGAAAACGATATCGAACAAATGCTTGGGCAGGCTGTAGCCAGCGAAGTCTATTTGATTGAAGCCGAGAAGTAGCGAGCACCGGCTTGTTCATGTGGAAAACAAACAACTCGGAAATCGATCTATCGAAATTCGATCACTCGTAAATCAAATAATCTTGCCCTTCAAAATAAAAAACCCCATTCATAAATAAATATGAATGGGGGAAGCAACTGTGATGAGTGAGTGAGACTCCGGTTACGTTTCCACAGAAGCTTTTTCAGTTTTCGTTTCTTCATCAATCATCGAAACCGGAATATATTTCTTGAATTGCTGCTTGGCATTTTCCCAGTCAGACAAGATATATCCTGTTTTTGTTGATTGTGTTTCTTTGTGATAGTCTTCAAGAATTGCTTTAAGCTTCTGCTCATCCTGACTACTCAACTTCACAGCACCAATGTATTCCTTGTTAATTTTTGATCCCGGTTCTTCATAAAGGAATAACTCTCCTCCGGTCATCCCGGCACCGATGTTATTGGAGGTACCTCCTAAAATGACCACAGTCCCGTTTGTCATATATTCACAGGCATGGAGTCCGGTTCCTTCCACAACGGCCGTACAGCCACTGTTTCGGACCGCAAAACGGTCTCCAGCTTGTCCATGCACATAAAATGTTCCGCCGGTTGCACCATACAGAGCACAGTTACCAATTATCGCATTTTCACTGGGCTCGTACCTGGCTTCTTTGGGTGGTACAATCACGGTTCTGCCACCCGACATGGATTTACATACGGAGTCATTGGCCTCGCCGATTAATCGAAGATTTACTCCTCCAACTTGAAATACACCAAAGCTTTGTCCGGCGCTTCCTTTAAATGTAAGGGATATAGTTTTGTTGTAAGGATTCTTGAATTCCTTGCCTTCTTTAATCTCTTTAAGGCGTTGTTTATTCATTTTCCGTGAAAGCTCACCGAATAATGTAGCAAGGGCCGACCGGTCGGTGTTATAAATCTCATACTCACCCGTGAAGTCCTCATTGTTTTCAATAGCATTTTGGGTATCTGATACTAAGGTCACATTTAATGAACTTACCGGATCAGATAATCCCTCTAAATCACTTTCCTTAGTGTAGGAAGGGGCATTTAGGAAATAACTCAGGTCGAAATTTTTCTCCTTAATAAGCTCAGCTCGATCCGGATGCATTTGCAGATATTGAGTTTGCCCAAACACTTCGTCCAGAGAAGAAGCTCCAATTTTTGAAAGCTCTCGGCGAACATCTTCGGCCAGATACTTAAGGGTGTCAACTACATGATCTTTATGACCTTTATACTTGTCTTTGAATTTCTGATCGTGAGTAGCAATACCTGTCGGGCAGGTGTTCTTCTCACAAATGCGGGCCATGATACAGCCTTCAGCTATAAGCAGGAGCTTGCCAAAATCAAATTCCTCAGCTCCTAAAATGGTCCCCAATACAATATCTTTTCCACACGACATTCCGCCATCTGTTCTGAGTATAACATGATCACGTAGGTCATTTTCTACCAATGACTGATGAACTTCAGGCAGTCCAATTTCCCATGGCAGCCCGGCATGCTTCATCGAACTCAACGATGCCGCTCCGGTTCCCCCTTCGCCACCGGAAACCTGAATGATATCGGCTCCGGCTTTAGCAACACCAACGGCAATGGTTCCGATGTTAACTCCGGAAACTAATTTCACACTGACTTTTCCGCCGGGGTGAAGTTGCTTGAGGTCGTGAATAAGCTGCTTTAAATCCTCAATACTATAAATGTCATGCAAAGGAGGAGGAGAAATGAGGTCAAACCCCGGATTTGCAAAACGAGCACGGGCAATATCTTCAGTCACTTTGATGCCCATTAGCTGCCCGCCTTCACCAGGCTTGGCTCCCTGGCAGACTTTAATCTGAATCTCATCACCAGCTATTAAATACTCTGCATTAACCCCAAAACGTCCGGATGCAATCTGCTTAACAGAAGCAGAAATTCCTTCCTTGAAGTAATAAGGGTTTTCACCACCCTCGCCGCTATTGCAGCGTCCTCCGATTTCTTTCATCGCGAGGAAAATATCTCGCTGTGCTTCTGCACTGATGGCTCCAAACGACATCGCACCTGATCCAAATCGCTGAAGAATATGGTCGATGGAATCCATTTTATCCAGCTCTAAAGAAGTGTCGGATTTCTTGGTATCCAGAAGATGGCGCAATGCAACCGGTTCATCATCATGCCCGGCTTTAAGGTATTCGTCGAAGAGCTTCATATCTGTTAAGTCGAGCTCTTTGTCACGAACTAATTCATGAATAGCTTTTGATCGTGAACTCGTCATGGAGTGTTTTTCCCCCATTTTACCACGAGCATGTTCTTTATACTGATAGGTTTTCAGCGGCTTCATTTCACTTAAATCTTCGCCATCTAAGTGTTTGGTGCGTTCGAGAATCAGTTCGCCAATTTGATCGAGTGTAATTCCTCCGATCGGACTTTGAATGCCTGGAAAGAAATCTTTGATCACTTTTTTGTCTAAACCAACGGCTGAAAACAGCTTGGCACTTTGATAACTCCGAACAACAGAGATACCGCATTTCGCCATAATCTTTAACAGTCCCTGTTCCAGCGCATGCAGCAGATTCTTCTCTTTGGTGTCAGAATCTAAGTCTTTAAGTGCGCGATTGTCATCATTTCGGGCAACGTCCAGAGCCATATAAGGACAAACTGCATAAGCTCCGAATCCAATAATGGCTGCTGCATGATGAGTGTTTTTCACCTCTCCGGAATCAATGACTACAGAGGCATTCAGCCGCAACCCTTCGTCATTTAAATTATTGACGACGGCTCTAAGCGCTAAAAGGGATGGAATGGCAGGATATTCATAGGAAGCATCCCGATCACTTAGAATAATGATGCTGTGTCCTTTTTCGGCAGCTTTAACCGCTTCATCGGCTATTTCTTTCAGTTTTGCTTTGAAACCCACGACACCATGAGTTCTTTTAAAAGTCATGGATAAACGGACAGGTACAATTCGTTCTTGAGTCAGGTCTCCACCAAGCAAAGAGGTTAAATGATCCATTTGTGAAAGACTCAGAAATGGACTTTTTAGCAGAAATGCCGGTGCCGGGGGAATCAATTCCTTCGGCTCAAATATATTTGGCTTCTTGCCGAGGTGTGTTTCCAAATCCGTCACCACTTGCTCGCGGATATAATCTAACGGTGGATTTGTAACCTGTGAAAAGTTCTGGTAGAAATGGTCAAAGAAGGAACGCGGTTCGGTTGAAAGAACAGCGAGTCGGGCGGTATCTCCCATAGAACCAACGGGCTCTTTACCCTCTGAAGCCATTGGATAAATCACTTTCTTTAGCTCTTCATCGGTATAGCTGAAAATGGGAAGTTTTTCTAAGTAGGATTCCTTCTGTTCGCCTACTGTTTCAGGAATAGGGATGAGCCGGGCATCAAATTTAGCATCTTTGTTTTCGCGGGAATGACTTGGATCACGGAAGTGAACTTCTCCTGAACTCAAATCCAGAGTAACTCCGCGGCCAGCAAATAAGGTTCCTTTAGCATCAATAATAGACTGATCAATTTCAAAAGTACCTGCTTCAGAGGAAAGGTAGAAATGATCCTCGGTTCGGGCCCACCGGGCAGGGCGGAATCCATTTCGATCAAGGCGGGCGCCGATGGTATATCCATTTGCGTATGAGATGAAAGCCGGGCCGTCCCAAGGTTCCATTGCTCGGCTCCAGAATTTGTAAAACTCGTTATTCAGATTAGCAGGCGGAACCATCAACGCTAAAATATCCTCAACGTTTGGAACTCCACTTCTATAGCGCATAGCTTCAACCATTTCGTTGAAGCTGCCGGAGTCACTGATTCCTTTGCGGGTTAGAAGCTCATATTTTTCAGCTCCAATCATTTTTTCGCGGGATTTAGCCCATGACCGGTTTCCGGCTATCGTATTAATTTCACCATTATGGCCAATCAATCGAAAGGGCTGAACTTTGTCCCAGGATGTACGCGTGTTGGTACTAAAGCGACGGTGGAATAAGGTAAAGCGAGTTTTGTATTTCGGGTTCTTTAAATCCGGATAGAATTCTTCCAGAGCTTCTGCCTTACAAAGTCCTTTATAAACGATAGTCTTAGCAGAAAGAGAGGTGAAAAATAATGCCCCTTCCAGTTTCTGGGCGTACAGCTTTGATTTGGTGAGCTGCTTAGCTTGGTATAACAGTTTATCAAAAGAGAGATCAGTACGGGATCTTTCAGGTCGCTCAATTACAACCTGCTTAATAACAGGAAGCATGACTTTCGCCTCCTTGCCAAGTACATCGGTATTGACAGGGACATCGCGGTACTCAAGTATTTTCAACCCAAAGAAGTCAAACGTTTTTTCAAAGATGCTCAGTCCTTTAGTCTGCTTAACAGCATCGTTCGTCAAGAAAAGAGTAGCAATGGCTACGGTGTCTTTTTCGTAGCCAAACATATCGAATGGGATATCCGTCATGATACCGGCACCGTCACCTGTAACTCCATCGGCGCCACAAGCCCCGCGGTGTTCTACACATTTTAGTGCATGCAAGCCACTCTTTAAATGCTCGTTTGCAAATACTCCTTTTCTGCTGGCTATAAAACCCACACCACATGCGGATTTTTCTTCTCCAGTGTAACTTAAATTTATTCGGTTCATGATAGTTTGTTCTTCGATGGTTAGGCGAGATGAGAACACACAAAAAGCACAATTTTTAGCATTTTGTCAAATTTAGGAAGGTGTAAAAATCTGTTTTTAAAGTTATTTAAAGTGTGATTTTGGTTAAATTCAGATACTTGGACAAGGTGAATTTAACGCTTAATCATTATTGAGGAGTTAGAAAAGCGCTTACAAGAGAAAGATCGATACAACCTAAATTATTTAGGTTAATGGAGAAATAAATTTATTTGTTTCAGGAATGGGTGGTAGAAAAAACGGCGTTTTAAAGAAATAACACCTAATAAAGGTAAGGCTCTCAAATTATTCAATGTATCGGACTTCGATATCAGCAGCCCGCATCTGCTTCTTTAGCTCACGGATCTCAATTTCTTTAAAGTGGAAAATGCTTGCAGCTAATACAGCATCAGCATTGCCACTTTTTACAGCATCAACACAGTGCTGAATAGTACCTGCACCGCCACTTGCAATAACAGGAATATTAACGAGGCTGTTTATCTTGGAGAGGATGTCGATATCGAAGCCGCTCTTTGTGCCATCACGGTCCATGCTGGTGAGAAGAATTTCTCCGGCACCTCGTTCTTCTACTTCCAGCATCCATTCGATAGCATCAAGGCCGGTATCTTCAGTTCCGCCTTTCACATAAACATTCCAGCTTGAGCCATTTCTTTTGGCGTCAACAGCTGCAACAATTGCCTGTGCCCCAAAAGCTGCAGATGCTTGATTAATCAGGTCTGGATTTTTGACAATACTGCTGTTCAGAGAAACTTTATCGGCGCCTGATTTAAGTAACTCTTCAATTTCATCCACCGCTTTAATTCCGCCACCTACTGTAAAGGGTATATTGATTTCAGCGGCAATTCTCTTGACGAGTTGAACGAGCGTTTTACGTTTTTCGAGCGTAGCTGTGATGTCAAGGAATACGAGTTCATCGGCTCCCTCATCGCTGTATCTTTTAGCTAATTCAACGGGGTCACCGGCATCACGAAGTCCTTCAAAATTTACACCTTTAACAGTACGCCCGTTTTTAATATCCAGGCAGGGGATAATTCTTTTAGTGAGCATATAATAATTTAGCTATTGAAGAGACCTTAAATGTTAACTCTTTAAATAATTTTAGCTACTTATAATATAGAAAATAATCAGTAATGGATTTTTGAATGCCTGCAAAAAATAGTTTTTAATTGTGCATTAAGTCAGAAATAATTAGCTCTGATTCTTAGTTTAGAAATATGAAATACAGAATCACTCCCTTAGATCAATCAGCAAAAGAGATTGTAGCTCACGTCATTCAAAGCGATCAGTCTCAGCTGCTAATTCCGCCAAGATTTAAAGACCTTGAAATGAATATCCCTTCTTTAAAAAAGACAGAAAAGCATATTGGGCTATTTTCAAGCGGGACAACAGGGACACCGAAGTGTATCTGGAATTCGTTAGAGCGTTTAAAGCGGAATGCATTATTTACGGCCGATGTATTTTTGGTTAAGCCCAAGCATAAATTACTGATCTTAGCCGCTCCCTGGCATGTGGCTGGACTAAGCTGGGCGTTAATGGCCGAACAGTTAGGGTGTGAGTATGAATTCATCACCACAAAAAAAGGAGATGCTGAAAACTGGCTTGAAGCTGTAAAAGAAATAAAGCCGGATTTCTTACTTACCGTACCGGCTGTACTAAGAGCTTTATATAAGGAGGATTGGTTCGTGCCCAACATTGTATTTGGAGGCTATTCGGTTGAACCGGAAGATTTCGAGTCCCTAACAACACACTGTGAAACCATGATTCAGGGATATGGACAAACTGAAGCGGGCGGATTGATTGCTGCTCGTAGCTGGGGCAGTTCGGAAAATATTGGAGAATTGGATCATTTATGCTGTGGGAAACCTATTGAGGGGGTACATTTGAGGTGTGAAGGAAGTGCAGAAGAACCGACCCAAATTTTCATCCAGTCAAAAACGGCATTCACACCAAAAGAGTACCATTCTGGTGATTTGGGATTTAAAGATGGTAATGAAAACATATATATTTTGGGGAGAGCTGAAAAAGAAGTCAGAGAAAAATAGTGAGTAATTTATTTACTCAGTTAGCATTTTGAAGCCGAATCAAACTTGAGGAGAAACATGAGAGCCAAGTATTTAATCACTTTTATCGCAGCAATACTAATAGCAAGTGTCTGGGGATGTACTTCCAATGTATCGGGACCGGACTTGAATGGTGAGTTGCCTCGAAGCTTGTCAACTTCTGAACAAGAGCTTGTTGAAAATGGTCGTTCATTTGCATTCGATGTTTTTAAAAATACGGTTGCAGCAGATAGTGCCGAGAATATTTTTATTTCTCCACTTAGTATTTCAGTAGCACTTGGGATGACCATGAATGGTGCAAATGGAGAAACCTACAATCAAATGCGGAATACCCTGAATTTTGAAGGGTTATCTCAGGATGAAATTAATGCCGGTTACCAAAGTTTGATAAGGCTGCTTGTTGATGCAGATCCGAAAGTGAAAATGCAAATTGCTAATTCTGTTTGGAGTAAAAAGGGGTTTGCAGTGGATAAGGAGTTCACTAATCAACTTGAAGAATATTTTGATGCACAAGTTAGTGAATTGGATTTCAATGACCCTGAATCGGCTAAGATCATCAACGACTGGGTTTCAGGAAATACCAATGGATTGATTGAAAAAATTATTGAAGGAAGAATCCCTAAGAATTTAGTGATGTACCTGATCAATGCCATTTACTTCCAGGGTGACTGGATGAATAAGTTCGATAAAGACGACACAGAAGAAAAAGCATTTAGCTTGGAAGAAGGGGGAGAGAAAATGGTTGATATGATGTCTCAGAAACATACTTTCAACAGTTACTCTGATGATGTAGTGGAGCTAATAGATCTTCCATATGGGGATAGTCTTTACACAATGACCGTCATGATGCCAGCTGATTCAGATAAGGCTTTGTCAGAATTTATTGCTCAGGATTTAACCAGACAAAATTTCGATAATTGGATAGGGCAGGTCAGAAATAGGAATATGATTCTAGAGCTACCCAGGTTTGAAATGGAATATGAAATCAAGATGAATGATATCTTGATTTCAATGGGAATGGAAGATTTATTTAGCTCAGGTGAGGCTGATCTTAGCGGTATAAATGCTGATGTGCAGTTGTTTGTAAATGAAGTGAAGCATAAAACTTTCGTATCTGTAGATGAAAAAGGAACCGAAGCTGCTGCTGTAACTTCTGTTGGTGTGTTTGTAACTTCAGTACCTCCATCTTTCAGAGCTGACCGACCATTTGTATTCTTAATCAGAGAGCATAATAGCGATGCTATCCTATTTATGGGCAAAGTTAATAACCCGGAAAGCTAAATAAGCTCAGGAATTAAAGCGCACCATCTGCTCTAAAGAGATGCGGTTTTCGTAGTAGGCTTTTCCAACTACAACCGCATCCATCTGCGCCTGCTTCAGTTCCTCTAAATCTTGGACTTCAGCAACTCCACCCGAAGCAATGAGCTTGATTTCCGGAAATTCAGATTTCAGCTTTTTATAGAGCTCAACATTCGGTCCGGATAGCGTCCCGTCTTTGGAAATATCTGTACACAATACTTCTTGCAAGCCATGCTCAATCATGCGGCTCAGAAAAGACTCTACTGATTCCTCAGCTGTTTCCAGCCAACCAGAGTAGGCAATTTTTCCGTCTTTCAAATCCATTCCTATAATCATTTGTTTAGGAAATTGTTTGAGTGATTTCAGCCAATCTTCTTCATTCTTAATGGCCATGGAGCTACAGATCACTTTAGAAAGTCCTGCATCCAGCAACATCTCCACATCTTCAAACTTCCGAATACCACCGCCGGTTTGTACCGAAATTTCAAGCTCTTCAATAATTTCTTTTATATAGGGAAGGTTGATGAATTTGCCTTCTTTGGCTCCGTTTAAGTCCACTACGTGAATATGTTCAAAACCGGCGTTCTTAAACTCACGGGCCTGTTCCAGAGGGGAATCATTATAGACGGTAACTTCTTCGTAAGAACCTTTATGAAGGCGAACAGCTTGTCCATTCAGAAGATCGATAGCGGGAATTGTAAGCATAGAATATTTTTTTGATCCAAAGGTAGGGCTTCAGCAACTTCTTTTCTTAAAACATTCCGTTTTCGTGGGCGAATTTGTCGGGCATAGTTTGTAGGACATCCCAATGTTCTACAATCTTTCCTTCTTCATCAAAGCGAAAAATGTCCATAGTTACATAATCATGTTCATCAGTAGGCCACTCCTGAAACGTGTGAAGCACTACCAGGTTTTCTTCAGCAATAGCTTTCTTAACGTGAACTTTTTTCCCGGGATAATCTTGGGCCATTTTCTCGAAATATTTGATAAAGCCTTCCTTCCCGTCTTCTACATGGGGATTATGTTGTATGTATTCTGCCCCTGTGTATTTTTCGATAGCTCCACGGGGATCATTCTCATTAAACATCTGCTCATAAAATGCGATTGCATTCTCTTTGTTTTTCTGAAGGTTATTTGTGCCCATAAAGACTTTTACGTTTAGCGTTGAAGGTTTTCTCTAAGGATTCTTGAAAAAGTTAGTGATTGCATTAGCCGTTCTTTTCGGCTGGTTAGATAGTGCTCTTTTTGAGGCTTCCGGAATCAATACGAATTCTATTTATCAAAATAAATGATAGAAAAAAAGCAAAATGAGCGGATTCCAATTCACGTCGCGTATGTACTTATGAATGGTGGGGAGAAATATAAAGCCTGCCAGATATCGTAATTATTAACAAAACGAAAAAGGATGAATAGAACAGATACGAGCAATAAATATACATTCAACGAGAGGAATCAGGGAGAGCAAAATTTTAAACCCGGCTTAGCCTTAATCACGATTTTTAGTTTGCTATTTTTTGTGATGGGTACATTCCAGGCAAAGGCACAAAGTGGAAGCCTTAGCTTAGATGGAGATGCTGATTATGCCACTGCTGGTGATAGCCCAGCTTTGGATATCGCGGGCACAAGCATAACCCTGGAAACATGGGTTAAACATGATGGAAATAGTGATGAAGATGCTTTTCTAATTAATAAAGCCATAAGTGGAGATGGGTATCGCTTGCAGCTGTATGGAGAGGGGGATGAAACCTATGTACGGTTTGTAGTTGGCGATGTAATCAATAACGGTCCGGCCGTTTTTTCGGAAACGGGAGTTCCTGCTAACCGATGGACTCATGTTGCAGCAACCTATGACGGGCAATTTCTGAAAATATTTATCAATGGTGAACTGGATGCTACGTCACAGGAGACACGGACTATTGATGCCAATGATGCCAGTTTGACGTTGGGAGTGAATCCCGCACTCACCGGTAATTTTTTAAGTGGTGAAATGGATGGCGTTCGTATTTGGAATACCGTTCGATCAGCAACCGAAATTGCAGACTT
The DNA here is from genome assembly GCA_002694685.1 of Balneola sp. Taxonomy (NCBI): domain Bacteria; kingdom Pseudomonadati; phylum Balneolota; class Balneolia; order Balneolales; family Balneolaceae; genus Balneola; species Balneola sp. The sequence goes on from NZMW01000004.1 coordinate 132,923, forward strand.
TTATCTCGAAGAATTATCAGGAAGTGAAACAGGATTAGCTGCTTTATATCAATTTTCTACCGCAAGCGGCAGTTCAGTTAGTGATTTAGCTGGATCAAACACTCTTACGCTTAGTGGTGACAATGCAACGCTTTTAAGTCCGGGTGCTTCAACCATCGCTCCTGATTTATATACAACTAACGGTAATGTATCAGTAACCTTGACGTGGGATGAAAGGCTGGGTCCAAATAATGAAAATGCTGCTTCTTCTTTTGAAATTTATCGAGCAAAAGTTCCTGATGAAGGTAGTTTTTCTTATCAAAATATTGGAACAGTAAGTGCGCCTAATAATACTTATACAGACGATAAGGCGGCTAATGGTGAAACCTACTATTACCAAGTTACTGCCGTTGATGGTTCTGGAAATGAAAGTGATCCTTCTCACTTCGTAGCAGCTACACCATTTCAAACTATGGGGGGCGGGAGTCTTAATCTTACAAAAAACGCATATGGTATTGTTTCGGATCGTCCTTCACTGGATATTATTGAAACCTCCGTATCCGTACATGCATGGGTAAAGCATGATGGGCAAAGTGATGAAAATGCTGTGATCGTTGCTAAAGGCTCTACCGGAGACGGATATTTGCTTCGATTTGACGGAGAAGGACAGGCTCCTAATGTAGCTTTCGCTGTTGGAGATGTGATAAATGGAGGGCCAACCATTGTTTCTAATTCCAGTATCCCTGCCAATCAGTGGACGCACGTTGCCGCTACCTATGATGGAAGCGATCTGAAGATTTATGTTAATGGACAACTGGACAAAACCGAGCCAGAAACAAGAACGATTGATGGCAACGATTTTGACCTGTTTATAGGTGCAGATGCCGCCGCCTCTGATCAGTTTTTCAGTGGTAGGATTGATGAACTTGGTATTTGGAGCATTACTCTGCCACGTCAGGAGATAGAAAGCAGCTTCAATAAAGAGTTCACCGGAAATGAAGAAGGGCTCGAACTGTATTATCGATTTGACGATAGTGGCAACTCGTTTGTTCGAAGCATGGATACTTATCATACCGACATGGAGTTAACTCCTGTGAATGGCTCAATAAATGTAGCTTCTCCCGGTGTATTTCCGGTTGCTCCATATAGCTTTGCATTAGGTGCTGAGACATCAGCTGATGTTGAGCTTGTAGACCGAGAACCAACTATTCCAGGTCAGCACAACGTGTATCGCTCATCACAGCAATCGCTGTCTGACAGAGCCGAGGTTACTACTTTGTCTCAAGGAGTGACAACATCAACAGAAGTCGGTTTGCAGCCTGAAAAAAGTTATTACTATCAGGTTACTGCAATTAATGCAGATGGACAAGAAAGTGATTACAGTCATCCTACGCCAATAAGAGCATCTTCTTATGAAGCAGGAAACGCACTAAAACTGGATGGCGATCTCGACTATGTGAGATTTGATGATCGAAATTCTTTGGACGGTTACGAACAGCTGTACGTTAATTTTGATGAAACGATGACGGTAGAAGCCTGGGTAAATCACGACGGCAATAGCGACGAAAATGCCGTTATCCTTCAAAAAGGAGCGAATAGTGATGGATATATGCTCCGCCTAGAAGGAACCGGAAGCTCGGTAGCAGCCTCATTCACCGTGGGCGATATCACCAATGGTGGACCTCGGGTTACCACCAATTCCAGCATCCCGGCTAATCAATGGACGCATATAGCGGCTACCTATGATGGAACCGATTTAAAAATATTTGTAAACGGTTCCCTTGATGCCACGGATTCTGAAACCAGAAGCATTGACGCCAACACCCATCCCTTTTTAATTGGAGCAACGAATGCGCTTGATGGTAATTTCTATAGTGGTGAGCTGGACGAAATCCGGGTATGGAATGTGGCAAGATCCGAATCCGAAATTTCGGATAATTACTATAAAGAATTGAATGGTAATCACGACGACCTGATTGCCTATTTCCGGTTTGATGAAAATCAGGATGAAGGTGAAACAGCAGCCTCAGATATCACCTACAGTTCAGCCCGACGAGCAATGAGCGGAGACTTAAACGGGGATGCTACCTTTGTGAATTCAAATGCACTAAGCAGTCAGCCCGTTGTTTCAAATCCTCTTCCCGAAATTACCCTGGATGAAGATTTTGGAACCTATGTAGCGGCCGATCTGGATACCGTATTTCAGGATGAAGACACCCCAAATTTAAGCTACTCGATTACAGTGCCATGCCACATCGTAGAAGCTGAAATTCAGAGTGATACAAGTTTAGTATTCACTTCATTGGAAAATATATTTGGGACAGATACACTTACCATTCGGGCTACTGATGGTGCTTCATCCATCGAGCAATCCTTCCTCGTTCATGTAGAATCTGTGAATGATGTACCGGAATTAGCCGGATTTGAAAACAATCTTCAGGTACCTATTGAAGGAGAGTATACCGCAGATATGTATGCACGCACAGCCGATGTAGAATCTGCCGATAGTGCACTTACCTTCAACTTTGCGGTTGATACCAGTGGTATAAACGTTGATTTTGATGGACAGATACTAACGCTTTCTCCAAATGGTGACTTTGATGGTTCAGGTACACTGGATATTGAAGTGACTGATGAAGCAGGAGAAACAACATCGTTATCTGTTGGGATAGAGATGGTATTAGGTACGGATATTGTGAATGAATCCGGAGTACCGGAAGAATTCAGTTTGGCAAATAACTATCCAAACCCATTCAACCCAACTACTAAAATAGAGTACGCACTACCCGAAGCTGCCGATGTTCGCTTAACGGTATTCAATTCCATTGGTCAGGAAGTGGCCAACTTGGTAAATAGCAGGAAATCAGCCGGAAAACATCGCGTTGATTTTGATGCCTCACAACTTCCAAGTGGAATGTACATCTATCGTATAAAGGCAGGCGAATTTGAACAAACCAGAAAAATGACTCTTATCAAGTAAACACCTTTTAGCTAACCTAACACAAAGCGTCTGCCATTATTGGTAGGCGCTTTTTTATTGGAAGTTATTAATTACGTGTTCTTCAGGAACACTGGTTCGGTTGGTGATGTTTAGCACGGAGTTGTAAGAAGTATCATATCACAAAAAACGAATATCAAATGCCCAATAAGTCTCACATTCAGTTAAACGACCTGACCAAAAGTTATCAGGAGGGAGATAAGCTACGCTCCGTACTGGATGAATTAAATCTATCTGTGGAAGAAGGAGAGATGATCGTCCTGCTTGGCCGTTCCGGCTCAGGAAAAAGTACACTGCTGAACATGATAAGCGGGATTGATAAACCGGATCACGGCGAAGTTATAATAGGGGGAACCAATCTGGCGGCTCTGGATGAAAAGAACCGAACCCTATTTCGTAGAAAAAATATTGGTTTTGTATTTCAGTCCTTCAATCTCATTTCAACACTTACAGCTCATGAAAATGTATTGCTTCCACTGAAACTGAAAGGGGTTACGGATGATGAGACACTCAATAAAGCCCAGCAATTTTTAGAAAAAGTGAGTTTGGGCGATCGCGGAGACAGTTATCCGGATCGACTCTCTGGCGGAGAGCAACAGCGCGTAGCTATAGCCCGGGCTTTGGCACACGAACCGATGCTTATTCTTGCTGATGAACCAACCGGGAATCTCGATTACGAAACCGGCCGACAAATTTTAGATATCCTCAACGATCTGGTGCGTGAAAACGGACGTACAATGATAATTGCTACGCACGACCGTGACATTTGTAAAATAGCTGACCGGGTCGTAGAACTGCGCGGCGGCAAGTTGAAAGAAGTTAAAGATCTAGCTGAAGCCGTTAAATGATGAGCAATCCTAAAGATTCAAATTTACTCTGGCTTTCCAGTTTACGATTTTTGATGCGCCACCCCTGGCATTTTGCACTCTCAATTTTGGGAGTAGCACTGGGTGTAGCCGTTGTCGTTTCCATTGACTTATCAAATAGCAGTGCCAAGAAAGCATTTTCTCTTTCAACAGAAGCTGTAACCGGAAAAGCAACGCACCAAATCCAAGGCGCTGCTGAAAGCCTGGATGAAGAGACCTATCGGCAAGTAAGGTTAGATGCCAAAGTTCGAAAGTCAGCACCGGTGGTTGAAGGCTATGCAAGACTACAGGGAGTAAACCGGACATTTCAGGTTTTAGGGGTTGATCCCATTGCTGAAGCACCGTTTCGTGACTTTGCCAGTCAGGAAGCAGGTATTGAGCTTTCAGAATTTATGAGCGGTGAAAATACCGGGCTGGTTTCTGAGATGGTAGCTGAAGAATTGAGTGTAGAAATTGGCGATACCCTTTCGCTTTCGGTGGGAGGACGAGAGTTCAGTCTTCGCCTTATCGGACTTATAGAAGCTACAGATGACCGTAGTGAGCAAGCTTTGGAGTCTTTATTAGTGGTTGATATTAGCACCGCTCAGCGACTTTTTGATATGCAAGGAGCACTGACTCGTATCGACTTAATATTGCCATCTGATTCCGAAGAGTCACTCAAAAAGACAATCAATTCAGTACTACCTGACGGTGCAGCAATAGTTCGATCCGAATCTAGGACGGAAACGGTTGAGCAGATGACTCGGGCTTTCGAGTTCAATCTGCAAGCCCTCAGTATGTTGGCATTGTTGGTCGGAATGTTTTTGATTTACAACACGATGACCTTTTCAGTAGTACAGCGCCGTCCGTTAATTGGTCGGCTGCGAGCGCTGGGTGTCACCCGAAATGAAATTCTGGCCACCGTTCTAAAAGAAGCAGTTTTGATTGGGTTTTTAGGAACTGTAATCGGAATTGTAGCCGGGATATTCTTAGCTCAGGTTTTGGTGAAGCTAGTAACACAGTCCATTAACGATCTGTATTTCGTTCTCTCCGTTCAAGAACTTTCTATTGATCTATTTTCACTAGGAAAAGGAGCCGTGTTAGGAATGGGAGCAACTTTGATAGCCGCTTTCTGGCCGGCAAGAGAAGCTTCACAGGCAGAAGTCTCAACTGTGCTTCGCCGATCTTCCAATGAATCTAAAATCACCGAACGAATTGTTCCGCTTTCATTGCTTGGGTTTTTGGTTGCTTTAGCTGGCATCTGCGTATTATTGATTCCAGGGGGAGGAATTGCAGCAGGATATTCATCCCTGTTATTTATGATTGTTGGTTTCTCACTTGTCATTCCACTAGTCATTGTGGGGATGGCAAAAGTATTGCGTCCAGTTTTAGGAAAAATAAGCGGATTGATTGGTAAAATGGCGGTTCGTGGAGTAGTCACTGAACTTAGCCGAACATCCGTAGCTATAGCCGCTTTGGTAGTTGCAGTTGCGGCCACGGTTGGTGTTGGGGTGATGGTAGACAGTTTCAGAACAACCGTTGTTTCCTGGCTGGAATCTCAGCTACAGGCTGATATTTATGTGCAGCCCCCAAGTTCCGTAGCCCGAAAAGCAGATGCGACACTGGAACCCATGCTCGTAGATCTGCTTCGTGAAACAGAAGGCGTAGCTGATGCCAGCACGGTTCGAAGTGTAGATGTAAGAACCAATAAGGGCACCGATAATTTAGTAGCAATCAATCAGGGGCAAGCGGCGAAACAAGCCTATCAATTAAAAGCTGGTTCCGAAAATTTTTGGCAGCGCTACACCAGTGAATCCATATTGATGGTTTCTGAAGTGTACGCCTATCGCAATAATGTGGCTTTGGGCGATACCCTAACCATCGAAACTGATGCAGGAAACGCGCCATTCGTAATACAAGCCATCAACTTTGACTATGCCTCCGATATCGGAACCATTACAATGAGCAGGCAGGTATATGATCAGTTTTTTGATGATGATGCCATTTCCGGATTGGCTCTGTATGCTGCGGAAGGAGTTGAAGTAGAGCAGTTGGTAGAACAGCTTCGTGAACAATCAGCTGGAATGCAGGAAGTGTTTATCCGGTCTAACAAAGGACTTCGGGAAGCTTCCATTGAGATTTTTGACCGTACTTTTACCGTAACCATTGTGCTGAGGATGCTGGCAATCTTGGTTGCCTTTATTGGAGTATTGTCTGCATTGATGGCGCTTCAGCTTGAGAGGTCACGTGAGCTGGCAGTTCTCAGAGCAAACGGTATGACGCCGGGGCAACTTTGGAATTATGTAGTCACTCAAACCGGAGTAATGGGTGTGATGGCCGGATTGCTTTCGGTTCCGCTTGGTATTTTGATGGCTTACATTTTGGTATATGTCATCAACCTACGGTCATTTGGCTGGACGCTGCAGTTTATGATTTCAACCGAAGTATTATTGCAGGCCGTTGGGTTGGCGATTCTTGCAGCTTTGCTTGCGGGACTTTATCCATCCTGGAAAATGTCTAAAGCCAATCCCGCCGATGCACTTAGAAATGATTAAAGAGCTGAACACAGATTAGGTAGATTTAGCAGATAATCATGAATATTTAAGTAAAATTTTCTGATTTGACCACAAAATCTGTTTTATCGTAGGGGCAATTCATGAATTGCCCCTACGATAAAATGTCGATGACGAATTCTTATAAAACGCTATGAAAAAAATTATTTGGGCCATCATTGGAATTTTTATCCTGATTGGGATGGGATATGGACTATGGCAAACTTTTGAAAACGAATCTGAAATCTCTGCATCGGTCTCAGTGGCAGAAGCGATGGGAGGAGGAAGCAGTGAGGGCTATTTGAGTGTGACTGGTCCTAGGGAATTTGTATTTCCAGATGATCATGGCCCTCATCCTGGTTACAGAACCGAGTGGTGGTATTATACCGGTAATGTATATACAGAAGAAGGCCGGCAGTTTGGTTATCAGTTTACCATTTTCAGAAGTCAACTCAATCCGCCGGATAGTGGGGAAGTAGGAACAGCTCAAGGTACGGACTGGAACACGGATCAACTTTATTTGGGTCACTTTGCGATTTCAGACGTGCAGGAAGAAAATCATGTTTTTGATGAGCGATACAGTCGCGGAGCGGCAGGTTTAGCCGGCGCTCAGGTAGAGCCATATGAGATTTGGCTTGAAGATTGGTCCATTGAACGCATCAATACAAACAATTCCGATGACAAAAATTTCCCCGTTCGGCTTTCAGGAACCATGGAGGACGGTTCAGCTATCAATTTTGTAGTTACTCCAGCTAAGCCACTTACTTTACAGGGGGAAGAGGGATTCGATAAAAAAGGCCCGGAAGAAGGAAATGCCTCATACTATTTATCATTCACTAGAATGGACACCGAAGGAACCGTCACGCTGGATGGAGAAGAGTTTGAAGTGAGCGGACAAAGCTGGATGGATCACGAATGGAGTACATCAGCACTGGATCGAGAACAGGAAGGCTGGGATTGGTTTTCATTACAGCTCTCAAACGGTTACGATTTAATGTATTATCAGCTTAGGAATAGAGATGGTTCCGTGAGTGAATTCACGGTGGGTTCTTTAATTGGGCCTAATGGCGAAAAGACCACCATCACCCCAGAAAATGTGACTTTGGAAGTGCAGGACCGCTGGGAAAGTCCCCATAGTGGAGCAAATTATCCCTCAAAATGGGTCATGGGAATTCCGGGCCAAAATGTACGCCTGGAATTAGCTACACTTTTTGATGATCAGGAAATGGATGTTTCGGTTCGGTATTATGAGGGAACGCTAAAAGTGGGCGGTACTATGAATGGGGAAGAAATTGGGGGTCAGGGGTTTATTGAAATGACGGGTTATGATGAGTAGACTTTAATGACCAATGACCAATGACCAATGACCAATGACCAATGACCAAAGTTTGGGATGCTAACTGCGAAGGATCTGCAAGATGTAGAATAAGACCAGATCATTAGTGCAGGCTTGTGAAGATTCTTCGGAGGTATCCTCGAAATGACGGTTGTTTTATTAACCACACATTAATTTTTTGAAAACGCATTGTTTGGGTGTCATAAAATGGTGAACTTCATACCCGAAAAAGCATACAGATATAAAATGGCTGATATTAAAACACTGACGCAAAAAGATTACGAGTTTCTGATTGAATTGGAAGAACTGCTTTACGATCGAAAAAACGAGATGCCTTCCGGTTCGTATACTACTTCTATGTATAAAAAAGGGATCGATAAGATCGCTCAAAAAGTAGGAGAAGAAGCTGTTGAAACGGTAATCGCATCAAAGAATAAGAAGAATAAAGAGACGATTAACGAAGCAGCTGACCTGATTTTCCACTTGATGCTCCTTCTAGCCGAGAAAGAGATTCCACTTCATAAAGTGATCAAGAAACTCCGTAAACGCCATGATCATGGCTCGCATAAGCATATTGGTGAATGATATTCGTTATTGATATGTCGTTAATCGTATGAGACAGTGGTTGAATACCAATGGCGATTAACGAAATACGAAATCAAATAACGAAATTTTAACAGCTCCTGCCTTCTTTGTATCTTTATTGTTTAAAGTGAGACGCACCTATACCCCTACATGAATAATATTCGAAATTTTTGCATCATTGCCCATATTGACCATGGGAAATCTACACTAGCCGACCGCCTGCTTCAGATAACGGGTTCCATTAGCGAACGCGAAATGCAAGAGCAGGTTTTGGACGACATGGATTTGGAACGTGAACGAGGCATCACTATAAAAAGTCATGCCATACGCATGGACTATCAGCGTCCCAATGGCGATAAATACACCTTCAATTTAATTGATACTCCGGGCCACGTAGATTTCGCCTATGAAGTTTCGCGTGCCCTTAAAGCTTGTGAAGGAGCCATTCTTGTGGTTGATGCCGCTCAGGGAATTGAAGCCCAAACGCTGTCAAATTTGTATCAGGCTATTGAGCAGGATCTTGAAATCATTCCGGTATTGAATAAGATTGACCTTCCTGGTGCAGAACCAGAAGAAGTTGGACAGCAAATTGTAGATTTAATTGGGTGTGACCATGAAGATATTTTGCATGTTTCAGGTAAAACCGGGGAAGGCGTTGATAAACTTCTCGAAGCAATTGTAGAACGGGTGCCAGGCCCTAAGAGAGAAGATGACAAACCATTACGAGCCCTGATTTTTGACTCTATTTTTAATACTTACAGAGGCTCTATCGCTTACGTGCGTGTGATGGAAGGTACGCTAACGAAAGGCGACCTCTTTAAATTTATGGCCAATAAGAAGGAATATAACGCAGAAGAAATTGGCTACCTGAAAATCGAGAAGGAGCCTACAGAAGTGCTTCGTGCCGGTGATGTAGGTTATGTAGTTGGTAGTGTGAAGTCGCTGCAAGATGTCCGTGTAGGTGATACCATCACGAAAGTAAAAAACGCGGCTACCGAACCTATCCCCGGTTATCAAGAAGCAAAGCCGATGGTGTTTAGTGGAATTTTCCCTACTGATGCTGACGATTTTGAAGATCTCCGATCAGCGCTTGAAAAACTTCAGCTGAATGATGCTTCTCTGAGTTATGAGCCTGAAACTTCCAAAGCACTTGGTTTTGGTTTCCGTGCCGGGTTCCTGGGACTCCTGCACATGGAAATTGTTCAGGAACGTCTCGACCGTGAATTTGATATCGACATTATCACCACGGTTCCTAACGTTCAGTATGAAGTGAAACTGGAAGATAGTGGCAAGATTATTGAAGTAGATAACCCAAGCCAGATGCCGGAAGTTGCCGACATCGATGCTATTTATGAGCCATACATCAAAGCAAGTATTATAACACCTGCAGATTATATTGGTCCGGTAATGAAATTATGCCAGGATCGAAGAGGTATTTATGTAAATCAGCTCTTCATGCAAAATAATCGCGTCGAAATTACGTATGAATTGCCAATGGCTGAGGTTGTTTTTGATTTCTACGACCGTTTAAAATCCGGAACACGCGGATATGCCTCTTTGGATTACGAATTCATCGAATTCAGAAAAGGCGACTTGGTCCGTTTAGATATAGTGCTAAATGGCGATCAGGTAGATGCGCTGTCTAGTATCACCCACCGTGACAAGGCTTATTACCTTGGGCGTAAAGTTTGTGGAAAATTAAAGGAACTTATTCCTCAGCAGCAGTTTGAAGTAGCTGTACAGGCGGCTATCGGAAGTCGGATTATTGCCCGTGATACCGTTCGCGCGATGCGTAAAGATGTAACCGCGAAATGTTATGGTGGTGATATCTCCCGTAAACGTAAGCTGCTTGAAAAACAGAAAGAAGGTAAAAAACGAATGAAACAGGTAGGTACGGTTGAAATACCTCAGGAAGCATTCCTTGCCGTTCTATCTATGGATGAAGACGACAGATAAATTTTATGCAAAAAGTGACTAAACGAATTCTATTATTTTTCGTACTGATGGTAATGATATCTACAGCTGCACAAGCACAGTTCGAAGAACCGGTTATTAAAAAGGTAGAAAACACCAAAGAAGCACGGGCTGAATTTCAGTCCCGATTCGGAGATATTAAATGGACCGGACAAGGTTTTAGGTTTAATGAATTAGATCGTATGCCGGCCATCGAAATCCGAGCAGTATTGCAAGGTGCCTATGGCGACCCCACCCAAAAAGTAGAAGACATCATCGAAAAAGATGGATATTTACGGGACGGAAAATCTATACAGTTTGAATATTGGTTCGTGATAGACGGCGAAATACCAATGATGGTTTTAGATCTGGAAGGTCCGTTTGATAACGGATTGGTGTATGTTGGAGCCAGTCGCTATGTGGATTTAATGCCACAGGTTAAACGAACTTTGACAAAAGAACTTAGGGAAACTTCTCCCAAAGAATACGTTGACTATTTTTTCTCACCGGAAAGAGGACAGTGGTATAAAGTTACTTATGAGGCCGGTGAATACAGAAAAGAAGAAATCAAGAAGCCCTCACATATCAAAACATAATTAATACCCTCAATCTTGGAAGATAATAAGAATCCCGAAGAGCAAGGACTAAGCTCATACTGGAAGAAGCGTAAGGCTAAAAAGGACGAAGAAAATAAGAAAGCAAAATCATGGCTCCGCGAGTGGATAGATGCCATTGTTTTTGCGTTTATAGCAGCAGCTATTCTACGAGCATTTCTATTTGGCTCCTATAAAATCCCAACTCCTTCGATGGAGAAAACCCTCATGACCGGAGACTTGCTTATCGTCTCCAACATTACTTATGGGCCAAGAACCCCGATGGGATTGTGTGTACCATTTCTACAAGGATGGTGTGTTCCCGGCGTACAGTTACCGTGGACGCGCTTGCCCGGCTATCGCGATATTGAGCGAAATGACATCTTTGTTTTTAATGTGCCTTGGGAAGTAAAACCTATTTCACAAAAGACGAATTATATAAAAAGAGCTGTTGCCATTCCTGGTGATACGATGTCGATTGAAGATAAAATTCTCTATATCAATGGAGAAAAGTCGGTACAACACGAGGGAGTACAACGCCATTACGTTTTAAGAATGGCTGAGCGAGTCCGGTTGAGCAATGCGAAAATGGAATCTGTAGGTGGAGAATTAATAGGTTACACCAACCAAGATACCTATGTGGTGAATATGTCGGATGAGGTAGCTGCAACGGTAGGCGGTTGGGCTGAAGTTGATACCATGTATCTTAATGTAACACCTGATGGAAGTACAGAGAGAAATTATGTACAAAGTTCAGGTAGTTTTTCCAGAGGATTTAATAACCCGGACCAGCTTCCTGAAATTGTAGTTCCATTTGAAGGTCAAGAGATCCAGCTCACGGATGAAAATTGGTATGTTTACGAAGACATCATTCAACGCTACGAAAAAAATGACCTTCGCAGAGAAAACGGCACAATCTTTATCAACGGTGAAGAGACCAACACCTATACCATTCAGCAAGACTACTTTTTTGCAATGGGAGATAACCGCGATAATAGTCAGGATTCCCGATTCTGGGGATTTGTACCAAAAGATCACGTGATTGGAAAAGCGGCGATTGTCTGGTTCTCTCTGGACGGATGGGTGCCACGCTTTGAACGGGTGTTTAATCTGATTGACTAACGGTAGGTCAGGTTTGAATTTTATCCGGCCCCGACACAATTGTTTGGTGTTCTAAACATTATAAATTCATCTCATAGCTTTGAAGTGATATCAAAGCTTACTATAATGAGGTAAATGTCTAGGTAACAGAGGCTTAAAACCTATGTTACAAGTGTTTGTTCTTCACCAAATCAAGTTGTCATGGAAAAATCAGCTACCAACTCTAAGCAAGAAGTTGTTTTAAGCTCAATAAAAAAACTCTTCCTGTATTCAGTTTTTATTCCTCTTTTCTTTTCGTCGTGCGATGAAAAAAGAACGAGTGTTGGCACTTGGACAGAATTTGAGCCGGTCTATATGACAGAAGAAGAGTTCAAGAATTCAGTGGCAACCGAGAGTCCGCGTGATCTGGAAGAACCCGGTAAAATTTATATTTATCAGGAATACCTTTTTGTAAATGAAATCAATGAGGGGATTCATATTTTTGATAATACCAATCCTGCAGCACCTGTAAACCTTGGGTTTATTAATATTCCGGCAAATAAAGACTTAGCTATCAAGGATGAGCTGTTATATGCTGATTCCCACAGCGACCTTTTGGTTTTTGATATTTCAGATGTTCAAAACCCGATATTACTGCATCGTGAAGAAGAGGTTTATAATATGAGCTCTTTGAATCTTGGTTATCCATATCAGCAAATAGATCCATCAAAGGGAATTGTTGTAGATTGGAAAGAAGTAAAAATGAAAGAGGTCTGTGATGAGGATTCTCAATGTGGCCCCAGGTGGGGATGGGGTTGGGGAGGTGGTTCCTTTTTCAATACGCTCGGTGTTACCACATCTAATGAGTTTGATGCTGCTGGGGGAGGGAATATAGGAAAGGGTGGTTCTATGGCTCGATTTACCATCTCAGGCGACTTCTTGTACGCAGTAGATAATGAAAGCCTCACCTCTTTCGATATTTCAAATCCTGATCCTGTAACAACGGATTCGAAGACTTTAGGCTGGGGAATTGAAACGATTTTCCCTTACGGAGATCATCTTTATATAGGTTCTAGAACGGCAATGTATATTTTCGATATTACCACACCGTCAAGTCCTGAAGGTACAGCACAGTATAACCACTTTACCGCTTGTGACCCTGTAGTGGTACAAAATGATATTGCTTATGTAACGCTTAGAAGTGGTCAGTTTAATTGTCAACGAAACGTGAATAGATTAGAAGTTATAGATGTAGAAGACCCTGAAAACCCAACAGAAATGAAGACCTATGAGATGCAAAATCCACATGGATTAGGTATTGATGGGAATTATTTATTTGTAAGTGAAGGGGATAATGGCATTAAAATTATGGATGCCACAGATCCGCAAAATATAACGGAGATTCGTTTTGTGCAGAATATTAAAAGCTTTGACGTAATTCCTTTTAATAACGTACTGATGGTGACGGGGAAATCCGGGATTCTTCAGTATGACTATAGCAACATTCAAGACATAAAGCTCCTTTCTACCATACCTGTTGTTAAGGAAGACAACTCGTAAATCAAGCTCCATAAATCATAAATAAGAAGTATTGATTATGTCCAAATTTACCTTAAAACAGGTACTTGTTACGCTGTTCATCATTTTGACACCACTCTTGGCAATAGCACAGTCTGGAAATATGCAGGATGTGATTTACCTAAAAGATGGGACTATGCTTCGCGGATTAATCGTTGAACATGGAGAAGATGGAACGGTCAAAATTCAAATTATTGGCTACAATACCATTGTAGTGCCAAGAGACAAAATCGACCGAATTGATCGTGAACCTATTCCTGGAACTCAATACTATAAACAAACCGGGTATTTTAATACCACCTCAATAGCTTTTTCTCCTGGGGAATTAGGCAATGCTTTTCGGTTTGAAATGGTAAACGGATATCAGATTGATCCCAACTTTTCAATTGGTATTGGGTTAGGATATGCTTCCTATGATGATGCTCCAATTGACGCCATACCCGCATATATTGATTTGAAATACAAAATTCTAAAATCCAACAGTACTCCTTTTGCATACCTGAAAGCAGGTTACAATTTCACGATTAATGAAGAAGTTGATGAGAATAGCAGAAGAGAACCAGTAGATAAACACATCGGCGGTACAATAGCGAACATTGGCGTTGGACTTCATTTCGATGTAGCACAGAATCTGGCATTCAATTTCACTTTTGGGTATCTAGCCGATAATCTATCCTATACCCAAATGCAGGGATTCCGAAAAATAGAAACCGATCTCAATTACCGAAGAATTATCATTGGTTTCGGGCTTGGTTTTTAGAAGGGGACTTTTAAGCCTGTGCTAAAATGAAAGTAGCCACCATTTTTTGAAAATGGGACTATTGAAGCTTCTGCTGTAAGGATAACTTTGTACTCTACTTCAAATCCAAAGCCAAAGTCAGGTCCAATTCTTATTTCCGTTCTATCGTATTCGGTTACCCTGACATCGTAAGGAGGCGCATCATTGCGGAAGGTAAAGGTACCTTCGAGGTTTGTTAAAAAATGGCTTAATCCTGCTTTTCCGTAAAAGTCGCAAAACTTGAATGAGAATAAATGACTCTTTAGAAAAACACCTAAATAAGCTCCACTCTTATCGTATACATCCGTATAACCAAAACCAGTTTCCTTAACATCAATTTTGAAATAATAGCTACTGGATACAGTAGTTGAGAACCTATCATTTAGATCTCTTTCAAGAGTTAGATTAATTCCATTGTAGTTTCGAAAGGATGAAATATTGTGAAAGTTAGCACCAACCGCCCAACCCTTATCTGACTCTTGGGCTTGAGATGGAATAGAACTCAAAAGCAGAAAAGCAGCTACTATTGAAGAAATGTATATGGAAGCTTTTTGAAGCATAATGATAGATTAAACATATACCTCAAGATGTGCTAAAAAAGTAAAGGAATCAACAATTTAGTATGACCTGATAGTGCAAAATTTTAAAAATACTTTCGTGCTTTAGAGATTTCGTGGCAAATAGGAGTAAGCTTGAACTAATTCTTAGCCATTGTTTTGCCTTTGGGAGCTCCTTCCCGAATGGCAAGCTGACCACAACCTGCATCAATATCATCTCCGCGGCTTCTGCGAACTGTTGCCCTGACATCATTTTGAATGAGTGTGCGCATGAAGTCATCAAGTCGTTCTTCACGAGCTCGTTTCAGCTCTACACCAGCTACATTATTGTACATAATGATGTTCACCTTACTGGGAGCCCACTTCACAATTTTGGCTAAGTTTCGGGCGTCTTCAGGACTATCATTGAAATTATCGAAGAGTAAATATTCATACGTGATCGGTCGTTCTGTAGCCTTGTAGTAATGCCGTACAGCGTCCTCGAGGCTCTCCAGATTCATCGAACTGTTGATGGGCATAATCTTGTCCCGCTTTTCATCAGTAGGGGCGTGAAGGGAAATTGCGAGATTGAATTCTTCCTGATCATCCGCCAGTTTCTTGATCTGTTTAGTTAAGCCAACCGTAGAGACCGTTATCCGTTTTGGAGAAAGCTCAATACTTAAAGGATCAGAAATAATATGGGCTGAATTTACAATCGCTTTATAGTTATGAAGTGGTTCACCCATCCCCATATAAACGATATTGGTAATTTTCTTTCCGTACTTCTCTTCAGCAAGGTCGTTGATATACTGAACCTGATCTACAATCTCACCATGGGTTAAATTTCTAAACAAGCCCATTTTTCCGGTGGCGCAAAAAGCACATCCAAATACACAACCTACCTGAGATGAAACACAAACCGTAAGTCGGCGGGCAGCTCCATCCGCAAAGAAGTCAGGGATCAAAACCGCTTCAACTTTATATTCTTTATCCGGATCATTCAGCTGAAAAAGAAACTTAATGGTTCCGTCTTTACTCTCTTGCTGCTGAACCAGTTTAATCCGGTTGATGGTGGCGATTTCACGAAGTTTCTCTCTCAAGTCTTTGGAGAGGTTCGTCATCTCTTCAAAATCAGAGGCTCCCTTTTGGTATAACCATTGAAAAACCTGGTCGGCACGAAAACTTTGCAGCCCCAGATCTTTACAGAAATGATTGAGTTCCTCTTTAGTAAGAGCTTTAAGGTCGGTTTTTTGGGCGGTTTCAGTAGTTGTCATAGACGATTAAGATACGGATTATTCCTCCGAACATCGACTACAACCCATGGGAGTTTTATCTTCCGCCACCGGCTCTACGTCCTCCACTTTTCCGGCTATCTTTTAGGAAAGTATCCTTCATCAGGGTCTTGAATTTTTGCTGCTGCTCCGGAGACAAAACCTCCTTCATCTCCGACATATGCGAATACAGAGCTCCTTCAACCTCAATATATCGGCTGGAAAGTTCATTCATTAGAGAATCCCTTTTTGGGCTGTTACTTGCATCATTGCTCATGATAAAATCAAAATAGGCCCGACGGCTTTGCTCAAGCTGTTTTCTCAAGGAGTCCATTTCCTTAAAATGCGCCTGGCGAAGGGAAGCCATTGATTCTACTTGTGGTTCGGACAGTCCCAGTTCCTTTTTCATGAATTGGTGAATAGCTGTACGGCTACGATCATCCATGCGGTGTTGTCGCCAGTCAACGCCTCTGGGTTGGTTCATCCATAAGGTAGTTAGCGTGGCAAGATTAAGGATAATCATTAAGATTAATCCTGTAACCGCCCATCTATACTTTTTTTGTGTATCCATTATTCTGCCTCATAAGTTTCGTAATAGTTTAGGTCAAATACCTGATATTCATAAGCAAGCTCTTCGATAACCTCTTCACGGTTGGTGGTGATATTATCATCAGTAAAATTGAATTGTGAAATCAGGACCATGTTCAAAGCCAATACCAGAAAAACGGCGGCCACAGAAAATTTAAACGCCCATTCCCCTGATTCATCTGACCCCATTTGGCGTTGCTCAAGCTTAGCAGAAACGCGACTGTAAAAGAAGGCATCGGTGGTGGCAGGTTCAATGCCATCCAGTGCTTCCATGGTTTTTTCAACTTCTTTGTCGATATGCTTTTTTGTGCTCATTTCTTAGTCCAATTCGTTTTGTTGATAATAAGAATGCAGTTGTTTCTTAAGGTTTTCTTTAGCTCGATAAATCAAAGATTCTACTGCCGGTAATTTTAGCTCCATCACGTCCGCTACTTCCTGATAACTCAGACCTTCTACTTTTTGTAAGGTGAAGGCCACTCGTTGCTTCTCGGTTAGTTTTTCAATTTCAGCAAATAAAACTTCTGCACGCTGTTTATTTTCAAGCTGAATGCCGGGATGCATATATGCAGATACATCTTCCTGCTCATCCGGTTCAGAAAACACAGAACTGATAGCCTTAAAAAATCCAGATCGCTTTTCTCGTTTTTTGTATCGAATGAGTTCCAGCGATTTTGTAACTGCAATCCGGTAGATCCAAGTTGAGAGTGAAGACTCTCCTCTAAATGTATTAATGGAATCAAAAACCTGAATAAATACTTCCTGCGCTACATCTTCAGCATCCTGTGGACTTCGTAAAAATCCAAGGCAGGTGTTATAAACCCGATCTTTATGCGTGTTCACCAGCTCTTTAAAAGCTGCCTCGTCTTGCAAAGTAATCCGCTCTATTAATTCAGCTTCTTTGATTAGAGGTTTTTCTAGAATTTTTGGTTGTGAATTTCTCATTCATAATAAGCATCGGGATATTCATATAAAATGCAGGGACTTTAACGGTCCCTGCACTTGTGAAGTCTGAGTTACTTTTTGAATCCTTGGCGTAGCCGCGAATTTTGTTTGTTGTGTTGAAATGAGTCAAATTTAATGCGTTGTTCATCGGTGAGTAATTCCCGTATTTCCTGATGATGACTTACTTGTTCGAGCATCATATCTGCTCTCAGGCCTGCAATGGTTTGGATTGTTTCCTGAACAGCTTGCTCATCATAGTTCTCTGAAGTTGTAAGTGTTCGTAAGCGAGCCATTTCTTCACGAAGCTGATTTCTCATAGGCAACATTGCTTTCTGTCCATTCAAATGAATCTCTTGCACCTGCTCTTTTTGTTCGTCGGTAAGGTCTAACCGCTTCATCATTGCAAGATGTTGTTTCCCTTGATTAGGTTGAGCCCGCTGCATTTGCTCTTGCCTGTCGCCTCGGGGTCGTTCAGCATTATTGGCTCGCTGTTGAGCAGTAGCGCTTATTGCAAAGGCCAAAATAAAGGCTGTTAAAATGGTTGATCTAAATAAAGTTTTCATGATAATTCTCCCTGTAAATGTGAGTGTTCATTTACTTAGATGACAAGGAGTGGGAAAACTTTCGGTGATTTGGAAAAAGATCAATGAGTGATAAGATTTCTCATCACCGCAATTAGAATGCAGATAAAACAATATTAATCAAGAATCCTGTAAAGAAGTTATGGTAGCAGTACTTTACTATTTAGGGAAAGAAGCATTCCTTCCAACAAATAGAACGCCAATCTACTTACACCTGTTAGCTAAGTGAATCGCAAAGCAATCAGGAATTAATAAAACGGAGTATTGAAATGAAATATCGATTTTTGGGACGATCAGGACTTAAAGTATCCGCATTATCTTTTGGATCATGGGTGACTTTTGGTGAGCAGGTTGACACCGACCTTGCTTATAATCAGATGAAAACAGCTTACGACGCCGGGGTTAACTTTTTTGACAATGCCGAGGCTTATGAAGCGGGAAAGTCTGAGACGATTATGGGGGAAGTCATCAAAAAAGCAGAATGGAAACGATCTGACCTGGTGCTTTCCACCAAGATATTTTGGGGCGGGGAAGGACCAAATGATCAAGGACTTTCGGCCAAGCACATTAAGGAAGGAACAGAAGCTTCCCTGAAAAGACTACAAACTGATTATGTAGATCTCATTTTTTGTCACCGTCCGGATTTATACACCCCAATTGAAGAAACTGTTTGGGCCATGAGTCAGGTGATTCAGGAAGGTAAAGCGCTATACTGGGGAACCAGCGAATGGAGTGCGGATCAAATTCGCAAAGCCTATGATTTTGCAAAAGAAAATCACCTCCGCCCGCCGCTGATGGAGCAACCTGAATACAATATGTTTAAGCGAGACAAAGTAGAACAGGAGTTTTCTTCACTTTATGAAGATATTGGGCTGGGAACTACTATTTGGAGTCCTCTTGCCAGTGGACTGCTCACCGGAAAATACAACGATGGTATTCCCGAGGGTTCTCGTCTTGATCTCGAGAAATACAGCTGGCTTCGTAAAAAGCTCCTTGAAACCGAAGAAGGAAAAGAGAAGCTTAGAAAAGTAGAAAAACTGGCTACTGTTTCAGATGAAATCGGAGTGCCTATGCCTCAACTAGCATTAGCTTGGTGCCTCAATAATAAGGACGTGAGCACGGTTATTACGGGTGCTTCTTCTGTGGAACAGGTAGAACAGAATATGAAAACGATGGACATTATCGATAAAGTTGATGAAGAGGTCATTACCAAAATCGAAGAAATCCTCGACAACAAGCCTAAAAAACCAACTGACTGGAGACGATAATTACAAAAGATGGAGTCTGAAAAATATCTAAGGATGACATTTGAGTTGGCGAAGCAAGCTAAAGGGCTCGGAGACGGGCCTTTTGGTGCTTTAGTGGTGGACGAAAATGATCAAATTATAGCAAGAGCAGGGAATACCACAAACAGCGAAAATTCAGTTACCTACCATGCTGAAATCAATGCTATCCAGCAGGCAGAGTACAACCGGGGTAAGGGCAAGCTAAAAGGCTGTACGTTGATTAGCAGTGCCGAACCTTGCCCCATGTGCGCTTCGGCAATTGTGTGGTCCGGATTAAGCAAAGTGGTGTATGGTGTTTCTATTTCTGCAATGGAAGAAATCGGGATCAAGCAAATTGATATACCGAGTTCAGCTATTTTGGAAAAGTCAGACCATGAAATACAGGTTAACGGACCTTTATTTGAGGAAGAAGCATTACTCGTTTTTAAGTGAAGCTCTTAAACCACACAACCATGTGGTGAATTACTTCAAGAATAGTATTTAATTACCAACCGATTGAGTTAGGGATTCAATTGTGAAAGTAGCTTTTCATAAGAGGTTGACCCAAAGCCACTGCTTAAGAGGGCGGTGGCTTTTTTTATGGGATAAATTTTAGAAAGGAAGATCGTCGTCAAGGTCCATTTCCTGATTTCCATCCATCGTTAAACCTGGTGCGCTTGGCGGAGCCTGAACATCTCCCTGGGCTTTCTCAACTTTCCAGGCTTTCACATCGGTGTACCAGTTTCCTTTATACTCACGGCTCTGAATGTCGATAGAAGCTGTAACTTCATCGCCTTTATTAACCGCATTTTGGTCAATATTATCGCCCCACTGGGTGATGCAAACTTGCTTGGGATACTGACCTTTGGTTTCAAGGATGAAATCTCGTTTTCTCCACGGGCCATTTTTTCCCTGTCCTGATTGTTCTTCTAAAATTTGTGTGACTTTCCCTGTAAGCTGAAGATCCATGATATACGCTAATTTTTGTTTTCAAATAATATAGGGATTGATGGGTTGAACATCGAGCAGGGAAAGGAGGAATGGCATAAATTTTCAAAAGAAGTAAACCAAGCATCACTGGGACCCTTCCTTGTTCCTTCCCTACTGCGCTTCGCTTGCAAGGAAGGAGACGTTTGAAAAAGGGTTGGTATAGATTCTTACCATTGAAGCAGAAAGTATAGTACAGTATAAATCTAGCCAACGCGTCCTCTTTCCTTGGCGGGCTTTGCCCGTTAGGGAAAGAGACAGAGATAGGGTTTCGTTGGGTGAACCCAAGCTTACCTTATTAAACCAATAAACATTTTTGAATTACGATTTAGTGAGAGATACAGTATCTTCTATGCTGTTTAAAATACTATGAAAAACACTTAGTAAATAGCATCAGGACTCGATAAAAAGTGAATATGAATTTCTCTTCACATAATCTTCACATTCAGAAAGTAATTTGCCGTTCAATGTGCCGGAAAATTTTTAAGATCAATTTATGAGGTTTAGTGCAATAGGTATTTCTCACTGGAAAAGTGAGGTTTCTATTCGTGAATTATTTTATTTAGACAATCATCGACGAGAGCTGCTGGATTTCCATACTAAAGAAATTCCAGGAGGTGTGATGATGCTGGATACCTGCAACCGTACTGAACTATATGCCTTTTGTGATCCTGAAGTGCTAATTTCCGCACTTTGTAAAGCAACCAATACGGAGCCTGAGTTTTTTGAAGATCATGGGTATATCTATGAAGAAGACGAAGCTTACAATCATCTTTTTCAGGTAGGAACTGGACTCGATTCTCAGGTTTTAGGTGACGTTCAGGTTATACAGCAGGTTAAAAAAGCCTATAAGCAGTCCAAAGAGAAAGGCCTTTCCGGAGAATTTCATCAATTAGTACAATCCGTTTTCCGGGCACACAAACGGAGCCGTACTGAAACAGATTTCGGGAGAGGCACAGCTTCTGTTGGGTTTGCAGCAACACAACTTGCACTGGAGCATTTTAAAGATCTGAGTGAGATAAAAGTTTTACTGGTTGGCGCAGGTAAGATGGGTAAAGTGTCCTGCAAAAACCTTGTTTCTAACGGTGCTGAGCATATTTCCGTAGTGAACCGGACAATAGATCGCGCTAAGGAACTCGCCTCATCTTTTGATATTAAAGCACATGCATTTTCTGAACTCGAAGATGAAATTAAAAAAGCAGATTTAGTTATAGCTGCAACAGGCGCAAGAAAACCCATACTTCATCCGGAGCATTTTGAAGGGGTCGAAAGACACCAGCTTGTACTCGATTTAAGCGTTCCGCGTAATGTAGATCCAAAAGTAGCCGAAGTAGCCAATGTTACACTGGTGGATATGGATTCCATTCACGAAGCCAATAAAAAAGCACTGGATAAAAGAGAGAAGGCAATTCCAAAGATTAAGGGAATTATAGAAGAAGAGAAGAAGGACTTTCTAAACTCGGTGCATCGCTCTCGATATCTGCTGCCAAGAATTAAAGAAATTGATCATCGTTTGAGTGATATTACTGATTCGGAATTGGAGCGAATGAAGCACAAAATGGATAAAAAGTCATACGCCCAAATGGAGGAAGTAACTCGTCGTATCAAAAAGAAAATAATGGCCATTCATATCGACCGAATCGACAAAGAATTCGAAAAGGCCCAGAATGAAGCTTAAAATTGGCACACGCAAAAGTAAATTAGCCTTATGGCAGGCGGAGTTGGTCAGTAAAAAGCTGAATGAACTCGGTGTGGAAACGGAGCTTGTCGAGATTGAATCTTTTGGTGATAAGGAGCAGGATCTTCCCATCCACAAACTGGGCGACAAAGGAGTTTTCACAAAAGCTCTGGACGAAGCCTTAATCAAAGGTGAAGTAGATCTAGCAGTCCATTCCCTGAAAGACGTACCTACTGTTTTTATAGATGAACTGCATCTGGTAGCTGTGCTGGAAAGAGGTAACCCGAGTGATGTTATTGTAAAACCCTTAGATGAAAAAGAAGCTGACATTCGAACAATTGCTACGGGAAGTATCAGAAGGACAGCCTTTTGGAAAAATCGATTTCCTAGTGATGAGGTTGTTGGCTTGAGAGGGAATGTCCCAACCCGTGTTCAAAAGGTGGATTCAAGTGACTGGCACGGCGGTATTTTTGCCTATGCGGGATTAGAACGAATTGGTCTTGACCAACGAATCAGTGAAGTGCTTGACTGGATGATTCCGGCACCCTCGCAGGGAGCCGTGGGGATAGTTGCCCGGAAGGATACCGATCATCAGGATATTTTTGACCGGCTGAATCATAAAGAAACACGAATTTGCGTAAATATTGAACGTGCCTTTTTGAATGAATTGGAGGCAGGTTGTTCTTCACCGGTCGGGGCACATGCTTCCATCAAAAAAGACGTATTGCATTTCGAAGGCGCTGTACTTGCTTTGGATGGATCTCGCCGCATGGATGTGGAACGTGAAATCCCGGTATCTGAAGCCACAGCAGCAAAAGGAAAAGAGTGGGCTAAAATATTGAAACAAGACGGAGCGGTTGACTTGTTAACTCATCGAAGTGACGATGCATAACCACAGAAAGCCCCGCATTTTATTTACCACGCAGCTCAAAAAGAAAAGACTGGCAGTATTACATTCAACCGGTTTTTCTATCGAAAATATTCCATTTATTAATTTCGAGTACGTGATTCCTGCTATGTGGATTAGTCAGCTTCCAGATGAAACGGATGCCTGGATTTTCACCAGTAAAAAAGCAGTGAAAGCACTGAATCCGGTCATAGACGATTTAGAAATTCCAAAGCACATTTTTGCAGTAGGTTCTAAAACAGCGGAAGGACTTGAGGCATTGGGACTTAAAGTCACCGTGCCAGACGAGTTTAATGCTGTTTCGTTGGTTCAGAAAATGAATGAGCTGAAGTTAAAGCACATGACTCATTTCTGTGGAAACCTAAAAGCAACCGACATAAGTAAACTGCTTGGGGATGATAAGAATCTCACGTCCATCGAAGTTTATAGAACCAAATATGCTCCCCATAAATTGGATGTATCAAAATATGAAGGCATCGTATTTATGAGCCCCAGTGCTGTAGAGTCCTTTTCTGAAAAGAACGTTATCGATGGAGCAACACAAGTTTTTTGTATAGGTCCAACAACAGAAGAAGCAGCTCTTGAAGCTGGTATTAAAGGCTGTGTCACCCCTGAATATTCAACCCTGGATTCGCTGATGGAATCCATCCAAACACATTTTAACTAAGTATGGCATTTCCTGAATTGAAAAACCGATTATTACTGGATACGCTGGAAGGCAAAGAGACCGAGCGCCCCCCGGTTTGGATGATGCGCCAAGCAGGGCGTTATCTCCCTGAGTATATGGAGATTAAAAAGAAGTACGGCTTTTTTGAGCGGGTGGAAACGCCGGAGTTGGCATGTGAAATAACGATTCAGCCTATCGACATTGTGGGTACCGATGCCGCTATTTTATTTTCGGATATTCTGGTTTTGATTCAATGTTTAGATATTGAAGTACAGTTGAAGCCCGGCTTTGGTCCTTATTTACCAGATCCAATCAGAACCGTGGAGCAGGTGAAGAATCTAAATATCATTCCTGCTGAAGAACAGCTCAGCTATGTATATGATGCCTTAACTTTGACTCGTAAAACACTGGATGGACGAGTTCCACTTATTGGTTTTGCCGGAGCACCGTGGACACTCTTTTGTTATTTGGTGGAAGGTCAGGGATCCAAAACTTTTTCAACGGCTAAGTCTTTCTTGTTTTCTGAACCGGAGGCCGCACAAAAGCTGCTGGAAGTGATGACGGATCAAACGATTCAGTATTTACATAATCAGGTGAAAGCCGGCGCACAAGTGCTTCAGGTATTTGAATCATGGGCAGCAGCATTAGGGCCGGATGATTTTAGAACGCTGGCACTCCCTCACTTAAAAAGAATAGCTTCAGAAGATTATGGTGTTCCGTTGATCATGTTTTGTAAAGATGCTGAATGGAGCTACCCGCATTTTGCAGATACAAATGTGACCGGCTTTGGTGTCGGTTGGGGATGTACTCCGGAGCATGCCAGACAGTATGCCGGAGACAAAATCGTCCAAGGAAATTTTGATCCCTCTAAGCTTTTGATGAGTCCTGATAAAATTGAAGCTGAAGCAACAGAGATGCTGAAGCGATTCGGAAAAGGAAATTACGTAGCCAATTTAGGGCATGGTATTTTACCAAACGTCCCTGTTGAAAATGCCAAACGATTTGTAGATACCGTTAAGAATTTTAGATATTAAAAATAGGTTCCGACGCAGAACGTGCGGAACCAGAGAAGAAGAGGATTTCTGCGCAGTCCGCATCAAACCTGATTTTTAAAAAAAACATCGTAGGGGTAATTCATGAATTACCCCTACGATGTGGGAATAACGTAAATAGACTATGTCTAACCTATTGACCTCCAAAAAAGAAGAATTTAGTCAGTACGTCAGTGATGTTCAGCAGCATATCTGTGACGAATTGGAAGCGGTGGATGGTACGCAAAAATTTCTAATCGAAGATTGGGAACGTGAAGGGTTTGGTGGCGGAAGCACACGGATTATCGCTGACGGTGATGTGATTGAAAAGGGGGGAGTGAATGTATCAGCTGTAGGCGGACCACTTCCGGAAGCCATGCAGAAGAAGTTTGAAGTCCCTGAATCTGAATTTTTTGCCACGGGAGTCTCGCTGGTAATTCATCCCCGAAATCCGTTTGTACCTACTGTTCACGCAAACTACCGCTATTTTGAACTGTATGATAAAGAATCGGGCGAGCTCAAAGATCAGTGGTTTGGCGGTGGGGCTGATTTAACGCCTTATTATTTATTTCCTGAGGACGCTAAGCACTTTCATAAAGTTCATAAGGAAGTGTGTGATCAGTTTGATGACGAATATTACAGTACTTTTAAGGCCGAGTGCGATACCTATTTCTACAATCATCACCGAGACGAAAGCCGGGGAATAGGTGGGTTATTTTTTGATTATCAGCGCCCGAACGAAAATCGTTCTGCTAATGATTTATATGAATTCGGCAAAGCGGCCGGATATGCATTTACCGATGCTTACGTTCCCATCATGAAAAAGCATAAAGATCATGAATACACGGAAGAGCACCGCAAGTGGCAGGAAATCCGTCGTGGCCGATATGTAGAGTTCAATCTGATTCACGATCGTGGTACTTTGTTTGGGTTAAAGACCAAAGGACGGATTGAATCAATATTGATGAGTTTGCCACCAAAGGTACAATGGGTGTATGATCACCATCCGGAACCGGGAAGTCCGGAAGCGGAATTAGTGGAACACCTGAAACCGATTGACTGGATTAATTATTAACCATTGTAGGGGCAATTCATGAATTGCCCCTACAATGGTTGAACATAAAAGACGAATATTTATGAAATACCCTACTACCCGACTTAGAAGAAATCGACAATCAGAATCTATCCGTAGTATGGTGCAGGAAAATCGCCTTCATCCTTCTGATTTCATTGCCCCGATTTTTATTGTAGAAGGGGAGAATCAGAAAGAAGAAATTGCCAGCATGCCTGGATATTATCGTTATTCGCTCGATTCATTGAAGGTTGAGTTAGACGAACTAATCGAAGTTGGTATTCAATCGGTTCTTTTGTTTGTAAAGGTACCGGATTCCAAAAAAGATAACGAAGGCACTGAAGCTCTGAATGATCAGGGGTTGATGCAGAAATCGGTTCGCTTCATCAAAGAGAATTATCCTGATTTATTGGTGATGACGGATGTAGCCATGGATCCATATTCGTCTTACGGGCATGATGGAATTGTAGAAGATGGCGAGATTGTGAACGATCCATCGGTAGAAGTTCTTGCGAAGATGGCGGTGAGTCATGCCAAAGCCGGTGCCGATATGGTAGCTCCCTCCGACATGATGGACGGAAGAATTGGGGCAATGAGAGAAGCTCTTGATAAAGCCGGTTTCGAAAACACCGGTATTATGGCGTACAGTGCCAAATATGCTTCATCTTATTATGGGCCTTTCCGGGATGCACTTGATTCTGCTCCGGGATTTGGGGATAAAAAAACCTATCAAATGAATCCGGCCAATGTAGAAGAAGCTCTGCGAGAAGTGGAATTAGATATTGAAGAAGGAGCCGATATCGTAATGGTGAAACCCGGACTTCCTTATCTGGATGTAGTCCGTGCCGTAAAGCAGAATTTCAATATTCCGGTTTCAGTTTATAACGTATCCGGTGAGTATGCGATGATAAAAGCGGCTGCTGAAAAAGGCTGGCTGAATGAAGAAGAAGCCATGATGGAAGCACTACTTGGATTTAAAAGAGCCGGTGCTGATTTGATAGCCACATATTTTGCAAAGGACGCAGCCAAAATCATAAATAGACAGTAGAGGGAATTTGATCCCCGTTTCTAAAATCACCGTAGGGGTAATTCATGAATTACCCCTACGGTGGTAGAATTTTTTTAATTGAGATTTAAAATTATGGATTATCCAAAGAGCAAAGAACTATTCGAACGAGCATCTAAAGTCATTCCGGGTGGAGTGAATTCTCCGGTTCGGGCCTTCAACAGTGTGGGAGGAACCCCCATATTTATCACCAAAGCGAAGGGTTCTTATCTGTGGGATGAAGAAGGAAACCGCTACATCGATTTGATTAGTTCTTGGGGACCCATGCTTTTAGGTCATGCCGAACCTGATGTGATTAAAGCGGTTCAACAAACAGCAGAAAACTCCACCTCTTTTGGAGCACCAACCCGACTAGAAGTTGAAATGGCTGAGCTGATTACAAGTTCAGTTCCGGGTGTTGATAAAGTACGTATGGTGAATTCCGGAACCGAGGCTACCATGAGCGCCATTCGTGTGGCCCGAGGCTATACCGGTAAAAACAAGATTATTAAGTTCAAGGGCAACTACCATGGACATGGCGATTCTTTTCTGATTGAAGCCGGAAGTGGGGCATTGACGATGGGCGAACCCAGCAGTCCCGGAGTGACAGAGGGAACGGCCAAAGATACTCTAAATGCCCATTATAATGATCTCGAATCCGTGAAAAAGCTGGCAGAAGCCAATAAGGGTGATGTTGCTGCCATTATTCTGGAGCCGATTGCAGGTAATATGGGATGCATTCCTCCCAAGGAAGGTTTCTTAGAAGGACTTCGTGAGCTTTGCGATGAGCAGGATATCGTCCTCATTTTTGATGAAGTAATGACCGGGTTTCGGGTTGATTTCCAGGGAGCCCAAAAAGTATATGGTGTTACCGCAGATATGGTAACCTATGGAAAAATAATTGGAGCCGGACTTCCTGTAGGAGCCTATGGCGGGAAAGAAAAGATCATGGATTATGTAGCGCCAACCGGACCTGTTTATCAGGCGGGAACGCTATCCGGAAATCCCTTAGCAATGGCGGCAGGGTATACTTTGCTTAAGAAGCTCAAAGACAATCCAAACGTATATGAAGAGCTGGAAAAGAAGTCGCAGATTTTGGCTACCGGGATTACTAAGATTTTAGATGAACAGAATATCCCACATGCGATGAATCGTGTGGGGTCAATGATTGGGGTTTTTTATTGTGAAGGTCCGGTTGAGACTTTTGATGATGCCAATAAAACAGACAAGGAATTGTTTGGGAAAATCTTTCACGGAATGTTAAAGCGTGGGGTTCATTTGCCGCCGTCGCCATTTGAGGCATTCTTTCTTTCTAATTCATTGACTACAGAAGACCTTAGTTTCGTACTGACGGCTTTTGAAGAAACGATTAAAGAAATTAAGTAAAATAGATAGCATAAAATCCTTGTTCCGCATGCTTTGCGTCGGAACAAATTAAATTTCCTAAAATCTACTGCTATTCTAAATCAAAACGACTATATCATGAAGCAGATTAATCAGCTCACTCAGGTGCTGATTAAAATTATTGCTGCAGTTGCCGGACTAAAAGGCAAAGGAAGTTCTCAGGAAGCAATGGAGATGACCAGCCAGGCTTTCAGCGAATATCTCGACTTAGATATTGATGCGTTACTGAAAATGGATACGGAAGAAATGATCCATACGCTGAAATGTTTAGATGCAATGAATCATGAAAACCTGGAAAGTGTGGCTGATCTTTTTTACACACTTGCAATTGCAGAAGTTCGGGAAGGTTCTGACATTGATGAACAGTCAAAGTTGTTACTAAAGCGCTCCCTTTCAATTTATAAGCATATCGAAGCCGAGGGCAATATCTATTCAATAGATCGGAATCACCGAATAGTAGAGATTGAAAAGTTGATCTAAAGCATCAAGAACTCTTGCACTTTCTCCCTAATTCTCTAAATTAGCTTTATCCATTCACAAATCCGGTAAAGCTATGAGCACCATCACTGTAACTAAACAGGTAAAGGCTCCCAAAGAGCTGGTTTTTGAAACCGTCGCTGATATTCGAAATTTCTCCAAAGTTGTCCCGGATATAGTAAATGTTGAATTCCTGTCCGACCAAGAATATGGAGTGGGGACAAAGTTTAGGGAAACCCGGGAGATGAATGGAAAAGAAGTCTCTACTGAGCTTGAAGTGACCGAACTGGTAGAAAATGCCCATATCAGGCTGGTATCTGATACAATGGGAACTGTTTGGGACTCCGTATTTACTGTTGAAAGAAAAGAATATGGCACTGAGCTTACTCTGATTATGGATGCCAAAGCCTATAAACTACTCCCCAAAATCTTCAACCCTTTTATGAAAGGCTTTATGGCCAAAGCTCTTGAGAAAGATATGCTGGCTGTAAAAAGTTATTGCGAAGCAGAATCAGCGCCCTAAAAACGTAACTAGAGCAAAGAATACACGTTTTGAAAAACCGAACTAACTAACGGTGAGTTATATGAAGAAAAGCGTGTCATATATTATTCTGCTGCTACTACTTTTTTCTGCTGGATATGTATCTGCCCATCCTTGGGGTGGATTGGTCGTAGATCAGCAAGGGAATATTTACTTTACTTTTATTTGTCCTTTGGTAGATGACGACCATTATGCGTGTGTCTGGAAAATTGATGATACCCAGAAACTCAGTGAGTTCATGGAGTCTGCATACTCACCAAGTGATATCATCCTTTCTAGATCTCCGGACCGGGCGATTTATGCAGCTGAACGAAATAACGCAGGCACTGCACTTCAGGCTCGGCTATGGAAGCTAAGTGATGGAGCAAAGGAACTCATCATAGAACCAACTACAGATGAAGAGCTTTTCTTTATTCAGGCTTATGCAGTTGCTGGAAATGGGGAGGTCTATTTTGCAAGGAATAATCAGCTTTTTAAGCGAGATAATGAAGGGACCATTGTTGAGGTAAAGCTTAAGGGAGAAACGACAAGAATTGACAATTTGGCCTGGGGGCTAGAAAACAAACTTTATATCCTGGATCGTGAAAGCATAAAAGTAATGTCCGACGAGGGAGCTATTACTACTCTGGCCGAAGGGTTGAAAAAGGATAATCCTGAAAACCTTCCATTCTCAGGAGCAAATATTTTATTCGATTTTGCAGTCGATGAAACCGGAAATGTATTTGTGGCCTATTATGGAAATCGGCAAGTACTAAAGGTTTCTGTGAATGGTGAGGTATCCGTATTTCTGGAAGCCGAAGGCCCATGGTCTCCGCATGGTGTGGATGTTTTAAATGGTGAAGTATTTGTTCTTGAGTCTACATTTGGAACGTCAAAGTGGTGGGAATTTTGGGAAGAAGATGTGATTATACCCCGTGTTCGAAAAGTAGATGTGGAAGGGAATATCTCTACTGTTTTTGAATATGAGATTACGAATGGAAAATAGTTTTTCTAGACAATTATTTTAACCAGAGCTGAGATACAGAAAGCGAAATCAGTGACTTTCTGAACTTCCTTTTGTCACATCTTTTCACTAATTAGTGAGCCGTATGATAATGTACTTTCCAGCCTAACTTATTTTTGCTTATATGAAACGACGTGATGCCATCAAGACTTTGATGATGGTTTCAGGTGGTGTGTTTATGACGCCTGCCTGGGCTTTTAATTGGAGCGAAGCAGATGTGCCAGAATTCAAAGGAAGCTTCACAGAAACAGAAATAAAGCTTATCTCATCCATAGCTGATACCATCATCCCATCAAATGGAGAAATTGGGGCGCTATCTGTTAAAGTCGATGTGTTTTTAGTCGGACTAATTAGTGAGTGCTATGATGAAGACTTTCAGGCTGACTTGAAGAAACATCTTGATAAGCTTAATCAGTTAGCCGAAAAGAGGAACTCAATTTCTTTTAACAAATGCAGCCCAGCAGAACGGGAGAAACTGCTCTTGAAAATGCAGTCAGCAAATGAAAATCAGGAAGCGTTTTTTGAATTCATTAAATCCCAAACCATACGAGGATTTGAAACCTCGAAAGAAGTGATGGTCGATTACCATAACTATGTGATGATGCCCGGTTTTTATGATGGAAATGTAGATGTGGAGGCTTGAGAAATGGCAAACGTAAATATTAAATCGAAGAAAGAACGAACGTACGATGCCATTGTCATTGGCTCTGGTGCAAGCGGTGGCTGGGCTGCTAAGGAGCTCTGTGATGCAGGCTTAAAAACCCTGTGCCTTGATCGAGGGAGGAATGTAAAGCACATTGAGGATTATCCTACAGCGTCTAAGGCTCCGTGGGAATTTGAATTTCGAGGGAGTGTTCCTTTAGAAAAAAGATCAGGCTTACAGGGAGGTCGATGGCTTCGGGCTCAAACTATTCACTGGGCAATGGCTGAAGATGAGCAACCTGTTATATATGAAAAACCGTTTAGCTGGTTTAGAGGATATCATGTTGGGGGGAAGTCCAAACTATGGGCTCGCCAAACGCAACGCTGGAGCGATTATGATTTTGAGGGACCAGCACGAGATGGCTTTGCTGTTGACTGGCCCATTCGATATAAAGATCTGGACGACTGGTACACCTATGTTGAAAAATTTGCAGGTATCTCCGGCGATAAAGATGGATTGGATGTGCTTCCCGATGGTGATTTTCTGCCCTCGTTTGAATTGAATGTTGTAGAAAAGCATTTCAAGGAAAGCCTGAAAAAACATTACGGCGATAGCCGGCATTTAATTTATGCCCGATGTGCACACTTAACACGACCCAAAGAAATCCATGGGCAGCAAGGTCGGGGACAATGTATGAGCCAGGATATGTGCAACAGAGGGTGTAATTTAGGAGGCTATTTTAGCAGTAACTCATCTACCATACCCTGGGCGCTCAGAACCGGTAATCTTACAATGCGCCCGGATGCAGTGGTTGAATCTGTTATCTATGATGAAGATAAAGGAAAGGCGACTGGTGTTCGCATATTTGACCGTAATACCAAAGAAGCTATAGAATACTACGCGGATATTATTTTTGTAAACGCCTCAACCATAAACTCCAATGCTATTTTACTGAACTCAAGGTCGAACCGGTTTCCAAATGGACTTGGAAATGACAATGAGCTGATGGGGAAATACTTAACCTGGCACAACTATCGTGGACATGCAGGTGCAAGTGTGGAAGGATTTGAACATAAAAAAGAAGCTGGTCGCAGACCTACCAATGCATATGTCCCTCGCTTCAGAAATGTAGAGAAACAGGAGACGGACTTCCTGAGAGGCTATGCAATAGGGTTTGTAGCTGGTCGAGGAAGCTGGAGCGATAAAAGTAAAATCGGCTCAGAACTTACCGAGAGCATTCTAAATCCAAAATTAAATGATACGTGGCATGTTAGCACCTGGATGATGGGAGAATGTGTTCCTTATGAAGACAACCACATGCGCTTACATGAAAGCCTGGAAGACAAGTATGGAATTCCTCAGATTGTGCTTTCCTGCGAATGGAAGGAGAATGACATCAAGCAAGCTGATGACTATGTGGAACAGAGCAAAGAAATGTTTGAGAAAGCAGGTTACGTGAACATTCGGGCATCAAACCGTGATACAAAACCCGGATCTGATATTCATGAAATGGGGGGCGTCCGAATGGGTAATGATCCAAAAACCTCACTGCTCAATAAATGGAATCAACTGCACGAGTGTAAGAATGTGTTTGTAACAGATGGCGCCTGCATGACTTCAGGAGGAACTCAAAACCCTACCCTGCACTTTATGGCACTTACCGCTCGTGCTGCTAATTATGCCGTTGAGGAGAAAAAGAAGGGGAACCTATAAAGAGTATTACTTCAACTCCACAACCGTACAACCAGCACCGCCCCGTTCAATAGGAGCCGTCTCTACACTTTTCACATCACTGCGGGTATTTAGGTACGACTGAATCTGGCTGCGCAGAATGCCATCGCCTTTGCCGTGAATAATATCTACTTGATTCATATTTCGGTACACCGCCCGATCAATATATTGGGTGACTTCATGAAGAGCATCCTCCGTTCTCATTCCCCGAACTTCGAGAGATGGTTTTACGAGTCCGGTCGTCAAGTCATTATCACCAACCATGACGGATGAGCGAGCTTTTGATTTCTTCTGCTTTGGCTTATCAACTTTCACCAGGTTTTTGAACTTGGTTTTAAGACGAAGTCCACCGGCCTGAACCACCACATTTTTCCCGTTGATTTCAACCAGTTCCCCGGTCGTATTTCCATCTTTAAATCGTACATGATCACCCTTCTGTGGAGGATCATCGGAGATCTGTTCCCGCTCTTCTTTCTTGTCTTCAATTTCTTCCAGGGACCGGTCAATCTCTTCTTTCTCCTGATCAACTTCCTTGCGAATTTCCTTGATCTCGTCTTTATCTGCCCGGTTCTGTTCAACAATTTTCTGCACAGCTTGTTCAACCCGCTGATTGGCAGAATCCATGATGGATTTCGCTTCTTTCAGGGCTTTTTCCCGAATTTTCTCCTTGTCTTTTTCGATAGCCTGAATCTTATTCTCGTACTTCTTTTGTTCTGATTCTGCTTTAGCCTGAAGTTTGGAATATTTGTCTTTGAGGTCTTCTGCTTGCTGGGATTTAGTTTCCAGTTCGGTGATCAGCGACTCCATCTTGTCCTTGGCTTCACCTAACAGCACCCGTGATCTTTTGAGTACACCTTTATCAAGATTCATTCGCTCGGCAATTTCAAAAGCATAGCTACTGCCGGGAATTCCCTTTTTGAATTTGTAGGTAGGAGAGAGTGAAGCCTGATCAAACTCCATAGAACCGTTAACCGCTTTGGGGTGCTCGTGAGCAAATACTTTTAAGGAACCATGGTGAGTGGTAACAATAATCTTTCCATTTTTATCTAATAGCTTCTCAATAAAAGACTGAAATAATGCACCACCTTCTTCGGGATCGGTTCCGGCAGCGGCTTCGTCGATAAGCACTAAACTTCCAGGTTCGAATTCCTCTATGGTTTCCCGCATCCATTTTAATCGGGATGAAAAAGTACTCAAGTCATTCTCTATGGACTGGTCATCACCAAGATCAACAAACAGACCGGAGAAAATCGGGATTTCAGAAGTTGGGTCGGCCGGAACGCCATAGCCGGATTGAATCATAAGTGCCATCAAGCCAACGGTTTTCATAGCAACTGATTTCCCCCCTGCGTTAGGCCCTGTGATCATGAGGCATTGTTCATCGGCTTCCAGTTTCAGAAAAAGCGGGATGATGGTTTCCCGGTCTTCCTTCTTTTTGATATTCAGATTCTTCAGCCTGAGAATAGGATTGTAGGCCTCTTTAACACTCAGATATTGGGTTTTTGATATGATGGGGATTTCTCCATCCAGTTTCTGAGTAAGCTTAGCCTTGGCATAAATCACGTCAATTTCAGCCAAACACGAGATATTTTGGTCTATATATTCTGAATTTTGACGAACATGCTGGGTGAGCTCTCTGAGTATACGTTCAATCTCGCGCTGTTCTTCAGCTTCAAACTGACGTATTTCATTATTCAGATTGAGTGCTTCAACAGGTTCTATGTATACCGTTTGCCCACTGGCAGAAACGTCATGTACAAAGCCCTGCACTTTTCGCTTGAATTCTGACTGAATGGGAATAACCATCCGTCCATTGCGAATAGTTGGGCCTTCATCCGAAGCCATTCCATCTTTATTCGCATCCTTCATTGAGCGGTTGATGGTAGTTCGCAAATCGTTTTTACGCTTGTTGAGTTTTTTGCGGATGGCTCGCAGTTCCGGGCTGGCATCATCCCGTAAATCCCCATACTCAGTGACCTTATCCTTAATACTTCGCTCCAACTCCTTTGTGGGGATCAGTCCTTCGGAAACTTTAGTGAGCCGGGGTAGTTGGTCTGCCCGGGCTTTGAAGAATTTTTTCACGTTTCGTGAGATGGAGCAAACCTTCAAAATATCCACAAAAGCAGGCAGTGGGATAATACTTCCTTCAGCTTTGGAGGCACTTAGATATTCGCGCACTTCTGGAAACTCGCCCAGCGGAAAAGGATCGGGGGAGATGATGACTTCGAGCATCTCTTTGGTCTGTTCCGTAAGCAGCTGCACTCGCTTTGGGTTTGAAGAGGGAGAGAGAGACTCCATAAACTCTTCAGAGCGTACCGATTGTGTTAATTCAAGCGTTGCTTTTCGAATCTGATCAAAGCCGAGTTTATCTAAAAGGGTATCAGGGTAAAGTTTCATTCAGGAAGTTAGTTGCCATTTATGCGCTCAACAAAGATACGGGGAATATGATTGTATTTCGAAGATGAATTAGGAGATCTTTTTCTCCAAATCTAAACTCAAGCTACTTCCTCTTGTTCATTTTGGCTTGACCCAAAACAAACCAAAAACTCAGGAAAACACGAAGATTGCAGGATTAATGAGATATGAATAGATCTAGCTCACGTAAGTCAAGTAGCGTTGATAGTAGTTTTTTACGTGTTTTCAGGAGGGCTATTAAAAATCTACTATTGGTACTTAATATCTGATTTAAAGAATCTCGTCCCCAATGAAGAGCTCGGGGACGAGTTCAAAATAAAGAAGAAGTATTACTCAGATCTTCGATCAATAATTTCATCTAATGTTGGTCTCTCACTTTGATCTAGTACGTTCTTCACAAACTTAAATTGAAAATATCCATAGTGGTAGGCATTAGAACCTAACTCATTATAGTTTTCATTAAAATATTCTTCTTCAGAAACACCTTCTGGTGTTGGATTCTCTAAAAAATTGGTTAAAGCATTTAATTTAGGCTCAATTGATGCTAAAAAATCACGCCCTTCCTGACTACTTTCTAAATAAGCGATAGTAATTTCATTTGCTTCGATTTCGCTCATATATCTATTTGGACTTAGCTGGCCATCCATTTCAGATTGCGCCCAATGCGCGAACTCATGATAATAGAAGAAGGTGTTAAAGAACGTTTCAAAAAATTCTTCAACATCCATATCAGATGCGTCAGCAAAGTCCTGCATTACTACTAACATCTCACTTGAAAGGTCGTCATACCAAGGGACGTAAACCGCATTACTAATTTGATTATAGTAGATGAGTGCATTCGAATTTGAACTAACAAAAACGATAGGGATTTCGCCAGTCTGGACATCTTGGTCTTCCATCATTGCTTTAAGTTCGTTGGCCATGGTTTTGCCTTTCTCAACAAGCTGTTGCTTTGGAGTTAGTTCTTCTGGGACATCTTCGACTTCTGTAGAGTCTCCCGTGCTATTTGATGAACAAGAAATGAATAGTAAAATTAGTATTGATAATATTGCTGTACCCTTCATTATAATATTGTTTTTATTATAAGTTGCGCCTACGATATTTAAATTAGGAGAAAAAATAAACCGGATTAAAAAATTTTAATCCCATGTTATTTCCTGTTAGCGTGGTGTATTTAGTAATGAAAATGAGCCCCTTTGAATCGTAAAGATGTCGAAAAAGAGTGGCTGAATCTAGACAAGGTTAAACCTAGTTTTTAAGCTCCTGCTTCACCTTCTCCATAATAAATCACCAGAAGTATTTTGCTAGATCTAGAAGTCGTGCCAATTCACTTGTTCATTTTGGCTTGACCCAAAACGAACCAAAAACTCAAGAAAACACGAAGATGTCAGTATTAATGAGCTGTGAATGAATCCAGCTCACGTAGGTCAAGTAGCGTTGATAGGTGTTTTTAACGTGTTTTCGGATTTAAGCCCGTTACAAGTTAGCAGCAGGTGTTGTTTGAATGAGCGATAATGTCATCCTTTGCACAAGCGAGGCGATTTCAATCCCTCGCGGGGGTGTATAGGGCAAGCTTTTTATTTTACATCCATCCAAAATGCTCCTACATTTCAGTTCAACAAAACAAGAGAAGCTTATGAAATTACCGATTTACCAAGCCGACGCTTTTACTTCTGAACTATTTGGCGGAAATCCAGCCGCAGTAATTCCGCTTGAGGAGTGGCTACCCGACGGCGTAATGCAAAATATCGCTGCTGAAAATAATCTCTCTGAGACGGCTTTCTTTGTTGAAGAAGGGGACAGCTTTAGATTACGCTGGTTCACTCCGGCAGTGGAAGTGGATTTATGCGGACACGCCACTTTAGCCACATCACACGTTTTATTTGAAGAATTAGGCTATGAGCAACCCACAATTAACTTTAACACCCTAAGCGGTGTTTTGTCGGTAGAAAAAAGTGGAGACCGCCTGGTTATGAACTTCCCCGCCGTTGAGCCATTACAGAATGAAGCACCAGCCATTTTATTTCAAGCTTTAGGGGTAGAGCGAACATCGGAAGTGTATAAGTCTGACGACTACATGGTAGTGTTAAATTCTGAACAGGAAGTTGCAAACCTGGATCCTGACTTTCGGATGTTGAATGAAGTAGATGCCAGGGGAATTATAGTCACGGCGCCAGGTGATGAAGTTGACTTTGTCTCCCGATTTTTTGCACCACAGGCCGGAATAGATGAAGATCCCGTGACGGGTTCGGCTCACACCAAAACAACTCCCTACTGGAGCAGGAAGTTGAAGAAAGATAAACTTTCAGCTCGCCAGATTTCAAAACGTGGGGGAGAGCTTATTTGTGAGATGAAAGGAGATCGGGTCGAAATCTCAGGGGAAGCAGTGACTTATATGAAAGGGGAGATTACTCTTGCTTGAAATCCTAATATTGTTAGTGATAGGTTTAGCTGCAGGAATTTTAGCGGGGTTGATGGGAATTGGAGGAGGAATCATTTTTACTCCGGTTCTCTTTTTTCTATTTGAAGCAGAAGGGGTACAAAATCCTGTAATATGGACGGTTGCATCGGGACTGTTTTGCACCTTTGTCGCTGCATTCGGCAGTACTGTTAGGCAATACGTTCAGGATAATATTTTTTGGCAGGAGGGAATCAAGTTAGGGGCGCTTGGTGCAGTGGGAGTATTTTTGGGTAAGTTAGTAATCACTTCTCCGTATTACAGCCGGACTGAATTCGTGATTTTCTTTAGCCTGATGCTGCTTTACGCAGCCTTTATGATGTTTCGGCGCGGTAATGACATCGACGACGAGTATAAGCGTAAGTTTGCAAAGCTAAAACTCGGCGAAACATCGGTAGCTGGAGGTCTTGGTGGCTTTGTGGCAGCTTTAGCTGGTGTTGGCGGTGGGGGAATCATGGTTCCTATTATGAATCTTTTCTACAAACAACCCTTTAGAAAAGCAGTAAGTGTTTCTCAGCTTGCGATGACTATCATGGTTTTTACAGGATGGGGGCAGTTAGCAATGGAAGCTGGTGCTATTTCCGGAATTACGGAATTTAGTGTTGGCTATGTGGACTTTGGGGCAGCGCTTCCCCTTTCAGTCGGCGGATTAATTGGAGGATTTGGAGGAGCTTTTCTGAATCACAAAATCAATCGTAAATATCTGCAGTGGGGATTTGCCGCATTAGCGGTTCTAATGGCCGGCCGACTGATATATGGTATTCTATGATTTACAATCTCAACGGCTATATATCGCATTAAAACGGATTACTAAGCTTGTATTACTCCATTGAACTTATTCGGCTGATCTCGGTCATTCTTATTACATTCACGCATATTCGCCATAATTTCACAGATGGTGCCATGTTTGTGCTGCTGGAACAAATTCCACTTTATGGTACACTGATCCTGTCCATTATTTCAGGATTTCTTTATTCAGAAATCACATCTAAGAAGGGAGGGTTGGTAAAGAAGAAAACCCGCAGTCTTTTGATTCCCTATTTGATTGCCAACATCGTTGTGATTATACCGGTTGTGATAGCCCATTTTTTTGGGATTGACGTATTGAACCGTCTGGATGTTGGGATTGAGCTGATAACTAATGGTTTGTTTTCCATATCAGCTGCACCAGTTAATCCACCCACTTACTTTATCAGGGATTTATTCATCATCTTTATGATTGTGGAAGTACTCAGAAGCCGAAACTACTATCTGCTTGTAGGCTTGATTGGATTAGCTTTTTTTGGTGAACTGCTTTTGCGGTATGATATTCTAATTCTGTTTCTGTCAGGAGTGGTGCTTTCAAAAGTTAATGGCATTCACCAAGAATACTTTTGGTGGAGTGTAATGATAACCGTATTAGGTGCGGCGGTTTGTTTCTGGTTCCAGATTCCATTTGAAAAACACGTGTTATCCATTCTCTTTTTCATTCTGCTTATTAATTGGAAAGTGGGTTTTATGGATGTAGGGGGATATTCTTATACACTACATCTATATCATTCACCAGTGATTGTGGTATTATTTCCCATCTTGTATGCATTTATACCAAACCCATATCTGCTGGTTGTAGCTCAGTTAGTTTGCGTATTTATTTTTGTA
This sequence comes from Balneola sp., assembly GCA_002694685.1. Classification (NCBI taxonomy): domain Bacteria; kingdom Pseudomonadati; phylum Balneolota; class Balneolia; order Balneolales; family Balneolaceae; genus Balneola; species Balneola sp. Next base: position 172,080 of record NZMW01000004.1, read on the forward strand.
AGTCTGATTTTTCTGCTCATCCGAAAGTTCAAATTGAATGTAATGATCGGCGGGCGGTAAGAGGTTGATTGTTTATTTTTTACCACCTTTGTCATTTCGACCGCAGGGAGAAATCTAAAGATGTATTAAACCCAACTAAAAAAAGAAGCCCTCTATCAAAGGGCTTCTTTTGTGTGTTAGCAATCTATAGCTTTGAAAAAGCTATAATCCAGTAAAATCAGTGGTTCTTAGCCGTACCATTCCCATGGTTGTCGGTTTCAAACCGATATTGGTAGTTCAACAACTCCTTAGTCCATGATTTTTCGGAGGAACGCCGGCTGGTCGGTATCGTCCTTGCGGATACGTTCCGTGCGGCTTTGGAATGGCGCAATGTTATCCTGCGCTTCATTCTTTTGCTCCTCTTCGTTAGGAACTTCGATCTCTTCTTCCTGCTTTCGAACATTCAGATCGCGTCGCAGATAAGAGGGAGTGTCTAATTTTTTAAGGTTGTTTTCGCCTTTATAGTAATCACCAGTGCCACGCTGGAACTTGTTAGGAACATCGGCCTTCTTATTGGAAGACTGCATGTTTACCTGAGCATTTTCAGCTGCTTTGTTTAGTGATTCCTTGTTCGGTGCTACTTTTGCAGATGTTCGGTCTTCGGCAAGATCAAATCCTGTAGAAATAACCGTTACGCGGATTTCATCTCCAAATTCCTCATCCAGGACTGTACCGAGAATAATCTCTGCGTTGTCTCCGGCTTCCTGCTGGATGATGCTGGTTGCGGTTGTAGTCTCACGCATTCCAAGATTGGATCCGGCTGAGATGTTGACCAATACGTTACGTGCACCTCTTATACTCACACCGTCAAGCAGTGGAGAGTTGATGGCTGCACGAGCGGCCATTTCAGCTCGGTCAGCACCTTCTGCTGTAGCTGATCCCATAATGGCAGCACCACCGTCGCTCATGGTAGTGCGAACGTCAGCAAAGTCAAGGTTAATAAGACCAGGCATCAGAATAAGATCACTGATACCGCGCGTTGCATTATAAAGTACTTCATTTGCCATCGCGAAAGCTTCCATCAGGGAAGTGTTTTCGTCGGCGATATCGAGTAATCGCTCGTTGGGAATCACGATAACGGTATCGCAATTTTTCTTGAGTTCAGTGATGCCTTCAAGAGCATATTTTTTTCTCACTTTCCCTTCACATTCGAAAGGAGTAGTGATGATACCCACCGTCAAGATACCCCGGCGTTTGGCGATTCCGGCTACCACAGGAGCTCCTCCGGTTCCGGTTCCGCCACCCATGCCTGCCGTCACAAAAATCATATCGGCATTCTCGATGGATTCTTCAATTTCATGGCGGTTTTCTTCCACCGCTTCACGACCAATTTCAGGTCGTGCCCCGGCTCCAAGTCCATTAGTAAGTGCAGAACCTACCTGGATCTTGATATCTGCCATGCTGTTTTTAAGTGCCTGTGCGTCTGTGTTAAGAGCGATATACTCCACACTTTCGAGGCCCATGTTAATCATATTGTTTATAGCGTTTCCGCCACCGCCGCCAACGCCGATCACTTTGATCTTAGCGTTTTCCTGGCTCTGTTCGTCGAAAAAGAAACGTGAATTGTTAGCCATTGTTAACTCCTATTTGAGTTGTTGTATTTTTACTGGATTGTTATTGTAGATGATTGCTGATAGAAACGGTTCGTCATTGCGAGAAATGAGCTTTGCGAATACCGAAGCAATCTCCTTGATCCACTTGGGATTTTTTTAAAGGGAGATTGCGTCGTCGAAAGACTTTGAAGCCTAATTTTATCCAAAGTTGGTTCCTCGCAATGACAATCTTTATTTACTTCTGTTTCCATAGCGTTCTTGATTGCTGATTTTTTACTTCTAAAGCTCTTTGAACCAACTTTTCATGCGGTCGGTGATTTTCTGCATCACTTGTTCCACATTGGTGCCTTGCGATGATGATGGCATCATCGTTTGGTTGTTGGCTGTACCTGACCGAAGGGCGTGCATCACCAAACCTACGCCGGTAGCGTAAATAGGGCTGTTCACTTCTTCCTTCAATCCTCCTGTAATGCCCAGCGGAATTCCCACTTTGGCATCCAGTCCTAGTATTTCATTCGCAAGGGGACATACATTCTTCACAAGTGACCCGCCGCCGGTAATGACGACGCCTGCACTCATTGAATCAGCATATCCGCTGCGCTTAATTTCAATTCCCACGATTTCCAGGATCTCTTCCATCCGAGCCTGAACAATCTTGGCGAGAATACTCTTTGTGATTTCTTTGGGGGGTCTCCCTGCAATGCCGGGTACGGTAATGACTTCATCCTCTTCGATAAGATCAGCATAACTTTCGCCGTGCTTACGCTTCAGGGTTTCGGCCTGATCGTCAAGCACGCTCAGTCCAAGTCGGATATCGTCAGTTACTTTTTGTCCGGCAATGGCAATCACTGCGGTATGGCGGATAGTATTATCCTGGAAGATGGCTACATCAGTAGTTCCACCTCCGATATCCACCAATACTACACCGGCTTCTTTCTCCTCTTCGTCTAAAACAGAGTAGGAGGAAGCCAATGGTTCTAAAATGATGTCTGCAACCTGGTATCCGGCCCTTTCTACACAGCGATAAATGTTTTTTGCCGCTGATACCAGTCCTGTAATAATGTGTACTTCCGCTTCCATGCGCATACCACTCATTCCTACCGGGTCGCTGATTCCATCCTGCCCATCTACTACAAACTCCTGTGGTATCACGTGCAGAATCTGTTGGTCGGTCGGAAGCATGATACGCTGGCAATCTTCAAGCAGTCGCTCTACATCCTTAGCGGTAATTTCGTTGTCTTTATTGTTGATGGTGATTACACCCTTACTGCGCATGCTGCGGATATGATCGCCGGCAATACCCACATTTACAGAGTTCACCTGAATGCCTGAAGCCAATTCGGCTTGTGCAATAGCATCTTTAATGGCATTTACGGTTTTGTCAATATTAACCACAACTCCACGGTTCAGGCCATCGCTTTGAGCTTTGCCTACCCCGAGGATGTGAATACGTTCCTGCTCATCAATTGAGGCTACGATTGCGCAAATTTTGGTGGTCCCGATATCGAGACCTACCATGATGTTTTCATGTTCTTCCATGACGATCCGCTGTGTTTTTGTTGATTGCTAAATTTATTTTCTGGGTTGATGACGAAGCCGAGTCAATAGTCGTGGGGGCGTATTGTGATACGCCCTTACCTCCAATAGCTGAATAAAAATCAGAGACACTATCTTTTTTGCGTAAACCTCCCTTTGGCTCTCCAAGCAAAGTATCGAGTAACTTTCCTGCCCGAATCCCTCGTTCCGAACGCTCTGCGTCGGAACGGCTTGAGGATGATTTTTTAAGCATAGAATATCCCTGGATGTCGCTATAGGATAAATGGTCGAAGTTAAATTTCACGGGTCACCACCTGGTTTGTAAACCGAAGATCGATTTGTCGCATCGATTGGATCCCTTTCGTCCGGATTACATCCGTGTAAAAAGCTTTCCAGTTCTCCAGTTTGGTTTGAAAATCATTTCTCCCAAAAAGTAACTTCACTCCATTTTCATGGCTCAAAGCCACCACGCCATCGGTTTCATCAAATACCACCTCACTGATGGTATTCCAACCAAAGCCATCTATTTTGGCTCGCATCAAAAAGTCTCGTACTTGTGTAAATTCTTCTGTTTTAATGGTGTCGTCAGAAACAGCACTGTACCCATACAAAAGAGGAACATCCTGAGTCTTGCCTTCCAAAATGGGTAATCGTACTCCTTCAGCATCCACGTATATGCGGTTTGCACCATTTACCAGCAACGCAATAGGTTGCCGTTCAGCCACCGTCAATCTCAAATCACCACTGGGCTCGATATATGGTTTAACAGATCGCACGTAGTCTAATTTTACAACACGATCAACAACTGCATTCAAATCCAGGCTATCGGGTTTCACACCTAAAGGAATGTCAGCAGCCAGTTTTACCTGCTCGTATTCAGTGAAATACAGATCATTAACCTGAACATCCTGAACCGTTACATTCTTGTTCCAGTAGAGGGCAGCAAGTACAGCAATTCCAGTCACCATCAAAACGGTGGTAATCCAGGGCATTAAGCTTTTATTTGAATCTTGCTTACTCAACTATTTTGTTTTCGGTTTGAATTTTCCTGATTCCAATGCTTCTACAAACTCTTCGCCAAAGCGATAAATATCACCGGCACCCATCGTAATGATGATGTCTCCGGGTTCTGCAATTTCTTTCAGTGTTTTGGTTACTTCTACCTTGTCTTCCACATAAATCACATTATTGTGACCGTACTGCTCGGCCGTATCCGTAATTAATTTTCCGGTAACCCCTTCAATAGGTTTTTCCCGGGAAGGATATACATCCGTAACAATCAGCATTTCGGCATCAAAGAAAGAGAGCCCAAATTCCTTATATAAATCCTGAGTACGCGAGTATAAATGAGGTTGAAAGACCGCTACAATTCGACGGTCCGGCCATCCTTTGCGGGCAGCCTGTAGCGTCGCCTGTACTTCGGTGGGGTGATGAGCATAATCATCAATAACCATACACCCATTCTCATATTTAAGCTGGAAGCGGCGGAAAACTCCTTCATATCGCTCCAGTCCTTTTTTAATGAGTTTGAAATCGATGTCGAGTTCAAGTCCTGTTGCTATGGATGCAAGGGCATTTTTAACGTTATGCTCACCCGGTGATTTCAAAGTAATCACCCCAAGTTTCTCGCCTTCCCATACCACCGAAAAAGTGCTGGTAAAAGCATCTGACCTAATATCAGTAGCACGGAGTTGGGCTTGTGGGGTCAGACCATAAGTAATAACCCGCTTCTCTAATTCCGGAAGGATACTTCGTACGTTTGAGTCATCCAGGCAGACAATCACAGCTCCATAAAAAGGCACTTTGTTAGCATAATCGATAAAAGCACGCTTTACATCCTCCAAGTCATCATAGATGTCGAGATGCTCTGCTTCAATATTCGTTATGATAGCAATAGAAGGAGAGAGTCGAAGGAAGGTTCGGTCGAATTCGTCCGCCTCCACAACAATTAAATCGCCTTTACCAACTACAGCATTGGTTTTGTCGAAACTATGGACTTTCCCGCCTACAATTATAGTTGGATCATAATTTCCGTCTTGGGTAACATGCCCCACCATAGTGGTTGTAGTCGTTTTTCCATGCGTTCCGGCTACACCAATTCCGAACTTCATCTTCATGAGTTCAGCGAGCATTTCGGCTCGTTTAATGGTGGGAATGCGTTCTTCGATGGCGGCTATAGTCTCTACATTTTCATCTGCTTTTACAGCACTGGTATAGACCACAACATCGGCGCCTTCAATATTTTCAGCTTTGTGTCCTTTAAAGACGGTTGCTCCAAGTTCCTGAAGGCGTTTCGTAGTTTCGGTAACGGCACCGTCAGAGCCGGATATTTTATATCCGCGCTGTAATAAGATTTCGGCAATCCCGCTCATACCAATTCCACCAATACCCACCATGTGAATATGTTTAGTTCGGCCAAAAACGGGTTGTGTCTCGATGCGTTTTTCCACTACTGTTCTATAACTTCGATTTTGCGATTTCTAAAATTTCTTTGGCAATCAATTTTGCAGCATCCGGTTTCGCTAAATTCAATGCTGCTTGATTCATACGCTGCAGGTTTTCCTGATCAAAGATCAGCTGTTCTACCAATTCGGTCATGGTTTCTTTCATAGCATTATCCTCCAACAGTTTAGATGCACCTGCATCCACCATTGCTTTAGCGTTTTGTGTTTGGTGATCTCCGGCAACGTTGGGAGACGGGACCAATACACTAGGTTTTCCCGTAAGCATTAACTCCGAGCACGAACTGGCTCCGGCACGACTAATTACCAAATCTGCTGCTGCATATGCGCCTGCCATGTTGTCGAGAAAGGCTGTGAGCCGCAGGTTATCTAATTTATTTTCGTTGATTTCAGTGGAGAGCTCATCATAATAGCGGGCTCCACATTGCCAAATAATCTGTAAACCGGCGTCATCATGGAGCTTCTCAATATTGGCTTTCATAGCCTCATTGATGGTTTTTGCTCCACCACTTCCGCCCATAACGAGCAACACCGGTTTGCTATCATCAAAACCAAAAGACTTCAATGCTTTTGATTTATCAGCTCCGGTCAAAGTAGCACGGGTTGGGTTTCCGGTGACTTCCGTTTTTCCTTCAGGGAGATACTGATCCGCCTCTTTGAAAGCTGTAAATATCTTAACGGCAAATTTTGCAAGCAGTCGGTTGGTAACACCAGGGAAACTGTTCTGCTCTTGAATTACAATTGGAATACCTTTTTTGCCGGCAACCCATCCAACGGGGCCTGCTACGTATCCGCCACAGGAAACCACAACGTCCGGTTTATATCCGGAAAGAATTCTTAAACTCTGAACTAAACTGGTAGCCAGTTTCACCGGAAACATTAAATTTTTTAGGGTGAACCGTCGATGAAATCCGCTAATCCAAACATTTCGAATATCATATCCGGCTTTGGGGACAGCTTGCCATTCCATGTGGTCACGTGTTCCTACAAAAAGGATATCCGTACTTTGCTGTTCTTTCTTCAAAGCATCGGCAATAGCGATGGCCGGATATACATGTCCGCCCGTGCCTCCGGCAGCTAATAAAATGCGAGGGTTCTTATCCATAAAATATGGCCCTCCGGTCCCGATTATGTTTCGAGATATTGAGAAGGATACCCGCCATCAAACCGGCAAAAAGCATACTTGTGCCACCATAACTCACAAAAGGCATGGGAAGCCCCGTTACCGGAAGGATGCCACTGGCAACTCCGGCATTTACAAATCCATAAAAAACGATCGTCAGCGTACAAGCCACGGCCAGCAAAGATCCCAGGTGGTCTTCCGCATTTCGGGCAATAAATACGATGCCCCTGAATAGGATTAAAGTAAAAATAAGGATGAGCGACATTGCTCCAATCAGTCCATATTCTTCGGCTATAATCGCAAAGATAAAATCGTTATAAGGGGCAGGGAGGAAGTCGCGCTGTGAGCTCTTACCAATACCCACACCCATCAGTTCACCTTTAGCAATAGCAATGTGAGCCTGTTGCGCCTGATATCCGCTACCCTGGATGATATGGTCGCTGGGAATTTCTTTAATCTGGCTCAAATACTGCTCAATACGATCCTGTCTATTCGTTGACTGACCAAGCAGCAGAACGCCACCTAATATTCCTATCGCAACTAGTGAACCCAATTGAATCACACTTACACGTCCAATAAACATCACAACAAGGCAGATTCCCAATAGGATAGCTGCACTACTGAAATCCTCGATACCAATAAGTCCGCATGTTAAGATCACCCAGAACATGATGGGCATAAATGTCTTTTTAAAGTCTTTGATATACTCCTGCTTTTCACTCAAAAGCACACACACGTGAAGCATTAGGGAGACGGTAGCAACCATGGAAGGCTGAAAGGAAAAGCCACCTACATTCAGCCAGCGTTTAGCGCCAAACTGTTCTGTTCCAAAAGCCAGCACAGCCAGCAGGAGGAATAAACTGACAACCATACCAATTCGGCTAAACTTAGCAATGGTGTGATAATTCATCTTGGAAGCAATTAGCATCACAAAAAAGGCGATCCCTAATTTCACCAAGTGACCAATAATTAACTGCCCGGCCGTCGTAGATTTTGTTTCCGCAAAGAAAGCGATAGACGAATACACCGCGAGCATCCCGAAAGTCATCAGGATAACTACCGACATCAGCAGAAACCGATCGCTGCCTTGGTTGCGCGTATCGATATCCTCAGCTGTAGTGCCGATGATGTTGTTAATATTGCTATGTGGACTGGTGTATATCATATTTATAGTTGCAAAGTATCTAAGTGAGAGCGTTACAAAGTGGGTAGGATCAAAACCCACTTTGTAACGCTGTCACTATGTTACTCTGATTGTTATCACAATTTGTTTACTTCGTCTTTGAAAATTTTCCCGCGGTGTTCGTAACTGTCAAACATATCGAAAGAAGCACAAGCCGGACTTAATAGCACGACTTCTCCTCGTTTGGCACCCTTTTGAGCAGCTCGTACAGCTCCGCCCATGGTTTCAACACGTACAAAGTTGGGAGCCACATTTCCGAGTTGTTCTTCAACGCGATCTTTAGATTCACCAATAGCGATTACGGTATGAACCTTTTCGCGAATTTGGGATTCCAGCTCGCTGTAATCATTTCCTTTGTCGCGGCCCCCTAAAATCAGGGTAACAGGGACATGGAAACTATCCAGTGCAAACCATACGGCATTCACGTTGGTCGCCTTGCTGTCGTTGATGTATTTCACGCCATCTACTTCCCGAGCCATTTCAAGCCTGTGTTCAACACCGGTAAAGCTTTTCAGGCTTTCGCGGATGGCTTCATTTTTAATTTCTGCAGCTCGGGCTGCCAATGCTGTGGCAAGGCCATTACTTAAATTGTGCCGGCCTCGTAATCCTATTTCTTCTACTGGCATAAGTGGTTCTTCTTTGTCGTTGAATTTGAAGATGATATGATTGTCGCGAACAAACGCTCCTTCAGGGACTTCATTCGTATTTGAAAAAGCCCAAAGTTGGGGAGCAGATTGCTTTTGCTTTAGCTGTTCAACATGCTTTTGAATGATCGGGTCGTCATAATTAAAGATGAACCGATCATCCGCTGTCTGATTTTCTGTTATCCTGAATTTAGCCGCGGCATATGCCTCAATACTATATTGATAGCGGTTCAGGTGGTCCGGAGTGATATTCAAAATCATACTCACGGACGGTTTAAAATCTTTGATATGATCAAGCTGAAAACTGCTGACTTCAAGCAGGAAATCACCCTTATTGTTCTCAATTGTATCAGAAAAGGCTACACCAATATTTCCGGCAAGGGAATGATCTCGTTTAGCCGTACTCCAAACATGATCAAGCCAGTTTGCGACAGTTGTTTTACCGTTACTCCCTGTAACTGCAATAATATCCTGGTCAGTAAACCAGCCGGCAGCTTCAATTTCAGAAAACACTTCCTTTCCGTCATTAAAGTAATGCTGGATGATTGGTGATTCTGTTGGTACGCCAGGGCTCACAACTACAAAATCAGCTGACTTCGCTTTTTCGGTGTGTCCATTTTCCTCATAAGGAATGTTGGCTTGATCCAATTTCTTTTTTCCATCTTCAGAAATCTGTCCGTAATCAGATACAAAAATATCCGCTCCTTTTTTCTGAAGGAGGAGAGCAGCAGCAATGCCACTTTTGGCAGCGCCGATCACAACGATATGTGTGTTCTTAACTTCTCTCATCGGATTTTTAGCGTCAACAGACTTAGAATTCCCAGTAAAACCGTGATAATCCAAAACCGAACAACAATCTTCTGTTCAGGCCACCCTTTCTTTTCATAATGATGATGGATAGGGGTCATCAGGAATACCCGACGGCCTTCTCCATATTTTCGTTTGGTGTACTTGAAATAGGTTGTTTGAACAATCACGGACAGCGTTTCGAAAAAGAACACGCCGCAAATAAAAGGCAGTAATAATTCCTTATGAAGCATCAGGCCCAGGGCACCAAAAGCTCCCCCAAGTGCAAGCGAGCCAGTATCGCCCATAAAAACGGAAGCCGGGTTGGTGTTATACCACAAGAACCCAATACAAGCCCCAATTAGTGAGGCAGCAAAAATGGTGAGTTCTCCGGTTCCGGGGAGATAGATAATGTCTAGGTATCCAGAGGAATCAACCCGGCCGGATACGTAAGCAAAAATCGCAAATACAATTCCACAAATGGCAGATGTTCCGGCGGCAAGCCCATCAAGACCGTCCGTAAGATTCGTAGCATTACTTACTGCGGTTATTACAAAAACAGCGACGCCGAGGTAAATCATCCAGCCCAAGGTATCTCCGAAGTAGGCGTAATCAATGTTTACATTCTTCAGAAAGGGGACGGTAGAAAGTGAATTAAAGGTCTCAAAATCAGGGTGGAAGTACAGTACGGCTCCAACAACGAGGCCGACTATTACTTGTCCGGCAATCTTAAACCAACCGGCGAGTCCACTTTTATCTTTCTTGACTACTTTTATGTAATCATCAATAAAACCAACAATACCCAGGGAGAGCACCACAAATACAATGAGCCAGCTGTAGACGCTTTCCATTTTCATCCATAGGAGTGCTGGAATTACAATAGCCAAAATAATAATGACACCACCCATGGTTGGAGTTTCGCCTTTGGCAAGATGGCTGTCTAATCCAATGTCATCACGGATTACTTCACGCAATTGTAGCTTACTTAGCCAGTGAATGATTTTTTTACCCACAAAAAGGCTAATCAATAGGGAAGTAACAGCTGCAAGAGCGGTACGGGTAGAAATAAAAGCCACTGCTCCGGTTCCAGGAACATTATAGGTGGTATCAAGCCATGTGAAGAGTTCGTGTAACACTAATTCCCTCCCTTAGCTTTGGCCGTGAGAAATTCTTGTGCAATCTCGCGATCATCAAAGTGATGACGCTCACCATCTACTTCCTGATAATCTTCATGACCTTTTCCGGCAATCAGTATAATTTCATCCGCAGAAGCGTCTTCAATTGCTTTTTGAATGGCTTCCTTGCGGTCAGTGATGCTTTTTACATTTCCTAAATCATCAAAGCCATCTAGAATATCAGCGATAATTAAATCTGGATTTTCAGATCTGGGATTATCACTGGTTACAATGATTTTGTCAGCAAAGGCCGCAGCGGCTTGAGCCATTTTCGGTCGTTTGCCGGAATCACGATCGCCACCGGCTCCAAAAATCACCGTTAGCTTTTGATGTTCATCCTTAACCGAAGAAAGGGTAGAGCAAACATTTTGAAGAGCGTCTGGTGTGTGGGCATAATCAACGATTACGACCGGCAGATTCGCTCCTTCAACAACAACAGGCTCCATTCGGCCTGCGGCTCCTTTTGCTTCGCCTAACGCTGTAGCAATATCTTTGGAAGCTAACCCGAGTGCTTTACAGATCAGAAAGGCTTCACCTACATTATAGGCATTAAAGGCTCCTACTAAAGGACTTTCAATTTTTTCTCCATCAATAACAATGGTGATTCCTTCGGGAGAATTCTTCAGTATATGTGAAGATTCATTGCCAAAGCTTAGAAGTGATCTCTTTGCTTTGCAGTCTTTCATCATGAAATTACCTTGAGCATCATCTGTATTTACAACTGCAGTTGATGATTCAGGGAGGTTATCGAATAATATCTTTTTAGCCTTGGAGTATTCATCCAGCGTTTCATGATAATCGAGATGATCCTGGCTTAAGTTCGTGAAAGCAGCTACTTCAAAATCGAAACCGGCAACCCGATCTTGATCTAAGGCATGAGATGAAACTTCCATCACTAAATACTCTGATCCAGCTTCAACCATAGTTTTCATATCTCTGGCCAATTCAATAGGGTCAGAAGTAGTGAGCTTGCTGTCGAAAACGTCGTCTAAAATTCGTTTACTTACCGTTCCGAGTAGTGATGCTTTTTCTCCACAGGCACTCAAAACCTGATAAACAAGAGTAGCTGTTGTTGTTTTACCATTGGTACCGGTTATACCAATCACTTTTAAATCCTTAGCAGGATAATCAGCGAAAGCCTGAGCAAGAGGTCCAGCCAGCTTCTGTGTGTCTTCGACTTCTATAATGCAGACATCGTCTTCCGTGTAATACGATTCTTCACAAATGATGACTTTAGCACCACGACCGATAGCATCTTCCAAAAACATATGCCCATCAACCTGAGTGCCGCGAATTGCGATAAAAACAGTTCCCTCTTTCACATCACGAGAGTCGATGGCAAACGTAGTTATCTCTCCATCAAATTCTTTATTAGTGACGTGAAGCGGATTACAAATTTCTATGAGTTTATCTATCGTCAATTATCGCTTGTCTGTTTGAGTGAGTAATTCCAATGATCTCGCTTTGCCGCGAACGGTTACGGTATATCCCTTTCGAAGCAGTTGTCCCTTTTTGGGATACTGCGCAAATACGGTTCCTGAACCAATGATTTCAGTTTCAAGACCGCGTTCGGTAAGTAAATTTGTGGCCTGACGCATATTCATGCCAATCAGGTCTGGGATTTCGGAGTAGCCGTCTTTTACTTTTGCACTATCAGAAGCAGCATAAGTTTCCGACAAAGTGAGAGAAATTTCTTGCCCAATGAGTATTTCTGTTCCGGCTTCAGGAGTTTGTTCTGTGATGTATCCTGATTTACCGTCTATTTCATAAGAAAGATTTAAACTGGTGAGGAGATTTTTTGCCTGTTTTTGAGTAAGTCCTTTCAGGAAGGGAACTTGAGCAAAGAGAGGTTCTTCATCTGCACTTCCTTTCATATTCTGCTGAATATTATTGTCTAACCCTGCAATACGCTTGGCAATGTTTCGGAAAATTGGAGCTGCTGTATATCCGCCGTAACCGCTTGTCTTAGGTTCATCAAGAAGAATAAAGCATACATATTGTGGGTCGTCTACAGGAAAAAATCCAACAAAAGAACCTCGATAATTATTGGTATAGCGCCCCTTAACTACTTTTTTAGCCGTACCGGTTTTACCGGCAATTCGGAGCCCATTAACCTGCGCAAGATCACCGGTTCCAGAATCAGTAACTACACTTTCAAATACAGGATATAATTTCTCCAAAGTGGATGTTTTGGCAATTCGCCGAATTTCAACAGGCTCATGCTTTGAAACTACTTCTCCATTTTTGTCCTCAATGCGCTCAACCAAATAAGGACGCATCATCCGGCCATCGTTTGCAAATGCCGCATAAGCCTGAGCAATCTGCAGGGGAGTGGTTTGAATTTCATAACCGTGTGACATCCAGGGCAGCGTTACCAAACTCCATTCATAGGGTTTAGCAAGCCGGCCTTCAACTTCACCTGTAAGATCAATGTTTGTGCTCGATCCAAAACCCATATTGCGTGCATACTGATAGAACACTTCTTTGTCCATTCTCATAGCCAGTTCGGCTGTAGCGACGTTCGAAGATTTTTGAATTACTTCCTGGAAAGTCAGATTTCCGAGCGGGTCGTGATCTCTTAGGACTAAATCATGAATTACAACTTCGCCATTTTCAGGGGTTTCGATGATCTCGTCAAAATCAACAACACCTTGTTCTACTGCGGCGATTGCAGTTACCAGCTTAAAGGTGGAGCCGGGTTCAATCATATCAGAAATAGCAAAATTACGACGATTTTCTTCTTCAACGCTTCCCGGGTAATTAGGATCATAAGTAGGGTAATTCGCCAAAGCTTTAATAGCTCCTGTTCGGGGATCCATGATGATGCCCGTTCCGTAATTAGCCAGATGTTTATCAACACCGGCTTTAAGTTCATCTTCCAAAATAGCCTGTAAGTAGGCATCTATAGTGGTGTGGAGTGAGTAGCCGTTGCGCGGAAGTTTTTTAGGAGCACCGACATATTCAAAAATTCTGTTAAAAGGATCACGACGAACCTGACGAACGCCATCTTCACCCTTTAGCTCATCATTATAATAGGCTTCAAGTCCAATTCGGCCATTGGTCTCATGATTTACAAAACCGAGTGCATGGGCTCCTAAAGACCCAAATGTATATTTCCGGCGGTAATTCTCTTCAAGGATAACTCCGTCTAAGTCAAGAGCTCTGATTTCATCTTTGGCAACAACAGAAAGATTTGTTTCCAATACGATGTATCGAGATCGAGAAGGAGCGGAATTGATTTTGGATCGATAAAATGAAACCGGCTTATTTGTTAAAGCAGCTAATTTGGTAGTCAGTAAAGCAACTTGTTCTTTAGGGACACCAACTTTCCCATCTACCGTTACTTTAGGATCAAAAGCGAGCTTATAATCTACAGCGTTAGTAGCTAATAGAGTGCCATTGGCATCATATATATTTCCACGCTGGGCAGGAATAGGAATTTGATCGACCGCTTGTTTGCTCCAAAGCGCGCGAAGTTCTTCTCCTTCAAAGTAATTGATCCGGATTAACTGGAAACCCAGTGCGCAAGGGATGAGAAGTATCAACCCAAGAACGATAAACATTCGGCTTAATATGGCAGTGCGTTCATCCATCTGATTACTCCTTTATGATGATGACTTTATCTGCCGGACCGCCGTTTACAAAGCCTTGTTCTTCGGCTTTACGGTAAATCTCCGCAGGACCAATCATTCGGTCATGGCGAAGTTTAAGCTCATCGTATTGAGCCCGGGCGCGATTGTATTCTGCTTCCAGCGTCTGTACTTCTTCGAGAAGTTGCTGAGTAGCAAATACGTGGGTAAGATAGAGCAAACCTAATGCCCCGATGATGATACTTCCTACAATCACCTTCCAGGGTTTGACCTTGGGGAGGCCAATTTTAGTGCTTGCCTTACCCGTATGCTTTGCCTGACGTTTGTTTTTTGGGGAGGAAGATTTATTGTCGGGCAAAGATACTTTGCGAAGGTTTGGGCGAATGTCATGCTTTTTAAGTGGGGATTGCACGATCATGATCCGCCCCCTTCTACTTTTTCAGCAATCCGGAGTTTAGCGCTCCGGGATGCTGGATTTACGGAAACCTCTTCTTCTTTGGGGGTAATAACCTGTTTAGTAACAGGCGTTATTGGGGATATCGGGTTTCCGTAAAAGTCTTTCTCAATTTTGCCTTCAAAGTTACCGGCTTTAAAAAAACGTTTAACAATGCGGTCTTCGAGGGAGTGGTACGAAATAGCAACAATACGTCCGCCGGGCTTCAAAACTTCGAGCGATTCTTCCATCACTCGTTCCAACATATCCAGTTCGCGATTTACTTCAATGCGAATTCCCTGAAATACTCGTGCAAGAGATTTTATCTCATATCGCTTGTTCACGACTTCGGAAACAACTTTCTGTAATTCACCAGTTGTTTCGATAGGGCGGTTTTCAATAATTGCGCGGGCAATCGGGCGACTTTGTTTTTCTTCGCCGTAGTGAAAGATCACATCACGCAGCTTTTCGTACTCATATTCATTTACCACCTGATACGCAGAAACTCCGGAAAGATTTCCCATCCTCATGTCGAGCGGACCATCTTCCTGAAAACTAAATCCCCGTTCCGCTTCCTTAATCTGATGAGTTGAAACACCTAAATCTAATAGGATTCCGGCTATCTGACCGTGGGTTTGGGGAGGTAGAAGAGTGGCCAGATAGCCGAAATTTCCTTTTATGGGGATAAAGCGAGGGTCATTACCAATATTTGCTGAAGCAGCTTCAAGTGCTTCATCGTCTTGGTCGATACCATAAAGCCTTCCATCTTCGCCGAGGTGTTTTAAAATTTCTTTGGAATGTCCACCACCTCCAAGAGTGCCATCTACATAGATGCCATCCTTGTCCGTGATGAGGCCCTCAACGGATTCATTTAATAAAACCGGGATATGTTGGTGATATGTAGTCATCTCAAGCAACATCGGTTTCAGGATTATCTCCCATCACTTGTTCAAAAATTTCTTCAAAGGCTCCGTCGTCGAGGGCAGCATCAGCTTCCTCTAATTTAGCCGGGTCCCACACCTCTATATATTCACCCATTCCAAGGAATACCGCTTTGCCGTTGATGGCAGCATATTCTGTGAGGTCGGAAGGCAGGGCAATACGGTTTTGCTTGTCAAGGGACACGTCTTCCGCATAGCGCAGAAAATTTCTTTTAGCGAGTCGGCCTTTTTTGGTGAAGTTATTTATGCGGGATAGTTTTTCTTCAACATGAGACCACTCATCTTCGGGGTATAAATAAAGGCAGGATTCCTGACCGCGTACAATAGTAAAGCGTTCTTGTGCGGAAGGACTCAAAGATTTGCGTAACTTGGCAGGGAAGGCCACGCGGCCTTTGGCATCTATACTATGCTCGTATTGTCCTTTAAAACTTGGCACGATATCCCTGCGTGATTTTAGATTGCTTATATATAAGGTGAAAAAGAGAAGTCCCCACTATCTCCCACTTCACCCCACAATGTACCCTAAAGAACCACTTTGTGTCAAGAGGTTTCCCTGAGAAAGTTTAAAAATAGCGTAGGTGCGTTTTTTGACAGCTGGGGCAAGTTTTTGATTAGCTTAACATATCTTGCATATATGTAGCGCAGAATGGCTTTTTTATGATTAGCTCAAAAGTCAGTGCGGAGAAATTACTGAAAAAATAGCCTGGTGGGAGAGAGTGGTAGACTTTTTAGAGGTGCTAGAAAAACACGCCAAATTGATCGAATTTCAAACAGATTTAGGGTCCAGCTTTAGCAGTCTTTTGCTCGGTCAGGAAATATAGTATTAGTTCTCAAGCAGATTATATTTCTTCATAATTTCTAAAACTTCAGGAATTGGAAGAGCTTCCTGAGTATGTCCGCGATCTCCGGTTATTGTGGTTGCCATAAATAGGGAATTTAAAATGGCTTCTTCAGTAGCTTCTACTGCTGCAAGAAAAAGCGGGGTGGTGGCTGAGTTTTCGAGTTCGGTATAAGTTTGAGTTGATCCAGAATTTCCGGTTTCGATTCTAACATCTTCACTCGTTGAAAACGCGATCACATAATCGCCACTTCCATTAGAGGCAAAACCACCAACACGGGCAATTCCAAGTAAAGCTCTTTTGGCGAGTCGTTCTAAATTTCTTGAAAGGAGGGGAGCATCAGTAGCCACAATAATCATGATAGAGCCGTCCACATCATAAGGTACTGCACTTGCTAGGTAGTGATTCTCAAGTTCTTCCCCAACCGGCGCTCCGTTTATAGTTAGCACTCCTCCAAAATTAGACTGAACCAAAACGCCAACAGTGTACCCTCCCAGCTTTTCAGGGAGCTGCCGAGAAGAAGTCCCAATTCCACCTTTAAAACCCAGCGCTGAAGTTCCAGATCCGGCACCAACAGAACCTTCTTCAACAGATCCTGTTTTAGCATTTTGGATAGCTTCGGAAACATGCTCCATAGTAATGTGCCGACCTCGGATATCATTCAACCAGCCATCATTGGTTTCTCCAACTACCGGATTTACTGATCGCACATTTTCATTACCGGCCTGATTTAAGATATAATCAGTAATTCCATTGGCTACGGTATGAATACTCAATGTATTGGTTAGACCAATAGGTGTTTCAATTTCACCCAACTCTCTGATCTGTGTAAACCCCAATGCTTTTCCATATCCATTACCTACATATACTGCCGCAGGTACCCGGCTTTTAAATACATCGCCCTGATGAGGGAAAATCATTGTTACACCGGTTCGGATATTTTCGCCTTCTATAACCGTTGCATGCCCCACACTTACCCCATCTGCATCAGTGATAGCATTGATAGGTCCAGGTGTTAGGATTCCCGGTTTGATACCAAGGTCTCTGGCGCGTTGGCGGTCTTGGGAATAAGAAGTATTTGTAGCTAACGTAAGAGCTAGAAAAACTAAAAGTGTTTTCATAAAAATCATGATCTGAAATTTAGATTACAATAACTCAGATCAGATTCGAAATCAAAAATAGATTTATCACTCTATAAAACTTCCTATATCAATAATATCTCCTAAAACTCCGGCGGCAGTAACGTCGCGACCGGCTCCTGGTCCTTGAATTACAATAGGAGAAGTTGAATATCTCTTGGTATAAATCTGAATCAAATTATCGGTACCCTTCAATCCACCGAGCGGTGACTCTCCTTTCACGTCCTGCACACCTACTTGTATTCCATCAGGGGTGAACTTACCGACATAGCGGAGCTTCTTATTGTTAACCATGGCCTGAGCATTACGGCTTTTCCAATGGCCATCAAATTCGGGGAGATGATCTAAAAATTCTTCAGTAGAAAGCGAGATCAACTTTTCAGGTACTAAAGTATCAACGCGGATTTGATTTCTCTCAAAAGTATAACCACAAGTTCGGGCCAGGATAAGAAATTTACGGGCTACGTCTTCTCCGGATAAATCCTCCCGAGGATCAGGTTCTGAATATCCGTCTTGTTTTGCTTTTCGGACAGCTTCACTGAAAGGAACTCCATTTTGAAGCTGGGTAAATAGGAAAGTCATAGTTCCTGAAGCTACACCTGATATCTCGGTAACCTCATCACCGCTGTTCAGTAATGTTTTAATGGTGCTTATTACTGGAAGCCCTGCACCTACCGCTGTTTCGTATCGATACTGAGCACGACCTGAGTCATTGGCTTTAATCAGGTGATTGAAATAATCCTGCCCAAACGTATTTGCCCGCTTGCTGGGTGTTGCAATATGAACTCCATGAGTCAATAAATGCTGATATTGATGGGCAACAACTTCGCTTCCTGTGGCATCAACAAAAACCAGATTTCCATCACTTTGATTGATGAGTTGATCAGGAATGACATTCCAATCAGTTGGTTCGCCCTGGCTTAGTTTCCGGTCTTCCAGAAAAGCATCGACATCAGGGTTCCATTTAGTGAATGAGCTGTTACAAACTCCAATAATTCTTAAGTCATAGAGATCATGATTGAGTTCCTGAATGAGTTTGGTAAGCGTTCCACCTACAGCTCCGATTCCGGCAATAAAAAGCCGAATTTTTTTCTTTTTAATGGAGAGGTTTTTTTGTGAATCAGAAGATGATTTTTTTAATGTGAGTGTCATGATTTTACTTCGGTGAGTGAGTGAAAAAATGATTGCAATTGAGTGTTGAGCTGATCGAATTCGATCAGGAAGGCGTCGTGTCCGTAAGGAGAATCTAACTGTGCAAAGTGGCTGTTCGGAATAAGCTCAGCCAGCTCTTGTTGTTCGCCGATGGGATAAAGCTTGTCGCTTTCAAACCCAACAACTAAAACCGGTTTATCTAATTTTGCCAAAACGCTTTCAAAGGAACCACGATTACGGGAAACATCATGGGAATCCATAGCTTTAGTTAAGGTGACATAAGAGTTGGCATCAAATCGTCCAACTAATTTCTGCCCCTGGTAATTCAGATAGGATTCAACCTGATATATTTCTTTTTCGGGATGAACTTCACGGCTGAATTTTTTGGTATAATTTTCCGGTGTTCTGTAGGTGATCATTGCCATAGCCCGGGCTGCGGCTAACCCTTTCTCAGGTGGATTCTTTTTTGAATAAAATCCGCCATTCCAGTTCTTGTCTGCATAAATGGCCATTCGCTGAGCTTGGCTAATACCAATGGCCCAAGGGGAATGTGCTTTTCCCATGGCAAAAAGAGCCGCTGCTTTCACCCGGTCATCTATAAGGGCAAACTCCAGGGCAGTCATTCCACCCAAAGATCCTCCAACTACCAGTTTGATTCCTGTGATACCCAGTTCATCCAGCAACTTTTGATTAAACCTCACAATATCACGGATGGTGATATCGGGGAAATCAGCTTGCCAAGCCTTGCCTGTTTCCGGGTTGATGGATTCAGGCCCGGTAGAACCATAACAGCTACCAAGAATATTGGTACAGATGATAAAGTGTTTATCTGGATTGATGGTTTTATCTGTCCCAATCAAACCGCCAAACCAAACGTCGGCATCGGTGTTGCCTGTAAGTGCATGGCAAATGAATACCACATTATCCTTTTCGGTATTTAGTTTTCCCCAGCTTCGGTAGGAGATTACCGGATCTGTTATTTCCACACCTGACTCGGTAGTAAAGGAAGACTCGAAGCTATGGATTAAAGGTTTTGTCATCTATATGTTGGTTTTTTTTGAAAAAGAGAACGAGCTTATCCAGCCCGTTCTCAATGAGTGGTATTGGACGATTATGCTGTTACTTTAATTTTGGCAAAGGCCTTCTCGAAGTCTTCGATAATGTCATCGATATGCTCAATTCCTACCGATACACGGATCAGGTCGCCTTTAACACCACTAGCTTGTTGTTCCTTATCCGTTAGCTGTTGATGGGTTGTAGATGCTGGATGTATAACCAGGGTTTTTGCATCGCCTACATTAGCTAGGTGACTTGAAAGCTCCACACCTTCAATGAATTCTCGGGCGGCATCATATCCGCCTTTTACACCAAACGTAAAGACTGATCCGAAATGATCTTTCTTCAGATACTTCTTCGCACGCTCGTGGTAGTCGTGCTCAGGAAGTCCGGTGTAATTGATCCACTCAATAGCTTCATGTCCTTTCAGGAATTTAGCGAGCTTAAGTGCGTTTTCGCTGTGTCGTTCAACTCTTAAGGAAAGAGTTTCTAAGCCTTGAAGCAGCAGAAAACTGTTGAAAGGGGATTGAGACGAGCCTACATCCCGAAGTCCTTCTACCCTTGCACGGATCGCAAAAGCGATGTTTCCAAACGGACCGTCTTCACCAAAAACTTCCCAAAACTTTAATCCGTGATAAGAAGGGGAAGGTTCACTGAAGCCTGGAAATTTACCGTTGCCCCAGTTGAAGTTTCCACCATCTACGATCACGCCACCGATGGAAGTTCCGTGTCCGCCAATCCATTTAGTGGCTGATGCGGTTACCACATTAGCGCCATGTTTTAATGGCTGGACCAAAGCTCCGCCGGCGCCAAAGGTATTATCAACTACGAGAGGGATGTCATGCTTTTTAGCTAAAGCAGAAAGCCCTTCGAAATCAGCTACGTTTCCGCGCGGATTTCCAATGGATTCTACATAGATGGCTTTTGTTTTGTCATCAATATGCTTTTCAAAAGCTTCAATGGAATCGTCTTCAGCAAAGTTCACTTTTATTCCCAATCGGGGTAATGTCACTTTAAACTGATTATAGGTTCCACCATAAAGGAACTGCGTGGAGACGATGTTATCACCGGCTTCGGCTAAATTGGTGATGGCTAAAAACTGTGCAGCTTGTCCTGATGAGGTTGCTAATGCAGCGGTTCCGCCTTCTAAAGCAGCAAGCCGGTTTTCAAATACATCGTTGGTTGGGTTCATGATCCGGGTATAAATATTCCCAAATTCACGAAGTGCAAAAAGATTAGCAGCGTGCTCCGAATTATCAAAGTTGAAAGAAGTAGTTTGATAAATGGGAACCGCTCTGGATCCGGTTGTTGGATCGGGTTCTTGTCCCGCATGTAGCTGCAGGGTTTCAAATTTGAAGTCGCGTTTTTCTTTTTCGTTGCTCATGATTAACTGATTTTTGAGTAAGTGTTGTTTGTTTTTGAGTCTTAAAATTGTTGATTCTCCTCCTCAAGACTTTTTTCAAATCATAAAAAAAGCCTCTTTCAGAGATGAATCCGAAAGAGGCTTTATGTCAAAAACCAAAATCTGTTCGAACTCATCTTTTCCCTAAACCTTTACAGATTAGAGACAGGATGTAGCACCTTTTCCCTGCACATAACAAGTTATATGCGGGACGGTTGCCAAGGCTTCAAAGGACCTGATCCCTCCACCTTTCGTAATGAGAATGCAACTAATGTAAAAGAACGATTGAAATATTATCCAACAAAAAAGCCCTTGTGAGTTACATTCAAAAGGGCTGTCTAAAAATTTATTGTATCAAGCCCTTAGGTCTGTGCCACGCACATACACATGCAACACATAATTACACAAGAGCTGTTGATATTTTGTCGGATTAATTTCATTGCACTAATGTTAAGGGTAGATTTTGGAAGGCGCAAATTATTTTTTGTTTTTTGGAAATAGCCTTTCAAATGGTAAGAATGTTGGGCATCATTACATCCAACATCTTTGGTTGCTTCGTAAATGATAGTAATAACTAATTAACAATTAAGCATGACGAATAGCGTACAAGAATATTACGGTAAGGTCCTTAAGAGTACGAATGATTTAAAAACAACGGCCTGCTGTACTACGGAGAATATTCCTGATTATCACAAAAAAATACTAGCTGATATAGAAGATGAAGTATTGGCGAAATTCTATGGTTGCGGATCACCCATTCCATCTGAGCTGGAAGGGAAAGTGGTTTTAGATCTTGGCTGTGGGAGCGGGAGGGATGTTTATTTGGCTTCGAAATTAGTAGGTCCTGACGGTCATGTGATTGGGGTTGATATGACCGAAGAGCAACTGGATGTAGCAAACCGAAACCTCGATAAGCAAATGAAAAAGTTTGGTTTCGAAAAACCCAATGTAGAATTCAAGAACGGGTATATCGAAGATCTGAAAGCAATTGGAATCGAAGACAACTCTGTTGATGTAGTGATTTCGAATTGTGTGATCAATCTATCGCCGGATAAAAGGAGGGTTTATGAGGAGATATTTCGTGTACTGAAACCGGGTGGGGAATTATATTTTTCAGATGTTTTTTCTGACCGAAGAGTGCCTCAGCACCTAGTGGATGATCCCGTTCTATTTGGAGAATGCCTGTCAGGAGCATTATATATCGAAGACTTCCGCCGCATGCTTAGAGATGTTGGATGTCTTGATTATCGAGTTGTTACCGGACATAAAATTGATATCGAGAACGCCGAAATTGAGCAAAAAGTAGGAATGGTCAACTTTGAATCACTGACCATTAGAGCTTTTAAACTGGATGCCGTTGAAGATATCTGCGAAGACTACGGTCAGGTAGCAACATATCAGGGCACTATACCAGAATCGCCTCACGCATTTATGTTAGATGATCATCATCTTTTTGAAACTGGGAAGCCTATGCTGGTTTGTGGCAATACAGCTGCAATGGTTGAAGAAACCCGATACGGGAAGCATTTCAAAGTAACAGGAAACCGGAACACACATTTTGGAGCCTTCGATTGTGAGCCTTCCTCTTCACCCAGTTCTTCAGAAGATTCAGCGATGGGTGCCTGCTGTTAATCAATATCCCAAATTCCGAACCCAGCCTTCTTTTTCTCTCCATTTTTCACGGACTTTCACATGGAGTTCCAGGTAGACCTGCTTCCCAATAAATCCTTCAACAGATTTTCGGGCTTCAATACCGAGTTCTTTGATGGCTGATCCGCCTTTTCCAATCAGCATTCCTTTTTGGGATTTCTGGTTTACAATGATGTCGGCATGAATGCGATCGATGTCCACATCTTCATCATATGAAATAACTTCAACCGTACAGGAGTAGGGGATTTCCTGGTGAAATTGCAGAAATATTTGCTCTCTTATTAACTCTGACACAAAGAATCGAACGGGGTGCTCGCTTAGGTCTTCTTTTGGATAGAAGGGCGGTCCGGGCAACAGGCCTTTTTTTACCTCTTCCATCAGTTCTTCAACTCCTGTTCCCATAGTTGCAGAAATATAGTGAACGGACCGGATTTTCATTTTTGCTTCAAGATCTGCCACTGATTTTTCCGCTTTTTCCTGATTGGCAGCATCCATTTTATTCACCACTAAATAGATGGGTTTATTGATGGATTTAATCAGATTTACCACATCATCCGGCGGGTGTGTATCCATTGGGTCATGGATGAAGAGTATGAGATCGGCATCAGAACGGGCTCGTTCTACTGTCTTCATCATGGCTTTTTGGAGCTCATATTTCGGACTGATAACTCCGGGTGTATCCAAGAAAACAATTTGGGTATCCTCATCCGAAAAAATCCCAACAATCTGATGGCGCGTAGTCTGAGCTTTATGAGTAGTAATAGAAATTTTACTCCCCAGAATATTATTCATCAGCGTAGATTTCCCAGCATTCGGCTTTCCGATGATGGCTACATATCCAGACTTATGAGGCTTATTTTCCATGGTTTTTTTGTGTTTCAGTGTGGAAGTGTATGTGTGTTAAAGCGTCGGGTTTGTTTAAAAAACGTAGACACTTTAACACACATGCACTTTTTCAATCAACGAGTCTTTTCAGTTCGGTTATCAGCATCAATGCTTCGATAGGAGTCATGCGGTTTGGATCTGTTGCTTCCAGCTTATTCAGTACGGTCTCGATCCTTGGATCCACATGCGTTTGAAACATCGTCATCTGACTCGTTTCTTCCTGCCTATCTACTTTCTCTGATAAATTCTTTGCGGCTTCTTTTTTGGAGGAAGCTTCTTTCTCAATAGATCCATTTTTGTTGGTAATATCGAGGCTATGGCTTTCGAGGTTTTTCAGAATTTCTTTAGCTCTTTCAATGACCACTTGAGGAAGCCCGGCCATGTCAGCGACTTGAATTCCGTAGCTGTGGTCTGCTCCACCCCGAATCAATTTCCTTAAGAACACCACTTTTCCATCATGTTCTTTAACCTGTACGTTGAAATTTATGGTGCGCTCATACATTTGTTCCAGCTCATTCAGTTCATGGTAATGAGTGGCAAAAAGTGTTTTAGCTGCTACCGGAGCATGGTTGTGTAGGTATTCTGCAAGTGACCAGGCAATGCTTAATCCATCAAAAGTTGAAGTTCCACGTCCCACTTCATCGAGTAAAATCAAGGAACGGGGAGTCGCGTTATTAAGAATGTTGGCGGCCTCGTTCATTTCAACAAGAAACGTACTTTCTCCTGCTGCAAGATTATCAGAAGCGCCAACGCGGGTAAAGATCTTGTCAACCAAACCAATATTTGCTGACTTTGCAGGAACAAAACTCCCAACTTGAGCCAGTAATACAATCAGTCCGGTTTGGCGAAGTATGATACTTTTACCCGCCATGTTGGGCCCGGTTATAATCAGAATTTGCTGCTCTGTATTATCCAGTTTGATGTCGTTGGGAATGAATGGCTCACCCATCGGTAAAGACTTTTCAACTACAGGGTGACGTCCTTTTTCAATATCAATTTCTTCATGATCGCCTACTTCGGGCTTAGCATAGTTATTTCGGAAGGCGATTTCGGCAAACCCCTGAATACAGTCCAGCTCAGCGATGGCGTGAGAGACCTGCTGGACATCATCGGCAAATTCTGCTACATATAATCGAAGCTCCTCAAAAAGTTCATACTCCAGCGTTTTGCTTCGTTCTTCTGCCGAAAGAACTTTCTCCTCAACTTCCTTCAATTCGGGAGTAATATATCGCTCAGAATTAACCAGTGTTTGCTTCCGGATGAATGTCTCGGGGACTTTGTCTTTATGCGTGTTGGTCACTTCAATATAGTACCCAAACACTTTGTTATACCCAATTTTAAGGGAAGGAATACTATGCTCTTTAGCTAAGCCATCCTTGATTTCGGCAATGTATTTTTTTCCGTTCTTGGCGATATCTCGGAGTTCATCCAGCTCGTCATTAAAAGCATCTTCGATCATTCCACCATCTCGCACGCTGGCCGGAGGGTCGTCTTTCAAAGCTTTATTGATACGCTCCTGAACTTCAATCAGTAATTTAAGCCGGCTTGAAATATCTTCGAGCAAGGGGTCATCAATATTTGAAAACTGGCTTTTTAGTCGGGGAATTTGAGCCAGTGATAACTTAAGCTGAACGATATCCCGGGCGTTTGTTCGTCCCATCGCAATGCGGGAGATAAGGCGCTCCATATCACCAACTTGCTCCAGTTCTTCCCTTAGTGTTTGGCGGACATCTGTGTTCTTATAAATTTTTTCTACAGCATCTAAGCGCTGTTGTATGGGCTTAAGTCTTTTGAGGGGGCGCATAATCCATCGGCGAAGTAAGCGTCCGCCCATAGCCGTACAAGTGTCATCAAGAATAGAAATTAAGGTGCCATCCGTTCCGCCTTCCTGAATACTGGCGGTAAGCTCAAGATTGCGTTTTGTAGCCCCATCCAGGCTCATGAATTCAGAGCTTTCATACGCATATAATCGGCGCAGATGGCGTAAGTAAGCTTTTTGGGTTTCCTGCATATAATGCATCAGAGAACCGGCTGCTACGTGAGCGACATTCAGCTTCTCAACTCCAAAACCCTTTAGTGAATGCGTTTCAAAATGGTCGGTGAGCAAGTTGTAACCGTAATCACCATCATAAACCCAATCTTCGATGTAGCTGATATTATGGTGAGTCAGCTTTTCATCCAGCTTGTTTTTCCTTTTTTGCTGAACCAGAATTTCAGAAGGCTGAATGGCGGCGAGCAGGCTGTCCAGGTTTTTTTCTGCCACATGACTAAGCGCAAATTCACCCGTTGAAATATCAGAAAATGCAACCCCAACAGTAGAGCCATCCCAATGCAATGAAGCGATATAGTTATTCCGTTTATGATCGAGCAGTTTTTCCGACATGGTAACGCCGGGAGTTGTGATTTCGGTAACCTCACGATCAACAATTTTGCGGCCGGCCTTTTTAGCATCTTCAGGATCTTCGGTCTGATCACAAACAGCAACCTTATGTCCTTTCTTTACCAACTTGGGTAAATAGTTGTCTAAAGCATGGTAGGGGAAGCCGGCGAGCGGAGTTTGATCGCCACCATTATTTCGTTTGGTGAGCGTAATTCCCAATTCTTTACTTACCAGCTGGGCATCATCGGCAAAAGTCTCATAAAAATCCCCAACCCGAAATAGTAGAATTGTACCGGGATTTTCGTCTTTAATTTTGAAATACTGCCGCATTAGCGGAGTTTGATTTTTCTTAGCACTCATGCGCTCGAAATACCTGTTTTTATGCTGATAGATTGCTGAATTAAGGCTTGGAACTTACCAATGAATTGGCTGAAAAACTATGCGTGAAATGTTTGTTTGGAATTAACTGAACATCCTGCGAATTTTACCCTTCACCAAACAATACACAGCTTGTGGAGAAACACAAAGAATTTTGGAAGCGGGTTTTTAAGCTGGCAGGCAAAAAAGACATCTTCTTTAATGCCTCGGCGATAACCTTCAATTTATTTATCTGCGCTATTCCCTTTGTTCTTATCCTGATTTCCATCATCGGTTATGCGCTCTCAGTGGATGAAGCTTTTAATGAAATTGTACGTTATGGGCGAGAATTCTTCCCTAGCTTTACCTACGAAACTCAGAACAACGATGTATTTCAGGGAGCAGTAACCATTGAGACTTTGCTTCGACCATTAGTGGGAGCACGGCAGATTTTTGGGATCATAGGTATTATTGTGTTGATGTTCTTTACTCAAGGGCTGCTCCACTCGCTAAAACATGTACTCTTTGATACGTTCGACATTAAAGAACGCAAGCACCCGATCATGGATGTAGTGTATAACTTCTTTGGTTTCAGTTTAATAGGAACCGTATTTCTTTTCTTTAGCCTGGCTATTTCAACTATTTCCCTTTTTAATTTGAGCCGGATTGATGTTCCGTTCACTGATATAGTGATTGAATTACCCTGGATTTATGATTTCCTGAATATCGTACTTCCAATTTTAATCGCTTTTCTGGTGCTGTATGTGGTATTTCGTTTTGTAAGTGAACGTAAGATTAAACCCCGTGTAGCACTTATGGCGACAATCTGTTACACCATTATGTTTGAAATTGCCAAATACGGACTTAGTACTTATCTGGAATACGCATTTTCTACTTACCGCTACTTCTACCAAGGATATACCGTTGTGATTCTTTTGGGGATATGGACCTTCTATACGGCTCTTTTGTTTGTTATTAGTGCAATTATGGGCCGGGCTTACAAAGACGTATATCTCGGGAACAGACCGGCCATAGAGGAGAATCCGTACACAGCAATTTCCTGATGTCCAAAAAGCTGCCCCGCTCTTTTTATAGCCGTGATGATGTAGTTCAAATTAGCAGAGAACTCATAGGGAAAGTCCTGTGCACTAACGTAGATGATGTTTTTACTTCTGGCAGAATTGTGGAAACCGAAGCCTATGACGGAAGAAATGACAAAGCCTGCCACGCCCACCTTAACAAAAGAACTAAGCGAACTGAAGTAATGTATGGGAAGCCGGGCCATGCTTATGTATATCTATGTTATGGAATTCATAACCTATTCAATATTGTAACCAATCAAGAAGGTCTGGCAGATGCTATACTGATTCGAGCAATTGAGCCAGTTGATGGAATCGATGCAATGCTGAAGAGAAGAAATAAGGAAAAGCTAGATCCTTCAGTGGGGAATGGACCGGGAATCATATCTCAGGCACTCGGTATAAACCGGGATCATTATGGAATTGATTTGTTGGGGGATACCATTTGGATTGAAGATCAGGGAACTGAGGTAGGGGGTGATGAGATACAAGCTTCCGAACGGATTGGAATCGATTATGCAGAGGAAGATGCACAACTTCCCTGGAGATTTACTCTGAAAGGCTCAAAGTATGTGAGCAAATAAAAAGCCCGATGATATGACCATCGGGCTGAAATCATAAATGAAAAGGTCGCTATTTAACCGTTTCCGTCACCAGAGTCCATTTCAGTCTGCTCGCTTTTAATAGCTTCAAAACGTTCTGCAACTTCAGGATGCGCTTGAATAGCTTGTGCTATTTGCTGAAATTTTTGAGGAGTTAATCCTTCATCTTGAATAGCCGTCATATAACCCTGCTGAATTTCTTGAGTTATTTTTTGAAGTTCCGGCTGAACTTCTTGTATAGTTGTTTTTTCTTCTTCTGTTAAATTAAGCTGTCCGGCCATTTGTGGATTTTGCTGTGCCATCATTATCTGCTGAAAGCGACTATACTCCATATCCTGTTCAGCAATAACTTCTCTCATCTTTGTATCTGCTTCTTGTTGCATGCCCTGAACTGACTGGGAAACATTCAAAACCATTTCAAGTTGTGCGTCCGTTACTTCATCAGGACTCAATGGTTGTGGTTGTGGAGGCATCTGTTGTTGCTGTGCGAAAATGGTACCGGTGCTTAAAATAACACCCATCATAATTACCAAAGTAGATCGCATAAAATTTTTCATATCAAGTATTTTGTTAAGTATTTAATTAATAAAGAATAACTAACGTGCTTTTCTGTATTAATGCAAACTAATGAGGCGGTATTTTGTTCATTAATAATAGTCTTTTTACAGTTTGTAACATCAAAGGGGGGAATTCAGGGTAAAACGACACAGAAAGAAGTAATATTAATTTAACATTAAAGGAAATTATTTAAGAATTGTGTGTGTTATGAGGACAACACAAAATTCAAAAAACATAAAACTCTCTTTTAGTAATGAAAATATTAAATAAAATAACGACAACATTAGCAGTAGGAATATTTGCATTGTCATCAATTGCTTTAACTAGTTACGCAGTTATGGACTGGACTATTGACAAAGCACACAGTGCAGTCAATTTCCAAGTAACACACTTTTTTACTCCTGTAAATGGTCAATTTAACAATTACGAAGCTACAGTAAACTTCGACCCTAATAATCTCGAAGAAAGCATGATTGATGTTACAATCATGGTTAATAGCATTGACACCAAGAACGAACGCCGTGATGGTCACTTAAGAACAGCAGACTTTTTTAACGCTGAAAAGTATCCGCACATTACGTTCAAAAGCAGCAATATTGAAAAGACAGGCGAGAACCAATTTGTAGCAAACGGTACACTCACTATCAAAGATGTATCAAAAGAAATTGCACTGCCATTTACTTTATTGGGAATGAAAGACAACCCAATGAAAGAAAATACTATAGTAGCAGGTATCACTGCTTCTACAAAAGTTGACCGAACAGATTATACTGTAGGTACAGGTGACTGGGCTTCTGACGCTGTTATTGGTGACGAAGTAACCGTAGATCTCAACCTTGAGTTGAATGCTGAGAAGTAAATGATATTAAGATGTTCTGAATAATTTCAGAAATCTTGAATAATTGTAAAGCATCGTTTCATTTGAGGCGATGCTTTTTTTATTTTAGGGATTCACACTAAGCCTGAAGAGATCAATGAATAAGAAAAGATTTTTAGTTTTATCCGGATTTATCCTAGTTGCCGCACTCTCAAGAATGATTCCTCATCCTTATAATTTTGCACCAATGGGAGCAATGGCAATCTTTGGAGCAGCCTATTTTTCTGACAAAAAGTTCTCTTTTCTGGTTCCTTTAGTTGCAATGTTCATTAGTGACCTACTGGTCAATAACATTCTCTATTTAGGTTTCTATGGTGGATTTACTCTTTTCACTCCCGGTTTCTACTGGATGTATGGGGCAATTGCACTTATTGTTGTGGCAGGGCTTCTCATTATGAAAAAAGTCAACACTTCACGAATAATAGCCGGTAGTCTTAGCGCCTCCGTTATTTTCTTTTTGATTACCAATTTTGGCGTTTGGCTTGGAAGTCCCATATATCCACAGGGTCTTGAAGGTTTATTCATGAGCTACGCCGCTGGAATTCCATTCTTCCACTACACTGTTTTAGGTGATCTGTTTTATTCCGGTGTGATGTTTGGAGCTTTTGAATACGTGAAGAGTCAAAAGCCTGTATTTCAGCAAGGTTAATTTTATTTCATTTTTTTCACGTCAATAAGAACGGTATAATTGCTGTGTTAAAAAACACAGATCAGCCTCCTCGTATTGAGAGCAACACAATTATATCATGTTTGAATTATTTCCAGATCAGCCGGTCTACGATTACCCAACCCTGCTGAATGTATTTTATTCCCTAATCTGGGCGTTTGTACTTTCTTCCTTGATCGCAATTACCCATCGAGTCACCTTTTCGGGGCACCAATATCCAAAAAACTTTTTTCAGGGCTTGGCTTTAGGTTCCATTGTTGCTGCCTTAGTTATGATGGCCATCGGAGATAGCCTTGCTCGTGGTTTAGGTGCTTTTGGTGCGCTTGCAATGATTCGCTTCAGAACCAAGATTCAGGACGTTAGAAATATTCTATTCATCTTCGCTTCTCTCAGTGTAGGTTTGGCAATTGGAGTTTTCGGATATACTATAGCTTTTGTGGGAACCATTTTGTTCTGTACGATGGCGCTTGTTCTACACTTGAGTCCTTTCAGCACAAAAGACGGGGTAAGGGGAACATTAACATTCAGACTTCAGGACGGGAAAGGCCTGGATCAGGTAATTGCAATAATGGATAAGTATTGTACTGAATATGATGATGTAGAAATTACAGCTCGCGATAGTGGTCGTTATGATTATGAATATCAGGTAGAGTTCAAAGATGATGACACCAATACCAGATTCATGAACGAAATGAAGGCTGTTGAACACACACTTAGGGTGCGGATTTCTTTTAAAGAGTTTTTAGAGAACAACTAACGGAGATAGCATGCTTAAAAGGATTAACTCGTTTTATGTAATTATAGCCGTTCTCTTCGTTGGGCTTCTGGCAATTAACAACAGATACTTTAAAGGAAGCAGTTCGTTTCTTGGTGTTACATACTCAAAAGTGTATAACATAAAAATTGAAAAGCCGGCTATAGTTCAAAATACCTATGTAGTACCTGGGCAAACCGTAGAACCGGGAGACCTTCTTGTGGAGCTGGAAAGCCCTTCATTAAATCTTGAAATTCAGCGCCTTAAGCAGCAGATAGCAATTTATAAATCTCAGAAACAAGAGCAACAGAAACTGCTGGAGTCAGAACTTCAGCTACTAGAATCCAAGAAACGGATTATTCAAAGTGAAATTGATAATGAAGTAAAGATTATTGAAAGGCGAATTAGTTTGAATCGCTCACTTACTGATTCAATTATCCAGAACCGTAATCGTGTTCTTCAACAGGATAGCCTGAGTACACTTCAGCTTGAAATTAATTCTATCCGACAAAAAGGGATGCTGGAACTAGAGGCCGTTGATATTCAAATTACGGATTTGAACCAGGATCACAGTTTCGATCAGTCTCAGCTGCAAGCACAAATAGACCTTGCCCAGCAAGAACTAGAGTGGAAGATTGAAGAAGATAAGCAGCTGAATAAGTATGCAACGTTTAAAGGAGTAATTGAGAACGTATATGTGAAACCCAATGAACAGGTTCAGGAATTCACTTCACTAATTTCAATCAACCCTGTTCATCCGTCTTCCGTAGTTGGTTATTTGGTAGGGAAGAAAGAACGAGATAAAAGACTTGGTCAAAGAGTAATTGTCAGGTCTTTAGAGCACTCCGAAATTGAAACAACAGGTTCTATAATAGGTTTTGGCTCGGTTGTACTTTTACCTAATGTTCTTCAACAATCAACTACTATCCAAACTTTTGGACTTGAAGTATTTATAGAAATACCGGAAGAAAATGAGCTTCCGGTTGGCGAAAAAATTATTGTTAAATGAAACTATCGTCAACAATTGGCCTGGTACTACTTAGCTGTTTAGCATTTCAGCTTTTGCCTAAAGAGGTAAAAGCTCAAGATTCTGTTTCTGATTTTCTTCTCACCGCTTTTGAAGATCGAAATCTTGCCCACTATGACTCTAGAATTGCATTTTTAAAGCCTCGCAATTACAGGTTTCCTGTCCTGGAAGAAGTAGAAGTCCGTATGGGTAATGACGAGCAAACGTATGAAGATATACAGTATGCGCTGCGCGTTCGGCCGGGAAATCCTTGGAGAATTCGCAGAAATAATGCCTTTTTTAATGCCACTAAGAAGGAGCTGCAACTTCAAAAAAAGTTGGAATACAAAGACAATATTTTTTTGAGATATGAAGTAGCACTGGAATATTTCTACAACCGTGATCTGGCTGACCAAATTGATGAGAGGATGCAATTGATTAGCCGTAAAGCGTCCATCATGGAAGATAATATTGATAGCGACTTGTTTGATGCAAAGGATTACTCAGAGGCAAAACTTGAACAAGTTGAAAGTATTGAGAAGTTGGATGAGGCGGTAGTAGAATTGAATCAAGCGAAGACAGAAATACAACTTGTACTTGAGATTGAAAGCTTGAACTGGGAAAATTTCAGCATAATTGAAGTTGCTGAGATTAATCAGATTTCAGAAGACATTGCATCAGTATCTGAATTATCAACAGAGTTGGATTTAATAGCTCAGCAGATTGATGTAGCCCGTCAGGACACCCGAGTTGAAAAAGCTGATTTCGATATTGGATTTGCCCAGTTAGAATACTATCCCTTCACCGATCGGAAATCAAACTATGGATTTTCAGTTGGTGTGACGTTGCCCATTTTTAAAGATAATAAGCCTCAGATTGCTGAACGGAAGATGGATGAACTGGAGCTTAGGAGTGAATATGATGCAGAGCAATTTCAAGATTCAGTAAATAAAATCAGAGAGTTCGAGCATCTCAAGAACCTGATTGCCCATCATGAATTAATTCAGGAGAAAAAAGAAAAGTTAAATCTCTTGGCAATGACAGACAACCTTGCTAACAGTGAGGGGTTTGATCCCATAACCATTTTAGATTTAAAAGAGGGTATATTAAAACTAGATGAAGTTATTTTAAAATCGCGATATCGAGTATTATCACAGTTTATCGATTTTCTTTATACTTATGACGTGCTAACAAAAACGCCGCTAACAAATTACCTTTCTAAAGATCTAAGTCTTATAGAATGAATATTCTCATCACCGGAGCAACATCAGGAATCGGTAAAGAGCTAGCTCTGCAATTATCATCCAAGGGACATAAAGTTGGCTTAATGGGCCGCCGTACAGAACGTCTTCAGGAAATTAAGGAACAGGTCGGAGAGTTAGCTTACATCAAAACATTAGATGTTACTGATCACGATAAAGCAGAAGAAGTATACAAAGAGCTTATTGAGGAAATGGGAGGCATGGATATGATGATCCTGAATGCGGGAATTGGCCGTATAAAAATGCTGCCCGTTTGGGAATCTGACAAAAAACTCATTGAGGTTAATGCTCTGGCTTTTGCACATGGATGTCATTTTGCTTTTCAATATTTCATGAAACAAAAAAGCGGACACATTGTGGGGATGTCTTCCATGGCTTCTTTATTGGCACACCACAGAGCTACTTCTTATACCGCATCAAAGCATTTTATTTCGAATTATATGACCGGCTTCCGGCAAAAAGCCAAGCGCGTGGATTCGGATATCACGATAACTGAAGTACGACCCGGATATGTCTGGACAGAAATGACAGAACGCGCAAAAGGTATGTTTTGGGTAGCACCGGTCGAAAAAGCTGTTCGGCAAATGGTGCGTGGCATGGAGAAGAAGAAAAATTATGTATATGTGACTAAAAGATGGCAGTTACTAGCTTGGGTTGCTAAGGCTGTTCCTGAATGGGTTTGGGATCGGCTTTAAGAAAGTCATTTGTTTCTGCGGCATCGCTCGCTGCAATACTTCACATTTTCCCAATCGTCTTCCCACTTTTTCCGCCACTTGAATGGGCGATTACAAACCGGACAGATTTTCTCTGGCAAGTCTGACTTTTTTCGCATTTTACTCATCACTTCCAAAAAGGGATAACCGAACAGGGTTTTTACTTTGACCTATAGGACCGGATTTTCTTTTATGAGTAACACTGAAAAGTTTTTCACTCTGTAGCTTCCCGGCCATCGTCCTCACTTCATCAACATGTTCTTTCCAGACATTTGAAAATAAGTCCTTAGTAACCTCAGTGGTTGAAATGGGCCTATCAGTGCCTCTCTTTTTGGACATTGAAAGGATACGATTTTTAATCTCTTGCTTTGATTTCTTCATAACTTTCCTCAAGGTTTATCATCGGCTCTGGATAAGTATTTCCAATCTCTACGGAGTATAACGCTTGTTGTTCGGGATTCATTTTGTGCGGCTCATGAATAAATTCCTGAGGCACATGTTTCAATTCCGGTATCCAATGACGAACATATTCGCCTTTTGTGTCATACTTCTGGGCCTGGCCGACAATATTAAAATACCGGTTTCGGGGATCGTGCCCCACGGTAGTATTGTAAGCCCAGTTACCATAGTTACTGCAAGGGTCATAGTCGAGCAGTAGCGATTCAAAATACTCGGCGCCCATGCGCCAATCAATATTCAGGTTCTGAGCTAAAAAACTGGCAACATTTTGCCGGCCTCTATTACTCATGTAGCCTGTGGCGTTTAACTCACACATGTTAGCATCAATAAAAGGAATTCCAGTGTTACCTTCAGCCCATTTTTTAAATTCTTCTTCATCGTGTCGCCAAGCCCTTTTTTTACCTTGAATTCCGGAAGGCCAGAAGATTTTGTCGCCATGCTTCCAGGCTGAGAATCGAAAATAGTCTCGCCAGATAAGTTCAAAAATCATCCAATATGTTGATACGTTTTTCTTCCTTTCATCCTCGAATTTTTTTACTTCCCAATAAATTCTTCGGGGTGAAAGTGTGCCATTTGCGAGCCATGGAGAGAATTTGGAGGAATAGTCGGCTCCTAGCAACCCATTGCGTGTAAACTTATAATTCTTGAGGTGATCACCATCCCAGATATAATCTTGAAGACGTTTTAAAGCTTCATCTTCACCTCCTTTGAAATGAAGGACTGAGCGATCATCGATCTTTTTCTCTGCAATTCCTAAATCAGATAAGCTGGGAATTTTTTTGCTCTCTACATCAGGTATAGGTGAGACTCCTTTTCTGAAACTCAATTCTTGACGAACTTCAGACTGCTTTTCTGTCTTCTTCCGGTATTGAGTAAAAACATCAGGGATCTCATCTTTTGAAAATGGAATATCGTTAATGTGAAAAAGTGTGCTTCCCCATACAAAATTCAATTTACCATTAATCTTCTTTTTGATGGCATCTTCTACATCAGTTTCTTCCCGGGTTATTTCTTTATGAGTAAAAGCTAAGTCAATGTCGTAGGTTTTTACTAATTCAGGAATAATGTTTTCGGGTTTCCCCATTCTAATAATTAGATCAAGTCCTGCAGACTTTAGATTGTTCTTAAGATTCTGAATAGACTCCAATAAAAAGTTTGCTCTGAATGAATCAGTTTTTGGGAACCCAAAAGAAGTAGTTCTAAAATGTCGGGGATCAAAAATATAGATTGGCAAGATCTCATCAGCTTGGGAAGCTTTAGCTAATGCCTCGTTATCGTGAATCCTGAGATCATTTCTAAACCAGGTTAGAGATCGTTTCATAGTACCTTTTTGTAGAGTAAAAGCTGAAAGAGGGAGCTTTCATTCCGAATGTGCTTTGTAAAAAGTATCTTCACTACCAAAAACTAGTTGTGTTTATAAAGCAGTTATGATTCCTTTAGGAAAATTCAAACAATTCAAAATTATGAGATTAGCAATAGTATTAAGCTGTCTGGTTTTATTCACATCATGTACTTCGGAAAAACCCAAGGGCGATAAATCCGGAACAGCAATTTCGTTAGGATATTTAGAAGCGCCTGCTGGATTCTCAGTAGAAGTGTATGCTGAAAACGTCCCAAATGCCCGGCAAATGGCCATGGGTAAGGATGGCATACTGTATGTGGGAACCCGTAGAGATGGGCGCGTACATGCAGTAGTAGATAGGGATAATGACTTTAAAGCGGACACCATTTTCACCATTGCTTCAGACTTAAGATTACCGAATGGAGTGGCTTATAAAGATGGAAGCCTATACGTTGCAGAGGTGAGTAAGATCTGGCGTTTTGATAATATTGATGAAAACCTTCAAAGTCCGCCCGAGCCAGTTTTAGTTACGGATGATTATCCTACCGAAGGGCATCATGGTTGGAAGTATATTGCCTTTGGCCCGGATGATAAGCTGTATGTTCCCGTAGGTGCTCCCTGTAATGTGTGCAATAGAGAGGATGAGAACCCAATTTTTGCCTCGCTCACCAGAATAAATGCTGACGGATCAAATAGGGAAATCATTGCGCATGGTATTCGAAATACTGTCGGCTTTACCTGGCACCCGGAAACAGGGAATGTCTGGTTTACTGATAACAACAGAGACTGGATGGGAGATGATTTACCTCCCGGAGAATTGAATGAACTCACTGAGGAGGGGCAGCATTTTGGTTTTCCTTTTTTACATGCTAACGACGTTTGGGATCCCGAATTTGGTGAAGCTGGAAAAGCCATGGATAAGGAATTTAAAACCCCGGTTCGTGAATTAGGGCCTCATGTAGCAGGATTGGGAGTGATGTTTTACACAGGAAAGATGTTTCCTGAATCATATAAAAACCAGGCGCTTATAGCCGAACACGGGAGTTGGAACCGCAGCGAAAAAATTGGATATCGGATTACCATGGTTAAGTTTGATGATAATGGTAACCCAATTTCATACGAACCTTTTGTGACTGGCTGGTTGCAAGGAGAAGAAGATGTGAGGGGACGACCCGTAGCATTATTACAGCTTAAGGATGGTTCCGTTTTAATCTCAGATGATCATGGGAATAAAATTTACCGACTTACCTACGAAGGATAGGAATTCGACACGAACCATTACTCACAATTGGGCGTTAATTTCAATATATTAAGAGACTAGAATTTTGAAGAATAAATCCCACTGTTAATGAAAAATGTTGTTTTAATCCCCGGTGATGGAATCGGGGCAGAGATCACCAATTCTGTCACTACTATACTAGATGAAGCCGGTGCAAAAATAGACTGGATTGAAAAGTCTGCCGGGTTAAAGGCCCATGAAGAAAACGGTAATCCACTTCCAGAAGATACAATTGAAGCTATAGATGAGCACCGCATTGCTCTGAAAGGACCTTTGACAACACCTGTCGGTTCTGGTTTCAAGTCTGTAAATGTTGCGCTGAGACAAAAGTTTAACCTATATAGCAACATCCGTCCGGCCCGAACACTCCCCAGCATTGATAGTCCATTTCGTGGAGTAGATATGGTGCTGTTTCGTGAAAATACTCAGGGACTTTATATTGGAAAGGAAGAGTGGGTTGAAGAAGCAGACAATAAAAGACATGCTGAAGCAATTGCTGTTGTCACTGAAGAAGCCAGTGAAAAGATTGTACGAGCTGCATTTGAATATGCAGTACATAACGACCGAAAAAAGGTGACACTAGTTCATAAAGCAAATATTCTGAAACTTACTACCGGTCTATTTCTTGAAGTCGGTAAACGAGTCGCTAAAGAATATAAGGACATTGAATTTCAGGATTTGATTGTTGACAACATGGCGATGCAAATGGTAATGCGTCCCCAACAATTTGATGTTGTTGTGACGACGAATCTTTTTGGAGATATTTTATCTGATCTGGCATCAGGATTAGTCGGTGGTTTAGGCGTTACTGGAGCCGCTAATATTGGTGATGATGCTGCAATGTTTGAAGCTGTTCATGGTTCTGCCCCAGATATTGTTGGTAAGAATATTGCAAACCCAATGGGACTGCTTTTCTCTTCACTAATGATGTTAGAGCATATCGACCAAAAACAGGTAGCTGAAAATATTCGAAAGGCTATTTATAAAACTCTTGTTGAGAAAAAAGTTTACTGCACCCCTGATATAGGTGGTGAGGGAACGACTTCAACATTTACGCAAGCAGTTTGCGACAATATTTAGTGATAAATTTATTCAGTTAAACAGAAAAGGCTGCTTTATGCAGCCTTTTTTATTGGGTGGAAGATTGTAGAGAATCATCCAAAAATGTTAAAAAGCACCCAACTTATTACTGACATCACCAGCCCAAAAGCCAGTGCCCACCCAAAGCTTTTAACTTTGAATCCCTCAACCATAGCGTCAACCAACATGATCAAGCCGGCGTTAATTACCCAAACAAATAGTCCAAAAGTCAGAATCGTTATGGGTAGACTTAAAATTACCAGGATAGGTTTCACAAAAACATTAACGATTGCAAGAAGTGCAGCAACAAACACAGCGCTCCAAAAATTTTTGATTTCTACACCTTTCAGTAGTGAAGAAGTTGCGTAAACGGAAACGCTATTTAGTAACCAGGCCCAGATCATAATGGTAGAATTTAGTTGGAAGTGGTCTTTATGTACGATTAAGAAATAAAAATGGTTACATTTCTTTTAAAAGAATTTTATGGAAATAATTTATAAGCCTTTTTCTGAGCTGAGTTCTTCAGAGCTGGAAGATGTACTCAGGCTTCGACAGAATGTTTTTATAATTGAGCAGAACTGCTTTTATGAAGATATCGACGGCTTTGACGAAAAGGCCAATCATCTGCTTTTCTATGAAGGGAATAAACTCGCTGCTTATCTAAGGTTGTTTCCGAAAGGATCTAAGCTTGATGACGAAATCAGTTTAGGAAGAATAGTTGTAGATCCGGAGTTCAGAGGAATTGGTTTAGGCCCTGTTCTAATCAAAAAGGGAATACAGTTAAGTGAGGGAGAACCAATACGGATTGAAGCTCAGGCTGCCTTAACAAAGTATTATAATGAACTGGGTTTTACTGAAGAAGGAGAAGTTTACGTTGTAGATGGGATCGATCATATTCAAATGACCCTGACCTAACTTAACTTTTGTTTTCTCTCTTTGAGTTCATTGATGACTTCACTAAATCCAACTTCTAGATCTCTAATCAATTTCGGTATTTCTTCAAGATTCTGCTCTTTCTTTCCGAAGAATTCCAGTTTTTGAGTAACCTCGTTTAGTTCTGTAAGCCCAATGTAAAGAAACATAGGTTTGAGTTTATGAGCTTCTGCCCCAAGTCCCCTCCAGTCTTTTTTTTCAAGAGCCTTATTTAGGTTGGCAAGATGCTTAGGTGTTTCGTTAAGCATCAAGTCAAGCATTTCTATCATTATGTCACTTTCCCCGCCGGTGATATTCTCTAAGTAACTAAGATCTATTGTACCCATAACCCAACTTTGTCCGTAATTTGTTGAAGAGAATTTAGCTATGATTAATTAGAAAAAACAGGCATTTGATGGAAGTTAACATTAGAAATAATACAGGAGCCAAAACACAAAAACGTCACGCCCAAAAGAGCCGAGTTGAAAAGTGATGTAGATGTCTGACTAAATCAGCCCGTAAAAATTACGATACCAACCAACACCAATAGTACAATTTTAAAAATGAATGCCTTCCAGTTTCTCATTAATCTGTTTTTACTAACCAAGAGGAATCTGAGTGAAAGGAATTATTAGATAAAAATCAAGTTATCCACATTTTTAAAAAATCTTCTTTGCAGAAAATGTGCGTGAATGACTAAAATAGCCATATTTTTATTGGTAAATTTTTTTGTAAAGGATGTTATCCACAGTATGTTTTATTCAACAGTAACGCTTTTTGCAAGGTTACGGGGCTGGTCTACATTACAGCCTCTGTTAACAGCCACATAGTAGGATAACAATTGAAGTGGTATCACAGTCAGTAATGGTGAAAACACATCTAAGGTTTCGGGAACAATGGAGCTAAATTCAGCCAATTCTCCGACCTCATCATTATTTGGAGTGGTAATGGCAATGATTCTTCCTTTTCGTGCTCTTACTTCCTCAATATTACTAATCATTTTATCATTAGTATGCTGGGTAGCTGCAATAACCACAACGGGCATCATCTCATCGATAAGTGCAATAGGTCCATGCTTCATTTCCGCAGCAGGGTATCCCTCGGCATGAATATAGGAGATCTCCTTAAGTTTTAGGGCACCTTCAAGTGCTACTGGAAAACTGTAAGATCTTCCCAGGTAAAGAAAGTTTGGAGCATATGAAAACAAGTTTGATATGTGCTTTATCTGATCTGTTTCCTCTAGAATACTTTCTATTTTGGAAGGAATTTGAGCAAGCTCTGTAATAAGTTTCTTCGCTTCCTTATCGTCAATGGTATTCTTTTGCTGAGCAAGACGTATAGCCATGAGTGTAAGCACAGTTACCTGAGCTGTAAATGCTTTTGTTGAAGCCACGCCGATTTCTGGACCGGCATGAATATAAACTCCCGCATCAGTTTCACGGGCAATGGTAGAACCAACTACGTTGACAACACCTAAGACTAGTGCGCCACGTGATTTTGCTTCTCTGAGTGCAGCCAGGGTATCAGCTGTTTCACCACTTTGAGAGATAACAATCATCACATCTCCTTCGCCAATTAACGGCTCTTTATAACGGAATTCAGATGCGTATTCAACTTCAACAGGTACTTTTGCAAGATATTCGAATAGATATTCACCGACTAAACCTGAGTGCCAGCTTGTTCCACATGCCGCAATTATTATCCTTTTGGCATTAACCAGCTGATCCATGACGCCTTCAATACCTCCCAAGGTGATAGTTCCGTCTTCGACATTTAGGCGCCCTCTAAGGCAATCAGATATTGCTTTTGGTTGCTCAAAAATTTCTTTAAGCATAAAATGATCATATCCGCCTTTCTCAATCTCATCAAGACTCAGTGCAAGCTCGTGGATTTCTTTCGATAACTCAATTTGATCTGAAGATTCAACGGTGTAATCATTTTTAGTAATTACGGCAAGTTCTCCATCATCTAAGTACACAACCTTATCTGTATACTCGGCAACTGCGGAGGCGTCTGATGCAATTAGCATTTCGCCTTCACCAACACCAAGGAGAAGGGGTGAGCCTTTCCGGGCTACAATAATTTGGTCTGGAAAATCAGAATGTACCACTGCAATACCGTAAGTCCCATTAACCTGATGCAAAGCCAATTGAATTGCCTTTTTTAGGTTTGAAGGGTCTTTTTCTAAGAAACTCTCAATGAGTTTAGTAAGGACTTCAGTATCGGTTTCAGAATAAAAAGAATAACCCTGCTCAGTAAGTTTCTTTTTTAGGGTATTATAATTTTCAATAATACCATTATGGACTAAGGCAAGCTTCTCATTCTGGCTTGTATGGGGATGAGAGTTTACATCGTTAGGTTCTCCATGTGTTGCCCACCTTGTATGCCCAATTCCAATGGTGCCTTTTTCAGATGAAGAAATCATTGCCTCTAGTGCGGCCACTTTTCCTTTCTTCTTTTTTATGCTGAGCTTACCATTTACTATGGCTAATCCTGCAGAATCATATCCCCGATATTCTAGTCTTTTGAGACCATTGATGATAATTTGACTGGCCTGTTTATCGCCTACATAACCTACAATTCCACACATACTATCCTAAAGGTATTTTATAAATTTCTTTTTGCACTGATAATCCTTAAATATAATGTAGTTTAAATAGAATAACGATTACAATTTACATATAAAGCTTCACTTCAATATGAATATCTGCTTCTTTAATGATGAGAAAGCTTCCAGTTTTCAGCCTCTTACATTGACTCGCCCAATGGACGATTTAAGAGTGGGGATCTATAGCATAAGAGATAAATGGCGACGAGTATTAGGGGCTACATTTATCTGCAGGCTATTACCTGTGTATTTGGAGGGTGTCTTTTCATCAGGTGAAATGAATGAGAAGGAAGATGTTCTATGGATTAATCCCCGGTTGCTGCCTTCTGAAAAAATGGTAGCCAAAATAGAGGGACTCAATGCTGGGCAAAAAATAGACTACAAAGGCCAGTGCCTGGCTGCCAGAATAGATGGAGAAAAATCTATTCTCCTATTTAAAAAAAGAACTTTCACTGGATCTGATTTGGAGCCCGTTGATATAAGCGAAGCCATTATTCTAGAAAATTTATGGGACCTGCTGACCTTAAATGCCTTCGAAATCGAAAAAGACATTCCTTTAACTGGTTTAAAAACCGAGTCTGAGAAAGATGGTGATATTCAAAATAATATTTACAATCCTGAGAATACGTTTCTTGGAAAGGGTGTGAGTATTGAGCCTGGCGCTATAGTAATAGCTAAAGATGGCCCGGTTGTTATTATGGATGGAGCAACTATTGAAGCAGGTAGCATAGTTAAAGGACCGGTTGTTGTTGGTGAAGATGCTACTATAAAAATGGCCGCCCGGGTATATGGAGGGACAACTATTGGTCCGGTTTGTAAAGTTGGAGGTGAAATATCGAACTGTATTTTCCATTCGTATTCTAATAAAGGGCATGATGGATTTGTTGGGAATTCCATTTT
Organism: Balneola sp.; assembly: GCA_002694685.1. Taxonomy (NCBI): domain Bacteria; kingdom Pseudomonadati; phylum Balneolota; class Balneolia; order Balneolales; family Balneolaceae; genus Balneola; species Balneola sp. The sequence goes on from NZMW01000004.1 coordinate 214,503, forward strand.
CGGACAATGGGTAAATCTTGGGGCCGACACAAATACCTCAAACCTGAAGAATAACTACAGTTCAGTACGCATTTTTGATTGGGAAACTAAAAAGGAAATAGAGACAGGAGCCCAGTTCCTTGGAACTATTATGGGTGATCACTCCAAAACCGCTATTAATACCATGTTGAATACTGGAACTATTTGTGGGGTCAGTTCCAATATCTTTATGTCTGGATTTCCGCCGAAATATATTCCATCATTTTCGTGGGTTGGAGCTGAGGAGTATGGAGAATATCAGTTTGATAAAGCTGTCGAAGCAATGCATGCCATGATGAAGAGAAGAACAGTTGATCTTTCAGATGCTTACAAAAATATGATGCAGCATATTTCAACAAGTAGATAAATCGTAAGGGTTAAAAGATCCGTTTAGTGGAGAGATAATTCTCACTCCAATACGGAAAAGAGAGCTCTGAAATTTTGACCCCATTGCTTGTGGATGCATGTAAAAACTCACCTCGGTTAATCATTACCCCCACATGGAATGTTGTTCTGCCGGTTTTGAAAAAGACCAAGTCACCTGTTTGTATTTGAGCTTTTTCAACTTCTCTTCCAATTAGGAGCTGTTCCCTGGTTGTTCGAGGAATTTGAATGGAAAAATAATCTTCGAAAACTACCTGCATAAAAGCCGAACAATCAATACCACTATAACCGGAACCGCCTAATAAGTACGGGGTTCCTTTCCAATCCTGATAGGCAAGCTGTAAAAATTGTTGCATTTCCTGAATGGCAGGAGGCTGAGAGTTTTCGACAAAAGAACCTATTTCCTTCTCTTCATTCTTCTCATCATCCTCAGTTAATGCAGTTTTGGATTCAGGAGCAGATTTATCCCACGGAACAGTGCCTCTTTTAGCGACACCGCAGCTTGCAGTAATGAATAATATCAAAATTAAAATAGCACCCTTTTTCATAGCCAAACGATTTTTATTCTCACCTGTAAATATAATGGGATATGCTTACTTTTAAACACTGAGATAAGATTTTAAAAAATCACTGAAATCCTATGAATTTACTTGTCAACATCGATCATATAGCAACGCTAAGAAATGCAAGAGGTGAAGGTTACCCAGACCCGATTGAAGCTGCTGAGGTTTGTGAAAGAGTAGGAGCGGCCGGAATTGTATTTCACCTTCGCGGAGATCGGCGGCATATCAGGGATGAAGATGTTTACAGGTTAAAGGAGTCAGTACGTGGAACACTGGATTTTGAAATGGCGGCTTCAGATGAGATGCTTGAAATCTGCACAGAGGTTGACCCACACTTATGCACATTAGTACCTGAAGGAAGGGAAGAGTTAACTACAGAAGGTGGACTGAAAATGTCTACAGTGATGGATGACTATAGAACTCGTGTGTTCCCTGCCTTGAGAAAGACCAATATTGAGATCAGCTTATTTTTAGATCCCAATACTGAAGACATAGAGTTGGCACATGAACTTGGCGCCGATGCTATTGAACTTCATACCGGTACCTTTGCAAATGCTGATTCAAGAAAGCAGCAACATGAACTTACCCGATTGAGAAAAGCTGCAAGCCTTGCCAATGATTTAGGCATGAAAGTAAACGCAGGACATGGATTGAACCTTGAAAACCTGCCTGATTTGTTAGAAACTGTTCCTCATTTAAATGAAATTAGTATTGGACACGCCCTTGTAAGTAAATCGATTTATTGGGGTCTCGAAAAAACAGTTAAAGCCTATATGGAAATTATGGAGGATTATGCCTGATCAAAATAAATGGTGTAATTCTACAGTTTGAAAACCTCGGCAAAACATATCTCTGATCGTATTCGACTGATGATTGCGACTAAGCAGTTTCAGGTGGGTGAGATGTTGCCATCAACCCGTGAACTGGGTCAGCAGCTGGAAGCTAGTTTTCATACGGTCCGAAAAGCGTATCATATTTTAGAGGATGAAGGGTTAATCTTAGGTGAACAAGGGAGAGGCTTCACGGTAAAAACCCAGACTCCGCTTTTGGATAAATCTGCCCGATTAGAGGTCGGAGGTGAGAAAGTTCAGGCACTGGTTGAAGAGCTTATTGGTTACGGTTTGGATGAGTCTGAAATTGAACTCCTTTTTCAGGAACAATTGGGTTTTATGGAATGGCCCGACCGGATACAAACTTGCGCCAGTGTTGGCGAGAACCGTGAATTGGGACAAATGCTTGCGGATGCCATCAAAAAACAAGTTGGGGTAAAAAGTCAGGTTATTGAAGCTGATGAATATGAAAGTGCCGCTAAGTACGATGCCCTTTTTGTCCCAATCCACCTGATGAGCAATTTTCGAAGCCTTCGGGAAAGTTTGCTAATCATTCCGATTGTGTATGATTACGATCCGGATATTTTACTCTCAATGGTGGAAAGAGCAGCAATTGCGACTATAGGTTTAGTAGCCGGAAATGAAGAAACGATTCCGAAGCTTATAAATGAACTAAAGCGTTCTATTAATTTTGAAGGTTCTTTTGTGGCAGGGACAACGTATGGAAAATCATTACCGCTTTTTGTTCGGGACTCAGATCTTATCTTATACACTCCTGAAAGCGCCCGGTTGGTAGAACAAAAAGTACCCGAGAGAAGCCGACTCAGACTGGAATATTTACTTTCTGAGAAAAGTTCTGAAATGATTCGGGCAGAACTTTGGGATCAGTAGAATATCAAACAAGAAACATTGAATTTTGAACTTCGAAATGTTGCTTTTTAAAGCGTGCTAAGCTTAAAAATCAACATTTTAAACTAAACATTACTTGATAAAAAAAGTCATTACACAGGCGCTTGAAGCTATTGCACAAGAGATTGAAGCCGTTCGGGAAACTCCGTCAACGGATGTGTTGATGAATGGTGAACTCGAAAAAATATCAGGCGAATATATCTACACTTTCGACTCGCACAACCAGGGACTTAAGTTTGCTGAGGAAATCCGTGCGAAGATGGACGGCAAAGATTTTAAAGTTCAAGCTGTTGAGTTTAAGGACAAAAAAGTTCGCTTAGAATTTCCCGAAAACAAGGGCTCTAAAATTGATGAAGTGTATCTGGAGTGGGAGAATGATTATGTGCTCAAAAAAATGCAGGAGCATTTATTCACTCTTCAGGAAAAGTCGGGAAAAGTACCCCAGCTAAAAGCCTTGCTTAAACCAGAAAAGAACTTCAAGGCAAATACAGATTCGATAGACCCAGTTTTTGATGATCTTCGAAATCCTTCACAAAAAGAAGCGATAGAAAAATCCCTTAAAAATAATATCCTGTATGTGTGGGGTCCTCCGGGAACAGGTAAAACTGCCACACTTGGATTTATTATTGCCAACCTTTTGAAAGAAGGTAAACGTGTGCTTTTTGTATCAAACACGAATCGGGCTGTGGATGTTGGTTTATTGAGTGCTATAGATGCTTTATATGAAATAGATCCCGGTTTTAGCCTTCAAAATACAACCCGTTTTGGGGAAGCCGCCCTGGATGATCCTAGATTAGAGGATATCCTGTTCGAACATCAGGTTAAGACAAGAATAGATAGCCGCAAAGCTGATGCTGTTGAGCTAAGCAATATGCTAAGTAAATATGAGTCTCTTCAGGAGAAGGTTGATGATATGATGCGCAATGGGGAGGAAGTCCCTGAAGCGCTGGACCTGGAATGTCAGCTTGTAGGCAATAAGGTTGACGAGCATGGCGGAGTAGAGCAGCTCGAAGATAAAATTGATCGCCTGATGAATTTGAACGAGCGCTATGAGCTGAAGAAGAAGCAGCTTGTAGCCACCACCATGGCTAAAGTTTGTACTTCAGAGCTGTTCTATAATATCAGTTATGATGCTGTTGTAGTTGATGAAGGTTCAATGGCTGGAATTCCCTATTTATTGTTGATGGCCGCAAAAAGTAAAGAGCATTTAATTATCGCCGGTGACCCGATGCAGCTTCCTCCCATTGCAATCACAAACGATAAGGAAGCCCGTGAGTTTTTGGAACAGGATATCTTCACCTACGTTTCAAAATCAGATACTACAGAAGCACTATTCAACTGGCATGATGAGAACCCTGAGTTTACCTGCTTTTTTGATGTTCAATATCGTCTGAAAGATGACTTAGCCAGAGTGATCAGCGCGGTTTTTTATGAAGGAAGGCTAAAATCTGAAGCAAGTAAATCTGATCAGGTTAATGGTCTCGAGTCTGCCGGATCTGTAGCACTGGTAGACACAGCGAAGTATGGCCCGTATTTGGAGCAGGAGTCTGGCGAACGGGGATTCAAACCCATAAATGAAGTTCACCATAAATTGATAGAAGAAAGTCTAAAAAGACTTACTCGAAATCATGCACCAGAGAATATTGGAATAATTGTTCCATTTAGAAATAGCGTGTATAAAGTCAGGAATCATCTCTGGGAGCTAGGGTTTAAAGATATTGAAGTAGGGACTATTCATACTTTTCAAGGACGTGAAAAATCTGTCATTATTTTTGATACCGTTATGAGTGGCGAGTGGCAAAATGGAAGTATGAGACACTATTCGGTTCGTCCCTTTGATGAAACTAAAAATGGACTCAGCGTACCGCGTCTGTTGAATGTAGCTTTCTCAAGAAGCAAAGAGCTGTTAGTGATAATTGCTGACATGCAGCATGTTCAAAAAGTATATGGCAATAAGTTTTTGGGGCGTTTATTGAAGTCCGTTAAAGAAATATCAATTTAATGTAACCACCATGTCTAAAGTTATTAAGTGTGAAAATTTTGAATGGCAGGGAGTAGAAAGGAAAGACTATAAGTCTGATACCTCTTGTTATCAAGGGGTACATAGATATTCAATTTTGGGAGAAGGTGAGCACGAGCAGGAACTCAATTTTCAAACCCGATACTTTGAAGTCAATGCAGGAGGTTATACTTCACTCGAGTATCATCGGCATCCACACACAGTGGTGATTATAAGAGGCTCCGGTTCAATGGTTTTAGGGGATGAGATTTATGAGCTAAATATACACGATGTAGTATTTATCTCTCCGGAAACACTTCATCAATTTCATGCCGATAAGGAAGAGAATCTGGGTTTTATATGCATTGTAGATCGATATCGGGATAAGCCGACCTTACCTGACGATGATTACATAGCATCAGAAGTCAGGAATCCTGAAGTAAAAGAAAAATTAAAAAGATGAATTTAAAAAAAGCTTGAATTGTAGTTGCGAACACTCGTATATTTGATGCCCTTTCAAAAAGGGAATTTATTGATTAAGCGGGAATAGCTCAGTGGTAGAGCATCTCGTTGCCAACGAGAAGGTCGCGAGTTCGAATCTCGTTTCCCGCTCAAAAGGGTAGTTAAGGAATCTTAACTACCCTTTTTTATTTTGGATAATCATGCATTTCACATACATAATTTATAGTAAAACTAAGGATCAGTACTATACGGGGTCAACATCAGTTGGGGTTGTAAAGCGTATTGAACGACACAATGCAGGTTGGTCACGCTCCACAAAATCAGGAATTCCCTGGCAGATTGTATATATCAAAGGTTTTGAAATTAAAAGTGAGGCGCTAAAATGAGAGAACCATATCAAACGTCAGAAAAGTAGAAGTTTTATTGAGGCCTTAATTAATACTGAAGAGAATGAATATAAGCAGGAATAGCTCGGTGGCAGAGCATCTCGTTGCCAACGAGAAGGTCGTCCCGACTTTCGGGAAATCTCGTTTCCCGCTCAAAAGGGCAGTTAAGTTAAACTTAGCTGCCCTTTTTTAGTTTCCCAGTATTTTAGCAACTGAGTAGGCTGAAAAAATCTTGGGGATAATAAATTTAAGTTATTGGAAATAAAGGCAGCTGAGATATCTTATTTGCCTATACTATAGCAGGAATGTAATTCAGCCTTAAGCTGTTAAAGACATAGACTTAAAACTCAAAATAAAAGAAATTATGCCTACTAAGAAAGCAGAAGCAGTTTGGAGCGGAGATTTAAAATCCGGAATGGGAACAATGAAATTTGGAAGTGGAGCCTTTGAAGGGTCTTACACTTTTGCTTCCCGGTTCGAAAACGGAAAAGGTACAAATCCAGAAGAACTTATTGGTGCTGCCCATGCGGGATGTTATGCAATGGCTTTTTCTAATGAGCTTGACTCAGCTGGATTCACACCAAACTCTATGGACGTACAAGCTGATGTAACTCTTGACCCTGAAGCCGGAGCTATTACAACGATAAAGTTGACTGCGAAAGGTGATGTACCCAACATTGATGAAGATAAATTCCAGGAAATTGCGGAAGCCGCTAAGAAAGGTTGCCCCGTATCAAAAGCACTGGCAGGAGTTGATATACAACTCGATGCAAGTCTCTCCTGATATATATTATAGTTTATAAAATTTAGAAAGCTTCCTGAATTTCAGGAAGCTTTTTTATTATTATGGTTTTTATGAAAACAGACGCGCGGTTTAAATCTTAAAGCAGCAAAATTAAGCATGAAATTTGCACAGTTAGTTATAATTATTTCAGTTTGTACTGTGTCAAATATTTTTGCCTATTCTGCTCCTCAAGCTCAGATAGAAAGTGATACCGTTGAAGTTCGGTCTTTAATAGAAGAGGGAAAACAGGCAAATATAGTCGGAGAGTTAGGTAAGGCAGAACGGTTGTTAAGAAAAGCTGACAGCCTTTCGTATTCAATTGATTATGACTGGGGGAAAGAACAAGCTGCTCTTAATCTGGCTGATGTTTTTGATAATAAAGCTCAGTATGAAAAGGCTATTGAGTTAATGAAGCGTGCGATTGAAGAATTCCCCGAAAGTACATTTAAGGCCCATTTCTACAATACCTTAGCTTCGTCTTATTATGGAAATTTAGAACCAGACAAGGCAATAGAAAATTTTGAAAAAGCTTTACAATTTATTGAACTGCTTCCAGTCGAAGAAAGAGAAAGATTGCATGCCGGAATTCTGCAGAACATAGCTACCATTTATCAGAATAAAGGAGAAAGGGTAAAAGCCTTTAAAAATTATCTGGCAGCCATTCAATATGCTGAAGCTGCTAAAGACACTATGTTTTTAACGATTGCTTATAACAATATTGGCCAGGCATATAATAGTTCTGAAGACTTTGAAAAATCGCTCTTTTATTTGGAGAAGGCTTTAGAGTATGCTAAAGCTAAAAACTCCCAAATCGACATATATCGAGCCAGTTTAAATATGGCTAATACTCTGAGTAACATGAATCGTTATGATGAGGCTTTAAGTTTATATGAAATAGCTGGTGAGTTATTTACCGAGCTTAGGCCAAATGTTCCTCCTGCAATAATTTTGCATAACCGGGGCGCTACGCTGGCCCTCATGAAAAGATATACAGAAGCAGAGGAGCTGTTACTGGAGTCGCTCAGAATGACAAATGCAATGGGAATTCTAGAAGGGATCTATTTTAATCATCATATTTTGGGCAACATGTATTTTGATCTAGAGCGTAGCGAAGACGCCATTTTTCATCTGGAAAAAGCCGTAGATGCAGCTCAGGAAATTGGGAACATGCAACAGGCTCAGGCATCTCGAGATGCTTTACATAAATCTTTTGCTCAGGCGAATCGTTTTAAAAAAGCTTATGAAGCTCTTAACGAATACAAAACTTATTCGGACAGTCTTACTGATATTGTAAAGGAGAAAGAGTTAGCCGAGTTGGAAAGCAGAATGGAACTGAACCGGCAAAGTGAATTCAACAGGCTGTTAGAAGAAAAGCAGATTCAACAAGAGCAACAGCTTCAGTTTCAACTCTTTTTAATCATCGCTGCAACTGTGGTCGTTATCTTAGTGGTGATTTTATTATTTATAATGCGAAAAACTGCAAGAGAAAGAGAGGAAATCAATGTTCAGCTTCAGCAACAAAAGCGTGAGCTTGAGGAAGTAAATAAAACAAAAGATAAGCTCTTTGCGATTGTAGCACACGATTTACGGTCCCCACTAACATCTATGCAGGGGGTTCTTCACCTTATAAAAAATAATGTGATTTCGAACGAGGATATTAAAGATTTGATACCGGAGTTAGAATTATCAGTTCAGAAAAATGTAAACGTCATGGATGACCTACTGCACTGGGCGAAAGAGCAACTTTCTGGTGTAAAAATGGATGTAAAACCGGTCAATGTTCATGAAATCATAGATGAAATTGTATCAAGCCAATTATTCATTGCCAAAAGAAAAGGGGTAGCTGTTAAGCAGGATATTCCAAAAGATGAAATAATAATGGCTGACACTAATGCCCTTCAGTTGGTGGTTCGAAATCTGATTTCAAACAGTATCAAGTTTACCAATCAGGGTGACGAAATCGAGGTTATAGTTAAACCAAATGCTCACACCACGCAGATAATTATTAAAGACACGGGAATTGGTATCCCAAAAGAAGCGGCGGACAAAATCTTTGACAGCAAGTCGTGGACTCGCCATGGTACAAATAATGAGAAAGGAAGTGGCTTCGGTCTTAGCCTTAGTAAGGAGTTTGTTGAGCGGATGGGCGGTACTATTTGGTTTGAGAGTGAAGACGGGGAGGGTTCAACCTTTTATATTGAACTGCCAAAATCATAAATATTTTTCAGAATACTTTAGAAAAACTGTTTATAACCTGTAGATAACTTCTCGTAGTTCTAATTCCCGAAAGCCCTAATCATTTGTTATCTTTAATTGTTCATTAATCACTCATTTTGTGGAGCTTTAGATATGAGCGACAAACCTCGCGAGTATTGTGGAATTTACGGTATCTATAATCATCCCGATGCAGCCATTCATACCTACTATGGATTGCATGCACTTCAGCATAGGGGACAAGAGTCAGCAGGTATTGTAACATCTTATTTTGACGATGATAAAGAGCGTTACGCCATGCCCGCTTATAAAGATTTTGGGTTGGTATTGAATGTGTTTAGCAAATCTAAAATCTTCAAAAAGATATTGAAGGGTAATAATGCCATCGGGCATAACCGCTATTCAACCTCCGGTTCTTCCAAAAACCCGGCAAACATTCAGCCTTTCAGGGTCCATTACAGAAACGGAAATCTGGCTATCGGGCATAACGGAAATTTGTCGAATGCTAAACAAATACGTGACCGGTTTAGGAAGGAAGGGGTTCTTTTCCAAAGTACATCCGATACCGAACTGATCCTTCATCTGATTTCACACAGCGATAAAGAAGATCAGATGGAGCAAATTATGGATGCCCTGAACCAAATTGAAGGGGCATATTGTCTGGTTATTCTTACCGATGACAAATTGATAGCTGTTCGGGACCCCAATGGTTTTAGACCTTTGGCACTTGGAAAAGTTGACGGCGCATACTGCGTTTCAAGTGAAACCTGTGCTTTCGACATTAACAATGCTGAATATATTCGGGATGTACAGCCCGGTGAAGTAGTGGTTATTGATAGAGAAGCAGATGAGAATAATGAGCCCAAGTCCTACTCTATACCGCCTAAGGAAGGAACGGGAACCAGTCAATGTATTTTTGAATATGTGTACTTTTCTCGTCCGGATAGTAAGATTTTTGGGGAAATGGTGGACAAAATCAGGCGTAACCTTGGTAAGCAACTCGCCAAAGAGCATCCAATAGATGATATTGTAAAGAACAATAAGACTGGCAAGAAGCCGGTGGTTATTTCTGTCCCTGATTCCAGTAATACAGCAGCTCTTGGATATGCCAGTGAAAGCCAGAAATTAGGTCAGCGTTGTAAATACGATATTGGCTTGATTCGTAACCATTATGTAGGAAGAACTTTTATCTCTCCGGGGCAAAAGTCCCGCGAACAGAAAGTTCGAACAAAGTTTAATCCTGTTCGGGGAGTTATAGAAGATCGGGTTGTCATTATTGTTGATGATTCCATTGTGAGGGGAACCACATCCCGCTATCTAGTAGATATGATTCGCGAGTGTAATCCTGCAGAGATTCATTTCATTGTTAGCTCACCGCCTATAATTAGTCCATGCTACTACGGTATGGATTTCCCTAGTCCGGAAGAACTAATCGCTAATAAATTTGATCGAGACATTGATAGAATGGCAAAAGAAATTGGGGTTGATAGCCTTAGGTATTTATCAGCTGAAGGACTCGTCAGCGCTGTTAAAGAAGCAAACCCATCGGGCCATGATTATTGCACCGCTTGCTTTACCGGCGATTATCCGGTTCCGGTGAATTTTGGTGTCGAGAAAGAAGCAAATGAGCTTGTTTGATGTTTAACGCTCAGCCAAAATTTATTACAAGTGCCACTCAGCTCGAAGAATGTCCACCTGCTACGCTGCCGGAAGTCTGTTTTGCAGGTCGTTCAAATGTGGGGAAATCTTCGCTGATTAATGCCCTTCTGAATAAGAAAAACATTGCACGAACATCGAATGTACCTGGTAAAACCCAGCAGATGAACTATTACCAAGTAGGCAGTGAGTTTTTCTTGGTCGATTTGCCAGGCTATGGATATGCCAAAGTCCCTAAAAAGGAACGCGAACGCTGGGGTAAGAATATCCGGGAATATTTACTGGACCGGGAATCACTAAGCTTAATTTTGCACGTGGTTGATTGTCGCCATGATCCAAGTCAGCTTGACGAAGATTTTTTCTATTGGATGGCAATGAATGAGAAGCCATTTTCGGTGGTGTTGTCAAAATCAGATAAGATTTCCAGAAATAAAGTAAATCAGTCAAAGGCTAAAGTCCGGCGAGTTCTAAAGGAAATGAATATTGAAATTCCTATACTTCCCTATTCCTCAGATACCCGGGAAGGAGTTCCTGAAATTAAAGAACTAATCACCGAGTTTGTTACTCATTCTAAAACTGAGGGTTGAAAAGACTTACCAATCACTTTTCATAGAAGCTCGTGAATCGATTCACCGTATTTTATAGGATTACCTGTTACGATGGCGAAAACATTGATGAAAAGCTTCGCTGGATATGCCTTGAACAGGGTGTTGAATTACCCGAAGAGGTCGTATCTCAAGCAATTCTTGATAAAGTAGCCGGGCAGGTTCTGGATGTTAAACCATTAGGCAAAAATAGTTATCAAGCCTCTATCAGTTGGCCGATTGAAAATGCTGGAGCCGATCAAACCCAGTTTCTTAATATACTATTTGGCAACATTTCACTGAAAAGGGGAATTAAGGTCACTTCTGTCGATTGGGAAAATCTTACTGACTTATTTCAAGGCCCAATGTTTGGGATAGAAGGTATAAGAGAAGAATTTGGGATCAAAGAACGACCGATGGCATGTGGGGTCTTAAAGCCAATGGGGCTCTCCGCAGATGAAATGGCTAGTCAGGCTCGCCAATTTGCTTTAGGCGGTATTGATATGATTAAAGATGATCACGGGCTAGCTAATCAAGAATATGCTCCGTTTCAAGAACGGGTTTCAAAAGTTGCTCAGGCATTACAATTAGCAATGAAGGAGTCCGGAGTGCTGACCCGCTACTTCCCGAATATCACCGCAAGCGGATCAAAACTGATTGAGAATTACGAACTTGCTGCTGATCTGGGGGCTGACGGAGTGATGGTTCTCCCAGATTTATGTGGATATGAAAGTATGCATGAACTTGCTCAGCATAAGCTTGATTTAGCAATTATCGCGCATCCATCTTTTTCAGGAACTTTTGTAACGGATCCGGAACATGGATTCACACCTGCTTTTTTGTACGGAGAACTATATCGGGCATTTGGAGCTGATTTTACGATTTACCCAAATACCGGCGGGCGGTTTTCATTCACTCCAGAGGAATGTAAAGAATTAAATAAGGCTGCAAGAAATAGTAATTCACCATTTAAACCAGTCCTTCCTATGCCCGGTGGCGGTATGAAAAGGGAGACACTGCCTCACTGGATAAGTGAATATGGCAACGATACGGTTTTTCTGTTGGGAGCCAGCATGCTTCAGCACCCGAGTGGATTAGAGGCTGCAGCAAAAGAGGTTTCTGAAGTTTTATTGAGCTAATTCTTTAGTCAAAATCACCGGTCATATATCTTTTAGCTAATCGGCTTTCATTTACCCTTTTAAAATCTGTTAACTTTTCTTCAGAAAGGGAAGCAATAGTCATTTCCCGTTTACCTAAAGCACCTCGAGTACGAGCCACTTTCCAGTCAGCTGCGCACATAGCTCCTCTTGCTTTAGAAGCGGCACAATAGGTAGCTAACACTGATCCCGGACTTGAGAGTTGAGCAAGCTTTTTAAATGTTTTATCTGTCCATAATTCCTCATTGACTTCCGGTGAGAAAGGGTCATGAAAAATAAAATCAGCTCGAAGTGTTTCCACAGTAAAATCTTCAAACTTCCCGAAATAGATATTCAGAGTAACATTTAGCTCTTCTGAAGGCTTGATGGTGTTTAGTCCCGGATTCAAATCCGAAAAAAAAGAAGGCAGTAAATCATTTAAGTCAGGATGAACTAAATGGTCTCTGAAATCAAATTCCTCAGCTGTTTCAGCGTCAACGGGAAAGGCCTCAATGGTCCAGAACTCAACCGGGATTTGAATGTTGTGCTGTTTCAGAATATCCAGTAACAGAAGAAAGTTTAATCCGGTGCCAAAACCGATTTCCAGTATAGTTAAAGAGTCTGCTGTTTTTAAGTAATTGATTAAGCCCGATTTTTCAAAAAATACATATAGGCTTTCAGTAGCGGCACCATTTGGGTTATGGTAAAACTGTTCAAATGTATCTGAATAAAGGGTTGAAGAGCCGTCTTTTGTTTTATGAATTGAAGTAGACATACACAAAGATAAAGCATCCTTGGTGGTATTGAAACTCTTAGAAAAGTAGCGATTAATAAATCAGTTCTTACTCTTTAGAACAACTTTACCATAATTAGTTTTTGCATGTACTGAAGCGCTATTTTCAGGACTTCCAATGCTCCCTTTTGCATTTCCCGAAGATTTGTTTCCAACGAAATTAAGCTCATTACCAACTTCTACAGTGCTTCCTGATAGATTGAAAGTTGAATTTGTATTAGTTGGCACCCAAATAGAAATAGTACCGGCACCAGTTGTTGCATTTGAAGAGTGTTGAATATCCAGAAATTTCAGTTCAATGTTTCCCCCATTTGTTGAGGCCTGTACAGAACCTGAGACATCAATAGCTTGTAAATTACCACCGGAGGTTTTCATCGCTATCACTCCTTTAGAATCTTTGACCAGGATATGACCGCCAAGGGAATTCAATTCGAAATCACCTTCAGCTCCTGCAGCGGTTATATGTCCGCCATTGGTTTTTGCTTGTACCCGGCCTTTTACGTTATTCAGCTTTATATGGCCTCCTAAGGTATGATAAGTCTGCTCTCCATTCATATTACTTGAAGTTATATGACCTGCTTTGGTAAGAGAAGTAAGCATCATTTTGGATGGAATGGATAGGGTTGCTTGCAAATGTATGTTCTGATCTTTTGATGAATTTTCGACAGGTGTTACGGAAAATACACCGACTCCATCTTGAACTTTTGCAACGGTTCTGATTTTAGATTCGAGATCAGCTTTTGTTGAAACTTGCCCGGAAGCTTGAATAGTAAAAGTAGCTTCATTGTTAGAGCTCCCAATAATTTCTATGGAACCAAAAGGTAGTTCTATATCTGCCTCGTTAAATGCAGAGGCACTAAGTTCTTGATAAAATGTGTACACACCGGGAGAGGCAGCAGTCCATTTGCCGGGTGAATCTTTATCACCTTTGCTAACCATTGCAGATTCTTTGTCGGCACTGAAATTCACTTTAATATGCTCTTTCTTGAGGTCTTCAATGACTTCATTGATTTCAGCTTCAAAATCTGCCTGTATTTCTGCTGGTAAAAATGTCGATAAGCTTTTAAGACTCTTTAGCTTTTCCAGATCTTCAAGCTCAGATAGATTTTCTAGGTTTTCAAGTTCCTTTAGGTGCTCGAGTTCGAGGCCTTTCAATTGATCTGTACTGAAACTCTTATCTAAATCAATAGTAATGGCTTTTGCTTCAGTGTGTTGCTGGTTATTGGAGTGGTTTTCTACCAGATAAATGGCGATCCCAACAAAAAAGAAACCAGCCAAAATAATTTCCCAAGATGTAGTCTTCATATGTCCTTCTTTTTCTCTGTGCAAAACGACTACGGTTTCCTATGCGAAAGGTTACGTTGAATCCTATAATATCCTTATCATCAGGCAAAGACTTAATTCAAAGAAAAAGTATGCATTCCAAAATTAAAGAACTTGCTAAACAACACTTTCAGGAAGCTGTGGAAACACGCAGATATTTACATCAGCATCCTGAAGTCAGTTACAAAGAATTTGAAACCACCAAGTTTATCAAGTCTGAACTCGACAAACTCGGAATACCCTATGAAAGCCCTCTTGAAACCGGTTGTGTTGGGATTTTGGAAGGTGGGAAAAAGTCTGATCGTGTTATTGCACTTCGTGCCGACATTGATGCTCTTCCAATTACAGAGGAGGGTGAAGCTAAGCAAGCCTTCATGTCAAAAAACGACGGTGTTGCTCATTGTTGCGGACATGATGCGCATACCTCAAACCTTTTGACGGCTGCAAAAATACTTAAAGAGCTTCAGGGTGAAATTGAAGGTAAGGTGTTGTTAGTCTTTCAGCCTGGTGAGGAAAAACTGCCAGGTGGGGGGCGATTACTTAGCGAGACCGGATTTTTGCAAGAACAAGGAGTTCAGGCAATTTATGGGCTGCACACTTCACCAATGCATAAACCGGGTACTATTGCCACAAAAGTGGGGCCTTTAATGGCCGCACCTGATGAATTTGAAGTCGAGATTATAGGCAAAGGAGGACATGCAGCAAGAGCTCATGAGGCCGTTGACCCGGTTGTGTTATCTGCTCAATATATAAATGCTATTCAAACAGTAGCCAGCAGAAGTGTGGATCCTACCGAACCGGTAGTTGTTACTGTTGGCCGAATTGAAGGAGGTACGGCGTATAACATCATCCCGGAAAAAGTGAAGCTGTGGGGAACTGCCAGAACATTAACCCCTGAAACTGCTGAGTTGGTTGAGGAGCGACTGGAAGCCTTAGCCAAAGGAATTACCGAGTCAGCCGGTGGGAGCTACACGTTCAATTTCAACAAAGGATATCCGGCAGTAATTAATACGGAGACTGAAGCGGAAACCGTACTTGGTTCTATGAAGAAGCTATTTGGGGAGGACTCGGCTATAGAAATGAGAAGACCAATTATGGCAGGAGAGGATTTCTCATTCTACCAGCAACATTTTGCAGGCGCTTTCTTTTTTGTAGGAAGTGGGAGTGAAGATTCCGATTCGAAATACCCCTGGCATCATCCTAAATACAATGTGGATGACCGGTTTTTTGAAGTGGCTACTCCTTTAATGGTTTCATTGGTTTTTGATCACAAATGATAAATACTGAGCGATCTTTTTGGGAAGCTGAATTATATTATCAGAAGTATAACCTGATTGTAGTTGGGGCCGGACTTACGGGCCAGTCGATTGCTCATTTCTACAAAAAAACTCACCCTCAGAAAAAAGTGCTTGTCTTGGATCGCGGGTTTTTCCCGATTGGTGCCAGTACCCGAAATGCTGGCTTCGCTTGTTTCGGATCTGTAACTGAGCATATCTCTGATATGGAAATTGAAGAGGAATCGAATATTGTCGATCGCATTCGCAGAAGGTGGACCGGATTGAAGCTGCTTCGGGAAACATTGGGAGACAGCTCTATAGGTTATCAGGAACCGGGAGCGTATGAGGTTTTTACTGATTCAGAGGTTTATGAAAAAGCTTTAGATCATCTGGACATGTGTAACCGCTGGCTTAAAGAAGCATCAGGTTTAGAGGATGTTTATCAGGCTACAGAAGTAAATGATTTCTCAGCAATCAGTATTAAAGGAGAAGGATGTCTTCACCCCGGCAAAATGATGAAAACTTTATATGAACAAAATCTGAAGTTGGGAATTGAGTTCAGGTGGCAATCAAAAGTAGAGTCAATTCATGCTGAAGAAGGCATTGTTAGGCTTGAAAATCAGATTGAGTTTAAGGGCGATCAGCTTGCAGTTGCTACCAATTCATTTACGGCTGAATTATTGGATGAGGTAGAAATAAAGCCCGGACGTGGTTTCGTATTTGTTACTAAGCCAATTCCCGATTTCAAATGGAAGGGCACCTATCATTATGATCGGGGTTACTATTATTTTCGTGGTGTTGGGGATAACCAATTGTTGCTTGGCGGAGGTCGAAGTTTAGACATTGATGTTGAGACAACAATTTTATTTGGGACGAATGAAAAAATCCGAAATCATCTCATATCCTTTGCAAATGATGTTTTAAACCTTCCTGAAGGATGGGAAGTTGAAAAAGAATGGTCGGGAATCATGGGGTTTACAAATACTAAGAGTCCCATTCTGAAAAGAGTTTCAGATAAAACCATCGTAGTTGCAGGGCTCAGCGGTATGGGGGTAGCACTTGGAATGCAGCTTGGTAAAGAAGCAGCGGAACGGTTGGGTGATATAGTGATATAGTGATAGGGTGATTTTCACTATATCACTATATCACTATATCACCCTCCACCCAATCACTTAGTTTTTGCCACCATAATATCTTTCCAATCGGTGGTATATCTTTTACTTAGAAAATTTTGATTCATTTTCCACGGTGCATCTTTCTGGTTTTTTCTATGTAATCCGGTTGAGGCAAAGGCTGCTGTATTCCGGCCATGACGCGTATTAATTTTATCCAGACAATCCATCAATCGATGCTGTCGCTGCGTGTACAATTCAGGGTCAAATAAATCCATTTGGACTTCGCTGTGTGGTACAATTCCGGTGAGCATCACAGCAGCTTTCTTATACTTTGTGTTTTCCTGAAAAACTTGTCTGGTAATAACCCTTCCGGCCTGAAGCATAGTTGGTGTGTTAGCGGTAGGCACTTGAAAGAAATATCCTCCGCCATATTTATACTTCCCTTTAAGATTATCGTACTTGTCGCCAATAAGCGTGACGTGCATACAGGAGGCTACACTTTTCTGAGCCCGTAATTTTTCCCCAGCCCGGCTTATGTAGGTAGAAACAGCTTCCTGAATTTCATTCAAATCATACAGGGGCTTTCCAAACATGCGGGAAGTAAGGATGCCTTTTCGGGAGTCGAGTGCATCGCTTAATTTCATACAAGGTAATCCATTGAGCTCCAGCACAGTTCTGAGTCCAGTCACATTTAAATGCTTTCTGACCCAGCGCTTATGATCTACTTTCTGCTTTAAGTCATAAGCCGTCTTGATTTCAAAGCGGTTCAGCCGAACCGTAAGTCTTTGCCCGATTCCCCACACTTTTTGAAGGGGCATGCTTTGCAGAATCTGATCCGTCCCGGGGTTATCACATAAATTCAATACACCGTTATAGGTGAGGTTTCTCTTAGCTGTTTCATTCGCAATTTTTGCCAGCGTTTTACTTGGCGCAATTCCGACTGATACCGGTAAGCCGGTCCATTTATACACCGTATCCTTGATATGTTGACCGTATTTCTGAAGATCAGAGTATGTTTGAGTAGATACCTCAGCGAATGCTTCATCAATGCTGTAAACCTCAATAGCGTGGGTAAGGTGGCGGAGTGTTTCCATCACCCGCTGCGACATATCACCATACAAAGGATAGTTGGAAGAGCGAACGACAACACCATTCTCTTTAAACATTCTTCGGTATTTGAATTCCGGAGCTCCCATTGGAATATCAAGTTTCTTCGCCTCCTCAGAACGGGCAATGACACAGCCATCATTATTGGAAAGAATAACGATTGGTTTTCCCTCCAGCGAAGGGTTGAAAGCCCGTTCACATGATGCGTAAAAGTTGTTACAATCCACCATCGCATAAGCGATAGAACTTCGATTGTTAAAATTCTCCAGGTTTAAGTTCATGTCTCGTACCGGTGAATAACATGCGTGACTACGCCCCAGATTAGCCAGTTAGTATCGGGGTGAATGGAGATGGGCTCGAACCGGGCATCGTCTGAAATTAAAAATAACCGCGACCCTCTCTTAACCAGCCTCCTTATCACAGGCTCCTCTTCGATCGCGGCTATTACAATGGCTCCGTCAGTAGGATGTACGGAACGATCAACAACAAGGATGTCACCGTCATGCACACCCGATGCTTTCATAGCATTTCCTTCAGCCCGCACATAAAAAGTAGCGGCCGGCCTATGCACAATCAGCTCTTCCAAATCCAATGGTTTTTGGAGGTGATCAGCAGCTGGAGAAACAAAACCGGTCTCAGCTTTTTGGGAAAGCTTGACCTCATTTCGCTGCTTCTTTGCTGAACCTCCCTGATAAATTTCGAGTCCCTCCATGCGTACCTCAATTGCTTACATATATTATATGTATAAAGTATGTGTATTCATGGAAAGAGTAAACTATTATCTCGAAAAATTAGTTTGCTATTCGGAAGTCAGGACTTCAAATTGCAGTAAAACAAAGTGGCAGAATGGATTGGTTATATTTGGCGGGTTTCACAATAGCAGGAATGGTGGGGATGGAAGTTGTTTCCTATTGTGTGCACCGCTGGTTGTTTCACGGAATTTTGTGGGATATTCACGAATCACATCATAAACCTGACCATGGACTGTTCGAGCTAAACGATATTTTCTCACTATTTTTTGCAGGAGTTTCAATCTGGCTGATGGTAGATGGGGCGGAAGCCATGTTTAGTTCCCCGGCATTTGGGATTGGAGCCGGCATCGCCGCCTACGGAGTGCTGTACTTTATAATCCACGACCTGTTCACACACAAACGATTTGTGCCCTTCAGCAGCGACAGTAAAATTATGAAGCTGGTTCGAAGAGCACATCAGCGACATCATCAGGATGTGGGCAAAGAGGGAGCGGAACCCTATGGCTTATTTTTGTTTCCCTATGACAAATACCCTGAGCGAAAGCGAAAATTTGATCGGTGATCAGTTACTGATTTAGTCATTCCTGCGGAGGCAGGAATCTGGATGTGTTAAAAGCTGAATGATTGAAGAAGGATAACCAGATCCCGGGCAACTGCTGTGAGACGACTTTAGGCTCCAAACCTTTCCTTCAATTCTCTCATCTGTTCAAAATGCCTTCTTTGGTGAGCTTCTTGAATAGCAAAGCATGACGTCAGCGACATCGGCACAAATTTCACAATAGGGTTTCGGGTTTTGATGTGATCTAAGTCCAGCTGTTCCAGCTTTGCTTTTTTGAGGATGTGAATGATTTCGTCCTGCAGTTTTAGGAATCCATCGAGTACATCTTTTTTATTCATCGCTTTTCCTTCCACCGGTTCAAAAGCGGCAACGGTTGGCAGTTTACGCCGGTTTTCCGGGCTTACTTGTCCAATAAACCAGCGAAATAGAAAATTCGGTGTGAAAGGATCGCTGCCTTTAGGTAAATCTTCGTCAGGTTTGTTAAGGCCTTTTTTTATTTGGGGGAGGTATTCGTTTCCGGCTTGTGTCAGGTGATTTAGAATTTCTCCCATACTCCACTTATCCTCGGCCGGTTTTCGAAGAAAGACATCATCAGCCGTATTTTGAACCAAATGATCTGCCGTTTCTTTTGCTTGTGTAAAAGCTTCAAGGAGATAATCGTAGGTGTAATCTGAGTTTTTCATAAGCCGTAAAGTTATTGAGGTAAAAGAATCCTAAAGAAACCAATATATAATTTCATCTGATGCACGAATACATTTAATTTGAATCATCATTTTCAACAAAGTATAGAATCATGCATTTACTGAAAACCCGTTTATTTCTTTTTTTAATTGCAGCGTTATTAGTGCCAGGCTTGGGTACGGCTCAGGGCGTTTTGAGTTTCGAAGACGTTATGAAATTCGAGGACATTGGTTCAATTCAATTGTCAGATAATGGTAATTGGGTCGCCTATGAAGTGTGGCCGGACCGTGGAGATGGACGGGTTGAAGTGAAGAGTATTAATGGCAGAAATACATACTCGATGGTATTAGGTGCCTCTCCAAGAATCACCCCGAACGGTGCGTGGGTTGCTGCTTACAGAAAGGTGCCGCTTGCAGAAGAACTGAAAGTCAAAAAGAATGCTCCCAAACAAGGACTATCTTTACTTGCTACAAACGATGGTTCCATAACCGATTTTGACAGCGTGCAATCCTTTACGTTTTCTGAGGATGGAAACTGGCTGGCTATTAAGCATTATCAATCGAAAGCAGTAGAGGATCTGAAATCGAAGAATAAGAAATTGGGGACGTCTGTTACGCTTCGTAATGTGAATTCCGGTTCTGAATTTGAGCTTTCTTTTGTAAGGGAAATGGAATTTGACAGTCTTTCTAATTACCTGGCGTATTCGGTAGTAGATACTTCCAACCAAGAAAATGGGGTGTATGTTTTTGATTTGAATGATGAAGAATCACGATCAGTAAATGCAGTTGAACGTGGATACTACGCCAACCTGACTTGGGATTACGACCTGCAAAAACTGGCCTTCACCAAAGCCACTTATGATACTTCATACACGGAAAGCAATGCTTCCATACATATTTGGGATGGGAATAGTGACGACCTCTCAACTATACTAAATGCTGATGATGGAAATGAAGGATTTGTGCTCCGCTCGAACAACAACCTTGTTTTTACACATGATGGCAATCGTCTGTTTTTTGGATTCATGGATGCTGAAATGATGGCTTTAGATACTAAGAAAGAAGACAATGACGACGAGGAAATAGATATCTATAGCGTAGATGACATTGTGGAAGATCGGGGCTTGGATGTTTGGCATGGAGATGATCCGAGAATTAAAACCCATGAGATTGTAAGCTGGAATTCAACTAAGAATCATCTTTATACCGCGGTCTATCATTTGGATAAAGAAAAGTGGGTGCAGCTTGCAGATTATGAAATGCCGGAAATAAATATCGCTCATAATCCGAATGTAGTACTGGGGAGCTCGCAAGTTCCATATATGAAAGAAATGACCTGGGAAGGTTTCTTCGACGATTGGTACTACGTGAATTTGGAAACAGGTAAGCGAACGATTATTGGAAAGAAATTATCGGAAGGAGTGAACCTATCGCCGGGCGGAAAATTTGCAGTTTTCTACACCAATAAGCACTGGAATATGCTGGATATTGAAGAAGGCACAATACGAAATATTACACAAAATATGGATGTGCCTTTTTATGATGAAGATCATGATTATCCATCCAGAGTGCCAGATTATGGTGTTGCCGGATGGATTGAAGGTGAGCGCGCCGTGATGATCTACGATAAGTACGATATCTGGAGATTCCCTACAGATTTCGGTGAACCCATGAATATAACGAATGGTGAAGGCCGTGAAGCAAAACGAATTTTTCGGATCGAGCGGATGAATAAAGATTGGGGTGAAGCCTATTCAAATAATGAAGATTTATTACTGAACTCCTACCACGATATGAACAAAAACTTCGGATTCTATTCCGCCAAAGCAAATCGATCAGGGGTTAGCCGATTGCTTGAAGAGGACAAGAAATTCACCTTTGTGGAAAAAGCCGAAGATGCCAACACAGTACTATATAAAAGAGAAGCCTATGATGAGTTTCCGAATATCTGGGTGTCGAATAACTGGCAATTTAAAAGAACCAATAAGCTTACAAATCTCCATGATGACCTTCATGAAAAGTGGAATTGGGGAAAGGCAGAGCTTATCGATTGGTTAAGCCTGGATGGGAAGTTTATACAAGGGGTAGTTATCAAGCCGGATAATTATGATCCGAACAAACGCTACCCCATCATGACTTACTACTACCGTTTCTTTACGGACCGTCTGCACGATTTCAATGAACCCAAAACAAATCACCGCCCGGTTTTTGCGCAATATACAAGTGATGAATATGTGGTTTTTCTGCCGGATATTCGGTTTGAAATTGGTGAGCCCGGCTTTGCTTCCACCAAAAGTTTAGTACCTGGAATCCAGAAACTTATTGAAATTGGTATAGCAGATGAAGATAAGTTGGGGCTCCACGGACACTCCTGGAGTGGCTATCAAACAGCTTTCATGGTCACTCAAACTGATATTTTTGATGCCGCTGTTTCCGGTGCACCGGTTAGTAATATGACAAGTGCCTACAGTGGAATTCGTTGGGCATCAGGACTTGCACGTCAATTTCAATATGAGAAAACCCAGAGTAGAATTGGACAAAGTTTGATTGAAGCACCCGAAAAGTATATCGAAAACTCACCGGTATTCTTTGCCGATAGAATCGAAACCCCGATGCTCATTATGCATGGTGATGCAGATGGAGCTGTGCCGTGGTATCAAAGTATTGAGATGTATTTAGCTATGCGCCGATATAACAAAGACGTGGTGTTTTTGCAGTATCATGATGAACCGCATCATCCCCAAAAATTCAGTAACAAGCTGGATTACGCCATCCGCATGAAAGAGTATTTTGATTACTATCTGAAAGGGGTTGGCGAACCGGAATGGATTATTGAAGGAGAAGCGTACCGAGGAAATTAGAAGTGCCGGCTTGGAAATTTTTGAATTAATTCTGGTTTAAAACCCACAATTTATAATTCAGAATTTCCATCCCATTCGGCCATAAACTGATCTACGTACTCTTTCATGAACTGGTGTCTTTTTTCGGCTTCTTGTTTTCCTGAATCAGTGTTCATCCGGTCTTTGAGTAGAAAGAGTTTTTCGTAGAAGTGGTTGATGGTTGGCCCGGTACTTTTTTTGTAGGCCTCAAACGAATCATGAGCTTCGGGTTTGATGTCGGGATTATAAAGCTCGCGACCCTTATATCCGCCGTAAGCAAAAGCACGGGCAATACCGATAGCACCCAGAGCATCAAGGCGATCTGCATCTTGTACTATTTTCCCCTCAATGGTTTTCATGGGGGTTTCTACATCTGCTCCTTTAAAAGAGACATCCCGAATAATATCGCAAATATGGATGATAAGAGGTTCTTCTACCTTTAATTCCTGAAGCCATTTTTTTGCGGTAGCAGGACCAATTTCTTCATTCCCATCGTGGAATTTATGATCAGCGATGTCGTGCAATAATGCAGCCATTTCAACAATAAAAAGATTAGCCTTTTCTTCTATAGCAAGCTTTAAAGCCGTATTTCGAACCCGGTGGATATGCCACCAATCGTGACCAGTGCCTTCACCCTCAAGTTTTTTCCGAACGTAATTTTCTGTTTTGGATAGCAGCAGAGATTTACTCATCAATCAAAAATTAAAGCAACTGCAAAGTTCGGCAATTACATTTGTTTTAAGGGAATCGATTCGAGCCAGTGATTTTTCTACCGTTTCTTTTTCAACTTTTCCTTCCCGTAAAAGCTTTTGAATAATTTCGACGGCACGTTCTGCAATGTCTTCATCATAAACCAAATTGTTACCAAAGATTAGAATATCTACTCCGGCGTTTATGGCTTGCTGAATGGCTGTTTCCAAACCATACTCTGCACGGATGGCATCCATCTGCATATCATCAGAAAACACAACGCCCTCAAAACCCAAAGAGTCACGAAGCAGTCCATTGATGGTTTTTTCAGAAAGGGTGGCCGGCCAAACGGAATCAATATTCGCGTTAAAAATGTGCGCCGTCATCACGGCATGAATTTCTTTCTTGGCAAAAAATTCTTTGTAAGGAATGAGTTCTTTTTGGTCCCAGGTATCTGTTACATCCGTAAAGCCAAGGTGACTGTCAGTAGTTGAACTTCCATGTCCCGGAAAATGCTTTAGAACTGATAAGACCCCTTCTTTTGAATATTCATCAATAACATATCCTGCATGCTCAACCACCTTTTCGGGATCAGAGGAAAAACTACGCTCAAGCCTTCCAATTACCGGATTGTCAGGATTGGTATTGACATCAATCACAGGGCCAAAGTTGGTATTGGTGCCAACTACCATGAATTCCTGGGCCATTATGCGAGCATAGTGTCGGGTAGAATCTTCATTATCCAAATTGCCCAAGTATTCTGCGGACACCGATTCCGGAAAGCCCTTACTTTCTTTTAGTCTGCTTACCAAACCACCTTCCTGATCTACTGCTATAATCGGCGGCGTTGATGCATTTGAAATGATATCACTGGAAAGTTGCAGAAGCTGAGTTGGGTTTTCGATATTCCGGCTTCTGTTACCTGTAATGACGTCCCGGTCAAATAGTACGACTCCGGCTATGTTTCGCTCTTTAAGGTCTTTATATACAGAATCAGCAGAGGAGAGTTCAGTTCCCCGAAACCCAATCAGGATCATCTGCCCCAGCCTTTTTGCGTCAATGATTTCTTCAGGTTGTGTGGCACCTTTTTGCTGGCAGCCAATGGCAGAAAGTAAGAGCAGGAGAGGTAATAAAAGTCGAAGCATTAGTTGAGTTGGTTTTTATGTTGTGAGAGCAAACTGTCCAAAACAGGATTGAAGTTAAAAGAAGGTCGAATATCGTTATAACGAGCTATTTTTCCTTCCGGATCTACTAAAATATAAAAAGGAATCCCGCCGCCTTTATAAGCTTTAAAGGTTTCTTCATTAAATCCCTTTCCGCTATAAAGCTGAACCCAGGGAAGGTCGAAGCGTTCGAGGTCTTGTACCCATACTAAGCTATCAACTTCATTAGAAATCCCAATAATCTCGAGTTCATCTCGGGAATATTCGGCATAAATGTCTTTCATATAAGAAAACTCCTCCAGACAAGGCTGGCACCAGCCCGCCCAGAAATCAAGCAATACGAACTTCCCGTGGTAGTCGTTCATGGTATGGATATCCCCATCAAGATCTGGCAAGGAAAAAGGGATGGCAGGCTGACCCGGAGAAACAGACTTAATCTCATTAAAGAAGTAAGTCAAAAATTCGGTGTACTTAGGGTAATCAGAAAATTCTGTCAGATATGCCTCATAGCTTGGCTTTGCTACTTCAAGCGGTTGCTCGCCGATTCGTTCTGCCACTAAATACATGCGGGCATGAGCTAAGGCGTCGCGAGTTTTAATATGTTCCAGAACCCGAAGTCTTTTTTCGTTGAGCTCTTCGTAGGCCAGTCTTTTGATATCATACTCTGCTAAATCTTCTTGCCCATAGGCTTTTTTAACACTGTCATAGACTCCAAATGTTCGGGCGAAATAATGAGCGAAATCACGAATTCCAGCTCTCTGCGCCTCAAGTGATTCTATAGTGAAAAAGTTAAGGGAGTCGGCTTCCGCAAAGACTTCTTTTCGGGCAGCCTCAGCGTCAAAATCTTCAAAAAAGCGTTGGTTATATTCAATTGCGCGTACTTTAAAAACAAGATACTCTCCAATGGCTTTGAGGTAATAATCACGAAGGGGAGTATCATTAAGTTTGCTTTCCGCAATTTGATACTTGTTCTTGCTGAGTTCTAAAAGATTATTTTTTTCTCCAGCCTTTATTTTCTCTTCTTCAATTGGAATCTGGGTTTCTATGGAGCTTATTTCATTTAGATAACTGTTATATCGTTCATCCCAATTTCCCGAATAGCCTTTTATGTTTACCTCCTGAGGAAAGTCAGATCGTGAAATATTGATGTCCAAGTGTTTACCGGGAGAAAGAATTAGGGGATATGATTCGTCATTAATGATGAGTGTTTTGATCTGTTCAGTTCCGGTTGTTACAAATGAAAAGGAACCTGTTTCGGAAACAGAAAAGGTGTCACGCACAACGGGGGCGTACTTATAGTGGATGGGTTGTTCTTGGAGGATAATATGAGCTTCTCCCAGGTAGTCAATATTCCCGGTTAACTCTACTTTATTATTGTCACAGCTAATAAATAGAAATAGAAGAATGAAGAAGGCTGTTATGTTCAATTTTTGAGGCATAAATACCAATGATTAGAATCGTTTAATAGTATAATTTCTAAAGGGATACTTTGTAACATTATTTCATAAATAACTCTTGATAATAAGAAAAGACGGTACAAAGATAATTTTTTCAAAAAAAAGAAATAAAACTGTAACAAATGATCTATTGTTTACTCTTGTCAGAGATAATTTGATATGGGTAGTACAAATGACGGCTAAATTATCATTTATGTCAGCAAAAAAATCTGCCATTAATGATTAAACGTTTATATCACAGTTAGTAATCATAAACATAATACGATAATGATAGAAAGTAAGATTAATAAAGACCTAGAGAGGAAGATTGATCTGTACGTGAATGGCGAATTAGACGCGGAACAAACTGATGAGCTATGGGCTGAGCTAATTCAAGATGAATATTACATGGACTACATGAAAAGTGTGGCCAACGTTAAAGCTGTAATTGATCGCAAGCACGCAGAAAAACCAACTTCCAAAGTTTACACCCTACGCAAAGTGGCTCAATATGCCGCTGCAGCCGCTGTGATATTAATAGCTGGAGTAGTTGGTGTAATGAACATGAATACTTCTGGAGATTTTTCCGTGAGTCCAGTTGCACAAATCGGCTTAGATGTTGTGCGTAATAATGATGGAATTTCGCCCACAGTTACGAATGAGGTAATTCGACGTGCCATTAGAATGGCTACAGATGGAGAAGTTGCAGAAGCCACTTCGATACTTCAAGCCGAACTTAAAGAAACAACGGATCCCCAGCTTAAAGCAGAAATCGCTCTAAGTTTAGGTTCTATTCAATACAATTCGGGTAATTATTCTTCTTCAATTGAAAACTTCAGCATTGTTACTGCCCAAGAGGATATTGATGTGCTTACTTTGGAAAAAGGATATTGGTTCTTAGGAAACACTTACTTTCAGTTAGATCGACTTCAGGAAGCTGAAGTTGCCTTTTCTAAGGCTTATGAGCTGAATGGTGCTTACAGCCGTGTTGCCAAAACTTATGTGGATGCTTTAGACAACGTTTTGAGCAGTAGATAAGCTAAGTAACTAACTATTTTAAACTATTAAGACGCTTCTTCTGAAAAGAAAAGCGTCTTTTTTATTGAAACTCTTTTCGATAGGTTACTAATCCGGTGGATAAAATAGTCAGGGCAAGTAGTGAAAAGAGAAGAACCGGATTAGAGGATTTGTCCGTTATGGGCGACGGGTTCCCAATCATCATATAAGCTCCCCAAAAATGCGGGTTAGCATTCGCTTTTCTTAGTTGATTAAGCTTTGCCATTCTTATTGCTTCACTTTTGGTTTCACCATTGTTCAAGTAGTCGTAGAAATCGGTAGCGAATTCAGAGGCTACTTTATCATTTACGGACCACAAATTTAGAGCCAGACTTTTTGCTCCGGCATATCTTAACGCACGGCTTATACCCATAATCCCGCTTCCCTGGATGTAGTTACCAGAGCCTGAGCTGCATGAATTCAACATAATAAACTCAGTATTCAGAGGAGTATCAAATAGCTCATATGCATAAAGAGCTTGATCTGATTGAAGAGAATCGTTGCTGTCTGAATTCTTCAGGTAAATAGTGGAAAATAATGGATCCTGTTCACTTACCTCACTGTGAGTTGCAACATGGATAAGTCTTGACGAGCTTATTTTTTCCTTAAAAATAGCTTTGGTCGCTGCGTCTCCTGTATAGACTTTTTTATTACTTAGTGATGTAAGGATATTCGAAATATTATTCGTTTCAACGGTGGCGTAAGGAAGGGAGGGGAGGTCTGTGCCTGTAAACATCTTGAAATCAGAAATAGCAAACCCTGAAAATTCATACTCAGTTTTTTTGTCGAAACTTCTTCGGTTGCCGTCAAACTCTTTTAAGGAAGTAAAATATCTGAAACTATAGTCTTCAATGAGGTACTTGGAGCTTCCGTAGCTGATGGGTGAATCAGGTTTCTTTGTAGGAAGCACTTCAAGAGGTATTCTATAAAGGTAATTATCTGGAATAACTGAGATCTGAGAAATGTGATCGGGAATATCTTCTAATTCGAGCACTTGATATAATTGATAAAGGTCATCAAGGTTTGTACTGCCTGATGCTAGTTCATTACCAATATTAGTGAATAAGTCCTGCTGTTCTTTATCAAAATCAAACTTCTTGATTCTGATATCACCTAATGTAAGGTGGGCTACATAAAGCTCATTTCCGACTTCTGTAAAGTGGAGAAGCAGTTCATTTGCTTCTAAAGATCGCTGGATCGACCAGATAGCCGGTAAAGGGTTTTCTTTAGCCAGGTTGACCTCAGATAATATTTGGTCTCTTACGGCAGAAATACGATCAATCTCAGTTTGTAAGGCAAATCGATTTTCCTCACTGGCATTTAGATATTCTTTTCTTAGCGATTGAAGTTTTTGATTTAGCCTTTTCTCTTCAGCCAGTTCTTCTTCTGTAAGCTTGGCGGCTTTAACCAATGGGCTGTTATAAAGTGAGGCATCGTTGATAGTTTTTAACCTGTCTAAAATGACTAATGCTTCATTCTGACGGTTATTGTTGATTAGCAACTCAACAATAAGTTCAAAAGCATCAAGGTACTCTTCCTCTACCGACCAATATCCTTCTTGTGCATCTGTATTATTCTTAGCTCGATCAATAATGAGGTCAATGACCGGTAACAGGTTAGTGATAGCTTTTCGATTATTTCCAATAAGGCTTAAATAGTTTGCCCGAACGGTTTGATATTTTGTTGAAAGAGGAAAATCAATATTGTTGAGGTCGTAAAGCTTTATTTCCTCTAAATTTTCTGATGCCTTACTCAGTTCCCCTCTTTTTAAGTGGATAGCAGTAAGATTGATCATTGCATCGATGTAGTCGGGAGTATCAGCTTTTGACAAGGTTAATTCCTTGACTTCCGTAAATAATTTATTAGCAGACTCAAGTGAATCAATTCTACTCAGTACCGACGCTTTTTCAATTAATAAATCGATGTAAGTATCATAGTTTTTCTCAGGTGATAATACCTCATAAGCTGCATTAAGGCTTGCTAAAGCTTTATCGGCATCTTTATAGTTTGTCCAGTAGAAAGAACCCAAGTAAGAATTAATTAAAGCTAACTCTGTAGTGTCCTGATTCTCAATTGCCACTTGTTTGGCTTCATCTATATAGGTCAAGGCTGTACCAATATCTTTTACAGAGCTGTAGTAAATAAATAGATTTCGGTAAATGTTTAATAGAGAAGTGTAGTCTTCTATGTCATCTTTAAGTTCAAGTGCTCGTAACTGGAAAGAGACATATTTGCTTGATTGCCCAAGTTTTAAATAATTTATTCCAAGATTTGTGAATAATGTATATTGATCCTCAAGAGTCTCTGAGTCATTATAGAGTTCCTCATAAATTGTTTTTGACTCTTGGAATTTGCCTAGTGAGAATAAGTAAGCACCCTGCCTATTTTTTAAAGCTTGCACATCACTTTTTAATCCAATGAATTCAGCTAGAGGAAGAGAATTATTTCTTTGAAGCTGTAATGATTTATCATACCGCCCATAGAGGTAAAAGGTATAGTCAAATGCTCCGAATAGTTTTAGTTTATGAGTTGAATTTGGCAGCTGAGACTGATTAAGGAATAGTTCATAGTTCTGATCAATAACTTCATAATCATCTAACACATATGCAGTTCGAATAATATTTGACAAGATAAGAGCATGTTCAAGCTCACCTAAGCTTTGCGGTGACTGAATATCTTTAATCCAAACTTCAAGAGCCTTTGAAAGATAGTTTGTAGAGAAATGGGTAGTAGGGTTACCTTTCATCAAGAGTAAAAAGTGTATCAGCGGATATTGATCATACCCTAAAATATCTACGCCAACAGTATCCTTAACTTGAATGATATTTTGGTATAAGCTTGCCTGAGGTTTGTCCCAAAATAAAATACCATGTGTGTTCTCATCCGGATCAGTAGGTTGGGAACAATCTAAATTTTGGTAATAGTCTGCATATTCAGGAAGTGCCTGAATGTTAGACTGAACTATCTTTAGTCCTTTGCAATTAAGAGTTGCAATTTCATTTAAGGCCCAACTATTTATGGTTTTGTTGTTGCCTGCCAAAATGTTTTCCACATATTCATTTACCTGAGTATGTGTTTTATCGACATAAGTTGTGTCAGAGGAGAAAAAAGTAAAAAGTATGAAGTAAAGTAGTATCAAAGCCAGGTAGATAAATGAAAAAACAATTTAACTAAANTTGAG